>CAYULV010000149.1:0-9801 GCA_964445655.1 uncultured Granulosicoccaceae bacterium | reverse complement strand
AACAGAATCCATCGGACATGCTATCCAAGGCAGCATTTAACTGAGACTGGGTTTCCTGGAGCGCATTGGCCGTATTGTCTCGTTCGAGCTGCAGTCGGTTACGCTCACGCGTACTATCACGAAACAAACCCAACGTACGGGACATCGCACCAATCTCGTCATGCCCCGGCTCCGGAATTTCTGTATCCAGATTTCCACTGGTGATATCACCCATCGCAGATACAAGACTTCTTAAAGGCGTACGAATGGATTGAACAACCCATGCTGTTAATAACAGTCCCAGAAAGCTGGCGGCGGCAGTCAGCCCGAATGAATTTCGCACTGTTCGGTCAGTGGCTTCAAGGGCAGTATCACTGTGCACCTGGACTTGGGATTCAAGATCTCGAACCAATTCCGCAAATTGCGCATCAACTTTCATGATGTAGCTACGCGATGCAGCCATCAGGGTGTTGCCCATCACGCGTTGCGAATCCGTATAAGCGTCGACAGCATTGAGTGATTGCTCAACCATTTTGTCAACATCAGCCCTGATGGTATCAACCACTTCCGGCTTGTAAGGTGACAATAGATCCAATTCGGCATCAAGCCGCTCACGCGCGTTTTCCGCCTCCAACTCAGAGCGCACAAGTAGGCTTGCAGCCAGATCTGTCAACCAATATTTAAGATCACCAAAGGCATTGGCCGCAGCATTGGCGTTCGTCATGACACCTACGAGCCTGGTCTCTTCAACAAGCGTATCGGTACTACTGGACAACGCCCTGTTAAGGTATATATTCGAACCAATCAGTACGGCCAGTAGGCATGTACAAAGGAGCATCAAACGCGTAACGATCGAGAAATTCTTCATACGAAAAATTTACGGGCCTGGTGCTCTTTAACTACGAGCACTTAATCGTAGAGAGTGATACTGATAGCACCGCCGAGATCACCCTCGTGCCCGCCTTCTTTAGGGTAACCAGTAACATCCACTTCTCCTTTGGGGCTTCCGTGGCATGCAAGACAAACCTCACTATAGTATTCCGGCACCATGACACGAAAAGCTGAACCACGTTTACCGTCAGCATCTTCAGAAAACAGTTCGCCACGCACCCATTCGTCTGACTTGAAACGATCTTCAATGACACCGCGCTCCCATTTGTCCGGCCGTGCTTTTCGATTACGTACATATTCCAATGGCGCTGTGACTTTAATTTCAGCTATATCACCAACCTTTTCACCAAAACGCTCATTAGTTAACTGTGCGAAAACAGCGGGTACAAACCCTTTGAAGCCGATACCCTTGTTATTGATAAGCGATTGGTTTTCGTCAAGAATTTCACGCATAGAATCAAGCTGCGCTTGAATAAGCTTTGCCTCTCGCTCATCGGCGGGGCGGCTCAAAACATCAGGCTCTCGCAAGTCTTCAAGGCGGGCGATGATATTTTTTTGCACAACGTCACCGCTCAGCCCTTTATCACCGATCGATTCATCATTGATGGTCGGTTGAAGGCTGGCAATCTCTCGTCTAGCAGCCCTTAAAATATCTGCTAACAGCAAAGCCGTATCCAGATTACTTTCATCAGCATGAGCTTGTTTTGAAAACAGTGGACAAAACACAAAGAACACACACAAGATGCCAACCATCGTCAACGCAGCAGGTTGACACTTGGCGAATTCCTTCCCGTTAGTGGTCGGGCGAATCACGTTCGACTTACACAAAATTGCAGACATAAAATCACTTCCAAAAAACACCAAACAGCTCCCTTAATCTCCGCTCAGTATAGAGAATTGTCAAATTTTATGTGTGTCTTGTTTATTGAAATACCTACCCCTATTTGAATGCTAACTACCAATCAATATTTAGCCGAAAGCATAGGATGCAACTAAAATATCTACGCGAACGTAATCAGTTAAAACTAAGCAGCAAGAACATATGGGCCTTAATAATAGGGAGAACCCTGATAGTTGTTAATCAAGTAACTCAACGCAACAAATAGAATTGGCGAAATCCAGATCCGGACATGATGTAGAGACAACCGCTAATGCCATGCAATCCATGTCGCATTTAAAATAGAATCCGCTTGATATGGCTTTACTCGGCATCGAAGTACCTGGGGCTGATGGGTTCACAATCCGCAACAGGCTAAATCAAAAGCCTGACCGCAATCACCTACCACTTATTGACATTTCCGCCCGGGACTCGGATAGAAACCAAGTCACCAAAGCCATACAGATTGGTGCTACCGATTTTCCACCCAGAAATTTTCAACGCCCAGTACTTAAAGCGAGAATCAAGGGGCTTCATCCAGATACTACGATGACTTTCTTATTGAAGACCTTGAAGACCTTGAATATCCGGAACACCTTGAGTATCCAGGAAGTCCTGAGTATCCAGAGTATTCTTTGCAAACGTTGTGCTGTTTGTTTCCAGTTCATAAATAGCGAAGTTGGTGAACTGCGCTTTCGGCACTAGCTTATAGGCTTGATTCAGCTGCCCAAGCAAGGCATCTGAATATCGCCTCCAGGTAGATTCTCGATTGATAACGATATATACGTTAGCACTTGTTATAGACGCCTCGTCTATCTCGCCCATAATAAGATTTGGGTTCTCAAGACGCCATACGCTCTTGGTACGTGAGTCGCCATAATAGGACAACAGGTATGGCTCGCCCCAGAGCATCAATGAGGAATCTTCCTCCTTCACATTTTCAGACAAGTAACTGGCCGCGGATCGATAGTCGTCGAGTAGATGCTCTGGCTTAAAAAAATACTGGTAGCTAGAGTACAGATTGATAGACAACAACAATGGATAAACAAGGATTGAAAATCGAGGCACTGTTGATTCCCGTTTTTCGTAATTTATCTGAGCACTTTGCACAACTGCTATCGATATCAATACACTGACAGGCACAATTAAATAAAAGGAGTGACGTGGCATCCAATTTATAGATGTAAAAAAAGCAAAACCTGCAGCCAGAACAAATGAAATAACAAAAAGTAAGACAAAATATCTCACATAGTTAACATTTGCGTTTTGTTCGACAGATTTACGCAACGCCTGGAACACATACCAAATCAAGGCGAATGCAAGCAATGCCAAAAAACTTAAACTAAACGCATGGTCAGCTAACAAAGCGCGGACATTATCAGTTTCTCGGAGAGCGTTTACCGCTGGCCCATATGTTTGGCCCGCCAAGTGAGAATAAAGCGCATAAATCATATTCTCCCAGATCGGACTGCCTGTACTGTTTATGGCATCAATCGACACATCTGTTCTTGCTGGCGTGTTCCCATAATAAACAAACGCTGGAATAGACAACAACATGGATGGTAGCCACCAATGAAACCAGCTTTTAATACGTCGAACGGCAAACAAATGCGACAAGGCAAGCGCTGTAACAAAGACCACCAGGAAAACGCTACTAAGGGTCGCGAGAAGTGTCACGAACGCAAAGAGCCAGCGATAAATATTCAAAGGTTTCGGATCTCTCAAGGCTGGCGTCATTGCGAGCAGATGAAGAGACGCTACACAGATCAAGTACGCATATGGCCTGACTTCCTGACTGAACGATATGCAAAATGCACTACAAGCAACAAACAGAGCTGCATACACGGCATGACGCGCGCCGAATAGTATATTAACGGACAGGAAGATAAAGAGAGAAGTGAGTATGCCAGGAACTACGGAAAGAGATTGCAATAAGAACTGACTATCTCCCACCCAAGAGCGCCAGCTACTTAAAATCAGAAAGTAAATTGCCTGATATTTATCACCCCCAGCTATTGACCAAAGAGTGTCAAACGTACCCCTGATAGATTCAGAGTCAGTCATTGCCAGAGACGCACCCTCATCCAACCACAGACTTTGACTGGAAAGCATGAATAACCGTAGAAGTGCTGCAAGCAACACAATGCCGAGCAAGCTTATCCAAACTACTACAGGCTTAGCCCAAACACCATCAACAGAACCTTTGTGAGGGAAGTTCGCCTGACTGACAAACGGGGCCACCTTCCTTTTAGAACAGGAAAGCCAGCTGGAGACCATTTTTAAAATACTTGTCAGCATGAGTTGGTCAGCTAATCTCTGGCGATACTTACCAAGAGATATGAACGACCTCCTTGGTAAGTGGAAGGTTAGTACACAAATCGGATATCGACTTAACTATCGACGTAAGACTTTCAGTAAGCTTTTGTTTTTTATGTAAATATTTTTCTGTAAAAACGCCTGCCACTCAGATCCAACATGCTAAAGAAAGTCTGAATTACAGTTTGTGATATCACTCGCGTTAACTAGAAAAACATAGGGCTAAGTGGTAATTCTTCTCTGACTTCTTCTACCTACGAATTTTTCTACTCTCAAAAACCGCGCTAACCGAACACCAGACCAGCCTTCAAAGATCAGGAATTCCCTAACAAACCAAACGGTTTTTGAATGCTATATGCACCAATGAATGCACATTCATAATGATCAAGTTTGATAGCCCATTCACACAACAAATTTTCGAATACACCAAATAATGATACGCGGCGAAACTACCCACTACATTGGTATTTTTACCTGGGTTTTATATTACTTGGTACGTGAATTTATTCCTGAACACATGAGCTCACTGTATTTATGTGCGCCGATCGACATAGCGAGAAATTTAACAAAGCTATCGATAACAAATTCATGTTGATTCACTCTACTAGATAGAGTTTACATAGGCCTACAACCGCGCTACTAACGTACCTTCGTTCACGGCTGTAGAATCGAGCTGCGCCATCAATTCCACAGCCAATATCCCCCCTAACATCTCCATTGAGATGACAAATTGTCCGAGCAAGTCACGACAACTAAAAAACGAATAGTAGTTTTTTACATAACGCTCAAGGGAGATTCGCCCGTCCAGCCGGACATTTTCGCTGACTATTCAATATTGGAACCATGAATACTTCACTACTGAACCGAAAGCGACCGAATAGAAAATTCCTGGCGGTGAAACGCACTGCTTTATCTTGAGAATGCTAGAGAAAATCAGCGGTACATGATTTCATTGACGAGATATATATCACCTTTCTTGTGAATACCCAAGGTAATCAAGGTTTCGTTTTTTTCAAAGATACCGCGCCAATTATATCTAATGCATTCAGGGTGTTTATCAGGATAGTCCGGATTGACATGCCCTTTGAGAGATCCGAGGTATTCTCGGCTTTGGTATTCACCCAGATCTTCACGAATACACATCATCTCTTTTTTGAATCGTGTAGGTCCAAAATCTTTCAAAGTATCTTTATCGAAATGCTTCACGAACAGCTCATAATCCTCATGACCCTTACGCTCGGCTTGTATCATTTCATCCAATATTTTTTCTGCCAAAGCTAGTCGGGTATCGTCTTCGTCCATTTTTAAGCTCCATATCTATACGAGATTTTTAGCGAAAGATGACTTGCCAGAATATCTGGATATTTTATCGATCTGTGCAGAAAAAAGCGCATCCCTCAGATCAGTGTTCTGGTTTCGACTATTTGATAAACGCCTTCTCAAGCGGATGAACAACAAAGCGCCATATTGTTCCATAAAATATGGGACCACCAATTAAAACCAGATAGGACATATTGCCGCTTAGTCCATACACTCTTTGTGGAACACCATTTAAAGTACCAATACTTGCCATTAACAGACCAATAAACAGACCGGTAAAAAGCATATTTCTCTTGTTTCTCTCAAACTTGACATATGACGAAATCAAATTGAAAAGACCAAATAGCAATGGAACAACTACGGCTATATACATAAAATCAAGATCCCCCCCTCGACGGACATTGGATATCGCAAGACCCAATATTGGCCAAATTGTCGCTGGCAAAGAAGATGCGATCACAAAATATTTCAAACCTGATTTCATATATCACCTGCAAAATGGTTGTTACTTTCACTTTCTTTTAAAAAAACCAACAACTCATCCATATAGTCCACTAGATTTTCGTGCTGTGGGGCATGCCCCGCATTTTTCAGTATTCTCAGCTTCGAATTCGGGATGATGGTTTTTGCAAACTCGGCTATCTCCACAGGAAAAAATCTATCTTCATCACCCCAAAGCAATAAGGTAGGCATCGAAAAATTCCTAGCCTTGTTATTAAATGAATCGTCTAATGATTTCTCAGTAATACTATCAGCAGGAACGCCAGCTGCTAGATCATCCAGCAATTTCCTATACCAGCTCCCTTGCGCTTGAAAATTCTTCGAGAGAAAATCAAAAAGAAACCTTGGAATTCTAGGCGGCTTGGCAAAAAGCCTTTCCACCAGCAATTTGAATTCATGATCAGATTTTACGTCGAAAATATAATTCCCTTCGAGAATTTCGTTTTGAACAGTTCGAATATCCGACCTATAAAAACCAGCACTCCCCACCAAAACAAGGCTCTTTACCAACTCAGGCACTTTGTATGCAATGTCCATGGCGACCGCCCCACCCAAAGAATTTCCCAGAAGATGCACCTTTTCGAGTTTTTTTTCTCGCAACAAATCAATGACTTTGTCAGACATAAAGGACAGAGTGTAGTTTTCCTGGCGATTTTTGACGTTATCACCAAATCCCGGCAAGTCCGGAATCAGAACTCGGTATTTAAACAGTAGCTTTTTTGCAACTACCAAGTGTCCATTCTTACTATCAGAAAATCCATGAATCAGAATAATAACGTCATCGAATTTACTACCTCCTTCGTAATACGCGATTCCATTTTCAGTTTTTACAACGTTATTTTTGACACCCATTAAACAGAGTCTGAATTTAATAGACAGGTCATAAATCTGGTTGAAAATTCTATCTCTGATCTGGGACATTATATTTCTGCATATTTAGCTACTTGCTGCCGAAATCCTAGGCAATGCGAACAAAGCAATCTATTTCTACCGCAGGTAAGACTATCAACAAATTGTCTGAACTGACGTCGTATCACTACACCTATATCTGGATTTATCAGCATCAACTGCTCGCATCAGTTGATATGGTTTTTCAAGACCTGTTCCGCCTGCTAGTTCAGGCTCAGAGATCATCGAAGTCAAAAAATTCTTCTTGAAGAATGGGCGACGAAATTTCTTGCCTGCTTCGATTGACAGGCGATACTCGCAGACACTGGCCTCGCCATCCGACACATAAGGGTTTCTTCTACCCGTTCCAAAGAAGCAAGAAAAATTACCCGTAACCGAATTGGCCAAAAATATATATTGGCCAATGATTTTTGTAAATGCCGACCAGAAGAGTGGGTTCAGCCACACTCATATCGGGAGACGGTTGCGGCATGGTCAAATTCATCTGGACATACAAATTTCAGATTGAAATAGGTCTATCAGGAATGCACTCGCGTAAACCGTCAAACCATCAAACCGCTTAACCACGCGCAGATCTCTTGAGCTCTACGATGTATCCGGCACTCAAGATTCAGTCAACACCCAAACCTGCTCAAGAATTTATGACTTTCTCGACTTGTTAGCCGATCGCAGGCGCAACGGATATTGACGAATACTTGACCATCGCTCCAGATTATTTCTGCAGTTTTACAAAGTAATCAAATATTTCGGGAACATTGCCGTCACCCATACCAGAATCCAGCGCCGCCTGAAGATTGGACGCCGTCCCCTCTGCGATCTGTGCCCGTGTACCCATGTCTTCGACCATTTGAACAAAATACGCGATGTCCTTGTTCGCATTGGCGATGGAGAAACCCAGATCACTGACACCATCCACTGCATATTTTCTGCAAAATTGCATGAATGGCGAATTCGAAGGGCCTGCAGACATGACGTCAAACAGTTGCTGAGGGTCCAAGCCGGCACGTTTCGCAATAGCGAACGCCTGGCTCATGGTACAAACAGTTGTCATACCCATGAAATTGTTGATCAGTTTGGCGACATGGCCTGCCCCAAGATCACCAAAGTAAAAAACATTCTCGCCTTGGACATCAAGGACCAGCTTCACTTTCTCGAAGGTCTCTTTGTCGCCGGCCGCCATTATGTTCAGCAAACCATCTTTGGCATGGGCAGGTGTTCGACCCAGCGGTGCATCGAGCATACCAACACCTTTTTTGGCGAGGTCGGCTCCAATTTTCCGCGTCGATGCAGGAATTGAGGTGCCATAGTCGATCACCACAGCCCCTTTTTTAGCCCCAGCCAATATGCCGTCATCGCCGTAGATCAAGCTCTCAACCACATCCGACGTGGTCACACAGAGCATTATGATATCGCTGGCTTCCGCAAGCTGTTTGGGCGTGCTTACTTCGGTTGCGCCGAGTGCAGTGGCGGCTGAGACTGCATCCTTGTTTCGCCCCATCACATTCAGTTTGAAGCCGTTGTTGAGCAAACATTCAGCCATATTGCCACCCATGAGACCAAGGCCGATGAAGCCGACTACGGGTTTGTTCATATCTGTTTTCTCGTGTGATTTGTTTATGTGTTGGATTCTGTAAAGGCGCGCAAGCCAGCCTCAGCGACCTCAAGGTCCTGGGCAGGAGATCCTGAGCTGACGCCTATGCTGCCTACGACCTCCCCGTCCAGAAGCACTGGAAGACCGCCAGCGACCACCACCATGCGGCCACCCAACGTAGACGATAGTCCGTAGGCTGGTTTGCCCGGCTGACTAACCTCACCCAGCGCATGGGTACCTTTTCTGACACCTGCCGCGGCAAAACTCTTATCTATAGCCAGATCAATGCTGGTGATTTTTCCACCATTCATGCGCTCGAATGCGATGAGATTGCCACTTTCATCGGTAACGGCAATACACATTGGCACACCGATTTCGTCAGCCTTGGCCCGGGCAGCAGCAATGATTGCATATGCCTCATCTATATCGAGACGTTTTATTGTCAGCATCTAGTAATTTCCAAGCAGCGCGTAAGTGTCGGAAGCGAGCGCTTTTTCAGCGCAACTTTACAACATTGTTTAATAGTGTGCCTAAGCTTCCGTTAACTCGTCATTCATCTGGTAGGTAGATTGGCGCCAAATATCGAGGCAATTTTAACAGCGTAGGCATTGTGGAGTGCATTTTATTGCTTAGGACATCTTCGCTGTCTGCACCAGACACCCGTACAGCTGTTCAGAGGTTTGATTTAGTTTGCCACACCTAAGGAATCACGCCCATAGGTAGTCTTGCCGGGTCAAACGAACTCGGACATTGTAGTGGCGGAAAGCCATCTCAAACCGGTGCACCATTGAAGGGCTTCATCAGATGGGTTTCATCGCGTAAAGCGATGTAAGTGGAATAAACAGGACGAAATTCTGATCAGGCACTGGCCGCTTAACTTGACAGGTGATCAAGGTCTATGACAATGAAGCGTCCTGAGTCGAGATGGGAATTCGATACATTAGATACCCATCGCCATAATCCCCGCACCAAATTCAGGGTCTTTCGCCTTTCCCGCGATCGAAAATGGTATGTACGCGCAAAATTTTTTCAGTAAAAGACAAGGAACCTGGCCAATCAACCTGAGTGTCCCGGTTACAGCTCTTCCTTGGCGTGAACGACAGCCCCCTTCAATCGGTGGGCAATAAGGTTTATCTCGCCTGATTTCAGATTTACAAAATCATGGAAAGGGAATGTCTGACGTCACGATCCGGTCGTCAGCCATCGTTATCCAGTAAGCAGCATCTTTAGGCTTCTCCCCACCTTTGGACATTGAAACCAGGACGCTGTTCGCATACGCTCTGATTTTGGAATTTCCTGACTGTTTACTTTTCTCAGAGCAATTTTGCATGCATCCCCCTTCAAACCACTGATGAATCTCTATTGATCCAACTCTTGATTCGTCGAAGTAAAATTTCACCCATTCTCGAGCATCATC
>CAYULV010000148.1:0-9849 GCA_964445655.1 uncultured Granulosicoccaceae bacterium | reverse complement strand
ATCCGCCTCGGCTCCAACCTTGATACTGACGCTCGCGGTTGCCGATTGCGTACACTTTCTCGTTACCTTCTATCACAACCTGCGACGCGGTATGGACAAGCCATCAGCGGTCGTCGAAAGCCTGAGAATCAACTTCACGCCTATCTTTCTAACGTCCATTACCACCGCGATTGGCTTTCTAAGCATGAATTTCAGCGACGCACCACCGTTCCGTGATCTTGGCAACATCACCTCCATCGGTGTCCTCTTCGCTTTCTTTCTTGCTGTGACCTTCCTGCCCGCTTTTGTCGCGATATTGCCTGCCAGAGCAAAGGTACGAGACACGCGGAAAGGCACCTTCATGGATACATTTGCCAATTTCGTGATCAAGCAACGACGCCCACTTTTCTGGTCAATGGGCGTGGTCATGCTTGGTCTCGCCTTGTTGACACCGAAAAATGATCTGAACGATATCTTCGTTCACTACTTTGATCGGTCCGTGCCCTTTCGCGTCGCAACGGATGAAGTCACCGATAAGCTCTCGGGCCTTTATTTGATTGATTTTTCACTCGACTCCAAGGAAGAAGGCGGCGTCAGTAAGCCTGAGTTTCTTGGCGAGGTAGAAAAATTCGAAAATTACCTGACGGCTCTACCAGAAGTTCAGCATGTCACCGCCATAACCGAAACCATGCGACGATTGAACCGCAGCATGCATGGCGATGACGACAACTACTACGTGCTGCCAGATAGTCGAGAGCTTTCTGCACAGTATTTATTACTGTATGAAATGTCTCTGCCCTATGGTCTAGATTTGAACAACCAGATCAACTTCGACAAGTCCACCACTCGCTTGACCGCAACCTTGGAGACCGTATCGACCAAGGACATGCTACGAATCGAACGTGAAGCTTTTGCGTGGATGGAAGCCAACACACCCTCTATCGCATCACTGGCCACCGGCCCAACGGTCATGTTTTCACATATAGGAATGCGTAATATCATCAGCATGTTGTCCGGCACAGCTATCGCCTTGGTGTTGATATCACTCATTCTCGTTGTAGCGCTTCGCTCGATAAAATTTGGCGCACTAAGCTTGATCCCTAATCTTGCACCAGCGCTGATGGCTTTTGGCGCCTGGGGCATTCTGGTGGGTGAAGTCGGCCTGGCGGTCTCGGTCGTGGTCGCAATGACACTCGGAATTGTTGTGGATGACACCATCCACTTCCTGAGCAAATACCTGCGAGCACGCAAAGAGCGCGGCATGAATGCCGAGGATGCGATTCGTTATGCATTCAATACCGTGGGTGTGGCGCTGACAGTCACAACGGTTGTCCTGGTTGCAGGCTTTCTCGTCATTGCGCAGTCAAACTTCAAAGTCAATGCCGAGATGGGGCTCTTGACAGCGATTACAATTGCCATCGCTCTGATTGTGGATTTTCTCTTTCTGCCAGCCTTGTTGCTACTGGTCGACGGAGATAAAAAACCCAAGCAATCCGCCCCTGTAAATCCGGCTTCTATTAGCTCTGCTCCACAGCGTGCATAGGTTAACAATATTTCGTAAATCCAATTGCGTAAATCAAAGTGGGCAAGTCGGTATCAGGTCAATAAGTAAGCGTCACGTGATGCAGATACCACTACTCACTACAATCGATAATTCAGCATTCAAGGGAATAACATGAAAGTCACACTGCCTTTACGTTTTTCAACTTTATTTTTTCCAATTGCTGCACTGGCATTGTCGGTAAGTAGCGCCAACGCACAAACCCCGGAAGAGCGTGGTCTTGAAATTGCCACCGCTGTTCAAGAGCAAGACAATGGATTTATAGACTCGGAGGCCACGATGACCATGACACTGGTCAATCGCTCGGGTAAAAAAAGCACCCGTCGCATGCGTTCGCGCATTCTGGAAGTTCCTGGCGATGGAGACAAAAGCATGTCAATATTTGACGAACCGGCTGACGTCAAGGGAACGGCCAGTCTGACGTACTCCCATGCAGTAAAACCAGATGAACAATGGTTGTATCTACCAGCATTGAAACGCGTCAAACGAATTTCTTCGAAAAACAAGTCTGGCCCCTTCATGGGTAGTGAGTTTGCGTTTGAAGATATAAGCTCACAAGAAGTAGACAAGTATACTTACAAGTATCTTGGTAATGATGAGTTCGATGGTCGCCCAGTCTACAGAGTCGAAGCTTATCCGGCTTACAAACATTCTGGATACACTCGCCTGATAAATTGGATTGACCAGGAAAGAATGGTCTCCGTCAAAGTCGAATTCTTTGATCGTAAAAACTCACCACTCAAGACGCTTGTCTCCAGTGACTACAATCAATATCTTGACAAGTTCTGGCGCCCGGGAGTCATGCAGATGGACAATGAGCAAACGGGCAAAAGCACGACACTTGAATTCTCAAATTACAAATTTAAAACTGGGCTGACTGAAAAAGATTTTTCCAGTAATGCATTGAAACGAGTTCGTTAATCGTAATGGGCAACATCCGTTTCTCCGCATGTTTGACATTGTTTGTCGCAATGGGCGGCAACACCGCTTCTGTCTACGCACAGTCTGAATGGGAAACTCGTGGCAATGTCGCCTTGCAATTTCAGGCATTTACCAGCGACGCCGATCATTCGGCGGATCATCGTAGTAACGTATCGTTAGCCAGCGAAATTGAATTTTATCGAAGTATCGGTGATTCAGGCAGTGTCACTATCACACCTTTCGCTCGTATCGATGGGCGAGACGACGAGCGTACACACGTAGATTTTCGTGAATTCATTTATACGCATGTGGCTGACAGCTGGGAGGCTCGTGTAGGTCTGGGCAAGGTTTTCTGGGGTGTCGCCGAGTCAGTTAATTTCGTCGATGTTATCAACCAGTTCGACTCAGTCGAAAACGACGATGCATCGGCGAAACTTGGACAGCCTATGATCAACGTCCTGTTACCGCGCGACTGGGGAGATATAGATCTCTATATTCTACCTGGCTTCCGTGAACGCACATTTGCAGGCGTTGATGGACGACCCAGAACGCCGGTGATTATCAACGACGATCTCGCTGAGTATGAGTCCAGTAGTGAAGAACGGCATGTTGATGTCGCGGCCAGAGTCTCAACGACACTGGGTATCTGGGATGTTGGACTGAGCGCTTTTAGTGGAACGGCTCGAGATCCCGATATACGATTCGATCCAGAACGAGGCGAACTGTTTCCATTTTATTACCAGACAACACAAATTGGCCTGGATATACAAGCAACACTGGAAAGCTGGCTTTTGAAAGCTGAGGTGGTCAATCGACAAGCGGACGAGATCGAAGACCACTTCGCGCTGGTAAGCGGATTCGAATACAGCTTTTTTGACATCAGAGAATCAGGAGCCGACCTGGGTATAGTCAGCGAATGGCTATTCGATGACCGCGATGATGACATAGGTCAACCCTTTCAAAATGATCTGTTGCTCGGGTTACGTCTCGCACTGAATGACGAACAATCGTTGGAAGGTCTGCTGGGCGTGTTCGCTGACCTTGATGGCGGCGGTCAAATCATTTCGCTCGAAGGCAGCCGTCGCTTTGGTGACAATATCAAAGCAAGTCTTCTGATGAGGCTATGGGAAAATGCCGATGACGACCCAATCTTGTCCTTGTTTTCAAACGAAGACTTCATTCAACTCGATATTGCACTGTTCTTCTGAAATTGATCGCATAACCCTTTATTACAACTCGTTTGTGGATTGCTGAGTCCCACAAACCCTCACCAAACCCCGGAGGATCGGGTACCTGTGTGTCAGACCCCATAATCGTCAGTGAACTTGGAGCTTTGTCTGGGCTGTTGTGTTAGATTTACAATTAGATCAAGGGATATGCGCATAGTTAGAACGATGTGAACTCACCATGAGCAAGACGACATCCATCGCCAAGCTGTTTGGTATCGAGCTACCAATCATCCAAGCACCCATGGCAGGTGCACAGAATCAGCACATGGCAATCGCTGTATCCAATGCCGGCGGTCTAGGTTCTATGGCGTGTTCGATGATCAGTTGCGACGAAATAGCCAATCGCCTCGCCAGTTTTCGTTCTCGCTGTGACAAACCGATCAACCTGAATTTCTTTTGCCACAAGGAAAAACCTCGCAACGAAAACCGTGAGGCCCATTGGCGAAAATCACTTGAAAGCCTTTACCAGGAAGTTGGAGCCAAAGGGCATCCAGGTGGTACGATTTCGGTGCGTTCATTCAATGACAAACGTTGCGAGCTCGTTGAAGAACTCTGCCCTGAGGTTGTCAGCTTCCATTTCGGCCTTCCTTCTGCCAACCTCGTTGAACGTATAAAAGCGACCGGTGCTTGTATCATGTCATCTGCAACCACTGTCAATGAAGCTCGGTATCTGGCTGACAATGGATGCGATGCAATCATTGCACAAGGCTGTGAAGCAGGTGGACATCAAGGTAAATTCCTCGACGAGGAACACAAGGACTACAACAATACAAGTCAGATCGGTACCTTTTCGCTGGTACAACAGATAAGCGCTTCGATCGATCTACCTGTCGTCGCCGCAGGTGGAATTGCGAATGGCAGAGGCATTGCGGCGGCATTCATGCTGGGTGCTTCCGCAGCTCAGATTGGTACTCGCTACTTGAAGACGCCCGAATCTACCATCAATGATCATCATCGCCAGTTGTTAAATGACGCTCAACCTCCATTTACGGTTCTGACAAACGTATTTACCGGACGTCTGGCTCGCAGTTTCAGCAATCGCATTATCAGAGAAGCCGGACCTGTCAGTACTGACGTACCTGACTACCCTTACGCGATCGCGGGCCTTGCTCCCTTGAAAGACGCGACACAGGGCTCGGGTGACTTTGTTTCGCTGTGGGCAGGACAATCATCCACGATCGGCAAAGAAATGAACTCAGGTGCTCTCACTCGCGAGCTCGCTACAGAGGCAATGGCACATTTGCGATCCAGTGCCGAGCTTATGGAACACTTTCATGTAACTGAATCAGAGACAGTTGGTTAGTGTCTGTAATTTTTACAGATGAATATGGAATCTATTCCAGAGCCACCAAGCAAACAGGGAGCGGTAGATGCAACAATCAAACAGCGAAGAGGCACCGATGATGCCCGCTTACGAAACACATAAAATTCTGAATCAACCACCGGAATTTTCCAGCAATCTGTATCTATCCGACAACGCACTACAGTCAGCTGTAAGTCAGTTCGGTGGAAGCTGGGGCAATGATGCTCTGCGTGACTACGGACAGTTAGCGCTCGAGACGATGATGTCTGATGGCATACGAGCCAATGTCAACAAACCTCAATACAGATCCCACGATCGGTTTGGACAACGAATCAATCAGATCGATTTCGATCCTGCCTATCATCAGATAATGGCGCACGCGATAGAAGCCGGATTACCATCCTTACCCTGGCAGGATTCCCGTACGGGTGCACATGTGGTGCGTGCGGCGCTGGTCTATCTGCACAATCAGGGGGAATGTGGAACCACCTGCCCGACCACCATGACATTCGCCGCAACACCAGCACTGCACCACCAACCTGATATAGCGGAACGCTGGATACCGCTGGTCACAGCGCGGCAATACGATGGCCGAAATATTCCCTGGTATGACAAACCTGGGTTGACCATGGGTATGGCAATGACAGAAAAACAAGGTGGCTCCGATGTTCGTGCCAACCAATCAACTGCAAAGCCCGTCGGCAAACCCGGTGGTGGACAACTCTATCGACTCACGGGGCACAAGTGGTTTTGTTCGGCGCCCATGAGTGATGGATTTCTTGTATTGGCACAAACCGATGTGGGCCTTGGGTGCTTTCTGATGCCACGCTGGACTGAAAACGGTGTACTCAATCACTTTCAGATACAGCGTCTTAAAGACAAACTCGGCAACTGGTCCAATGCATCGAGTGAAATCGAATTTCGCGATGCTGAAGCATGGCTGATTGGTGAAGAAGGTCGAGGGGTCAATACCATTATCGAGATGGTTTCATTGACACGTTACGACTGCATGTTGGGCTCAGCATCGTTAATGCGCCAAGCGGTTGCTCAGGCACTTCATCACTGCGCCCATCGGGATGCTTTCGGTAAACGTTTGAACCAACACGCACTCATGCAGAATGTACTCGCAGATTTGGTAGTGGAGTCGGAAGCCGCCATGTGGCAAACCTTTCGTCTGTCAGCAGCGCTGGATAAACCAGAGGACGAAACAGAACAGCTACTGACTCGACTCTCTACACCGGTTGGGAAGTTCTGGATTTGCAAACGAACTCCACACCTGGTCTACGAATGCATGGAATGTCTCGGAGGCAGCGGCTATGTAGAAGAATCCACTCTGCCTCGCCTATACCGCGAATCTCCATTAAATTCAATCTGGGAAGGCTGCGGAAATATTCAGAGTCTGGATATTTTACGGGCAATGGAAAAATCTCCCGAAGCTTCAGATGTATTATTCAACGAAATTGATTTGTCACGTGGTGCCGACAAGCAATTGGATATTTTTGTCGATGCATTGAAGTCGGACATACACTCACGTAATTTCACCCAAGGCGCTGCTCGAAGTCTGACGTCACGAATGGCGAGAGCCATACAGGCATCGCTGATGATCAGAAACGCCAGTGACGCAGCTGCAAACTATTTTCTTGCAACCCGCATTCAAAAAGAGCATGGGGTTTATGGTGCTCATGATGCACCAGAGCTCGCAACCCGAATAATAGACGATAGCCTTGCGCACTGATAATCGCCGTGACAGAACGTGAACGACGCCCTCTATAACGGGATTAAAATGCATCAAAAAATAATATTGAGATAGCAAGACATGAGTCACTCATATAGTTTTATACATTACCTCTTATATCTATTTGCCATTACGCTATCTACTAATACATTTTCTGATGATGCCGTTGATTTCGAACATATTGAACTAGCAACTGAGATCTATTTTGGATCAACCTGCCATATGGAGTACTTTGTACATAGACGACGAGGTGAGCAACGAGCATTTTATTACGGCAATGACGGGTCGGGAAAAGATGTGTGTGGCGCAGTCGCCGACGCTGCATCTCAAAGCGAGGCTGAACAATTAGCCCAGAAGAAGTGTGAAGACGCAAAGATCAGATCCAAATCCACAGCCGAGTGTGCTGCATTTATGATTGGTGATCGTATGGTGGCTGATCTTGAAAATCTAGGGATCGATTTGGATCCGAATGCTATGTTGTTAGTAGCCATGCGAGATGATCGTCAACAGTCAATCCCAAAACTCATCTCCATCGGTGCAAGTCATGATGTAAGTTCAGACACAGGGCTGACGCCGATGCTGATGGCTTTAAGCTACCGCAACAATGAACTGGTCGAAATTCTACTAGACAAAGGAGCCACCTTTGAAGATCAAACGAAAAGTGGCTTGAGAGCCGTACATTTCGCAGCACAAGGTAATCGACCGGAGCTTATTGAAAAAGTAATCTCTTCTGGCGCGGCAAATATAAATGCACAAGATAACGAATTTCGAATGACACCACTACACTACGCTGTATCAAAGCAAGCAGCTAAATCAATTCGCTGGCTGTTGAGCAATGGAGCCGACGATAGCTTATTGGACGCCGAGGGAATATCAGCCAAGGATCGATTGGCAGAACTTGCTGAGCGAAATGGTGAAACGATAGAATCGTATTATCCAAAATAGTCAGATGACTAATTTCACATTCTACAGCCCAGGCGGAGTTGTATCCCAAGTGACGCCATTCAAGCCTACCTTGTAGCCAACATCATACAACTTGCCCATGTACACAGGGTCAAACAATTCTCTCGATTTTTGCTTGAAAGAGCTTGGTACACTCGTGATGCGAAAGCCAATGTCGTTGATCTGAGAAAATGTATACAGCTTGTGCAGATCGCCAGTAGTCGAGCTTTTGACCAGCGTATCTATCGAGCGTTTTGCTATCTCAAGGGTTTTATTCCCAACAGGTTCCCAAGCCGGAGCAGAGCTGGAATTTCGAATGACATACATGGTTGGCCTGACCTGAAGGCCCAACTCCTTCAAATACTGTCCAAGTCCAACCCGAATGGGTAAAAAGAACGCATTGTTCGTCACACCACCGTCTACATGCAATTCTTTATAAATCTGACCATTGGCTTCTACTTCGAATTTAACGGCAGGGAATGCAGCAGGAATCGAAGCTGATGCGAGAAGAACCTTTCTGAACAAGTTCAAAGCTTCCTCGTTGTTGTAACTAGCAATTTCACCCATGTTCCATATAACAGGTCGTTGAGCGTCGAGATTGGTTGTACCAACAAACAGCCTGCGTCCAATCTCATACTCATCGGCTACTTTCTTCATGAACTCCATGGTTATATTTTTTGCAATGAGTTCTTGCAGCGGCTTCGAGTCAGATAGCGCGTTTGAGAAAAGCCCAACCAATGCATTCTTTTGTTGAATGATATCTTTGGTACTCGACTTGGTGTACAGGTCTTTGATGACCGAATCATATTCGGGTCCGAGGAACGCAAAAGGCGCGATCAAAGCACCCGTGCTTACGCCGGTAACTACTTCGAACTCAAGCCGGTTTTTACCGTCTGTCATGCCATTGAGCAATCCGGCACCGAAAGCACCATCCGGTCCGCCACCAGTAATGATCAACAGATTGACATCAATAATACGATCGCCGTTCCATTCCTCGGGTCGACCGGCGATCGATTGGTCAACTTTTTTCCTGACAACTTGCCTGGCATCTTCCGGTAGCGCGTCTCCGAAAAACCTCACATTATCGAGTGAGATCAGATTGGTATCTTCGGTTAAGCTTTCTGGGACTGCGTTGCGAGGAATGGCCGAGCATCCCGCCAACAACATCAAACCAATTAAGCTACCTGCAAAGTAGGTTGACGTATTCATGATCATTGATGTACTCGATTACGGCCAGTACTGTCAACTCCCTCGACACAGGCTCTATCCCGAATATGGTACTAGGTCACTTTATTTATATGACTTGTGTTGCACGATCTATTCCTGAAATTGAGCATCCAAGTCCCGAATTTGAGCATCCAAGACAAGTTCAGGCTACCCGCTCCGGATTCTAGTCGCTCTCCGATAATGTGCACACCGCAAGTGAAGCGATGATACGTATATCAGAGCAATCACACTCCATCCGGACACACACCTGTCGGACGTCGTATCGAGGCTTGTCATATCCACGTAACCTATAATATTTTGTAAGAAAAGCACCCCACACACCGGTTGAGAAATATTCGATCAGTCAAAAGAATGTCCTCAGGTGCAGATATACTTTTTATCCTGACTGATATCCACAAACACCAATTCCACGGTAATACGCTCAAGCGCCAAATGGATAAAACCCATGCCTCGAAAAGATCGACCGCACACAGAAGACGGACGCTATCTGGTAGCCAAAGGCGTTCTGAAGCGGTGCACCAATCCGGCACTTGATGATTCAACACGTCGAAAAGCGCTGAAACAATTGATGCAAGCGAGAGTGAACAAAAACCGAACCGCGGTAATTCAAGCAAAAATACTACTCGGAGAGGCAGGCCCCGTCTGGTGGGACGACGATCAGCCCGATTTCAGTGGCGAGCAACCGCCGGATACACCTTATGCTGCCTGGTGGGACTCTTTGACAGATAAACAACGTCAATCGGGTCGATAGTGCGTGTGGCAAGCCGTTCGTGCAGCCAATATTCATGTAGCAGCATTCACAAGATGCAATCGCCAAGCGTCAGAGCTTTGTCCGCAAAAATCGTGAACAGGATTTCTTCACAATTTCCGCATAGGTCGGATAGGCGAAAATGGTATCGGCAATATCCTCTGCTTTAAGACCCATTTTTACCGCAAGTGTCAGACACTGTAC
>CAYULV010000147.1:6163-9878 GCA_964445655.1 uncultured Granulosicoccaceae bacterium | reverse complement strand
CCGTTAGTATTCACATTTAATAATAAGGATTTATCAGTTTGGATTGCGCTTATGAAGGCTGCTCTTCATGCTGGCTTCACTCTGGAAAGTGATGGTGTTATTTATCAGGAGCCGATCGATATCTACAGAGATACTGCACATTCGAGGTACGATGGCGCTCTTCGCGGTGATTTTATATACACCTTTAGGAAAATCCCTAAATCAGTAGAAAAAATTAACGAGCTACCTCTTTTATCTGTAAAAGACGTAATAATCAATACAGCATTCGCGCAATGTAAGAAAACTGATACGTTTACAAAAAGAGAAATTCATGTGCACGTATATAAAGCTCTAATACCACTGATTGTGCGAATGATTGAAAAGAATTGTGAAGCCGAATACCTTGATATGTTGGGTGATTCTTCAGTCGTTGACGACGTTTTAGTCAATAGTGGACACTTTGAGCTTGAAAAAGGTATTTGGCGAAGAACTACAGAGGTTGTGACTTGAGACAGCATGAACTTCCAGAGATGACCGATACAGTAATCGAGGAAATTCGGTTCGCAGACGTCTATTCGAGCAAAAGCTTGGGCTCAACTTTTGACGAGATGGAGGTTCGTTATAAAGTTACAGATAAAATTGCTGAATTTAAAAGTTTAGTTAATCCGTCCCTGTCAAAAGATCAACCGTATCATCGATGGGCTAGGTATCGGGAGGCATATTCGGGAGATATTGTTAAAAAGATACTGGGCCGTTTAGATATAGATCCTAAGACAGACTATGTCGTCGACCCAATGTGCGGTTCAGGATCCACAAATGTAGCATGTAAGGAGATTGGGATAGCATCAGTAGGTCTGGATGTGAGTGATTATTCTGTTTTAATGACAAACGTGAAAACAGAACATTATAAGAAGATAAGTCTAAAGAGTATATATACGTCCTTGGATAACATCAAAGCGCATTCAATAAAAAGAAGCCAATATTTTAACGATTTAGAGAGGTACTTCAGCACTGCAAACCTTAGCGACTTGGAACTGATACATGCTTGGATTTCCCAAGTTTCCGATCCAATAATTAGAGACTTACTAAAAGTGGCTTGGTTGGCGATAGTTGAAGATTGTTCAAATAGAAAGAAAGATGGCAATGGGCTTGCAACTAGAATTTCTAAGGTAACTGACGTTCAAGGCTTGTTTAAGGAGCAAGTCGAGAAAATGCTTAGCGATATAAAGAATCACCCACTTCAGCGGAATGTTTATTCAGAAGCATTCAAAATGAGTGCGCTTGATATGAGGAAAATACCAAAGAAAAAGATTGCCTCAAAGAAAATAGGAGCAATAGTGTTTTCGCCCCCTTATGCCAATTCATTCGACTACTTCGAATCATACAAGATGGAGCTCGTTCTTGGCGGCTTCTATAATTTGGAAGAGTTAAAAGGTGCTCGAAAGAGTCTTATTAGAAACTATCGGCTAAATCGAAAAGAAAAGGTTACTAATGACTTTGATTTGGTCGAGAAAATATGTGCTGAGATAGAAAAATCTATTCCCATCAAAGAAAAAGAAACTGGAGTTAGGGATGGGCGCAATAGACTAGTACCTATTATGCTCAGGTGTTATTTTGATGATATGCATAAAATGCTTGCTGAGGGATATAGCGCTCTGCGTTACAAAGGAGCTATGAGTATTGTAGTTGATCAGAGCGCCTATCTTGGAATTCCGGTACCGACAGATCTTATTCTCGCCCGAATCGCAGAACATATAGGTTATCGTGTTACATCAATTGATAAGTGTCGGAGGGCCGCTACTTCTGGTCAACAGCTAAAACGTCATCCTTATCTCAAGCATATGCTTCGTGAGTCGATAGTAAATTTGGAGAAATAGAATCTACGTAGGTGGTGAATTCTGAATTCTGAGTCAACATGATTGACTCATTCTCAAGTTACTTTGTCGTAATTTTAAGTGCTTGAAAGCTTAGCCATACTTAATGCGGTTTATTCAATTGTAGAAATATCGACTTAATCATACGGTCGGTCAACACGCGTATAACAAACTAATGAACGTGAGGTGGAACTTGACCCGATATTGCGTACACATTCTTCTAATCAAGAATGGAGCAAGCAGTGTCGTCAAATTAAAGAGCCAAAAGGGCTTATAAATCGGACTTATATACTTTGCAAACCTACTGGTTCATGTATGGTAGCGTAAGATTGAGGACAATCCATGTCAAATAAGTTGAGGCTTTCGATTCGGGTACGTTAATCCGTGTGTGCAGAAAACACGTGCAAGTGGGTAATACGTATGAGTTCAAACAGCGTATTAGTGGTTAGTGAATGAATCTATCGACTTGTACTTAGTACGAATAACCTTGTATGGGCGTAGGCTGACGTGTCTACAAATGTGATTGAAGTTTCAGATAAGCAACTTAGATATATCATGTCTCGGTGCCAAGTGAGAGGAAGCCAGTGACTGCAAAAGTCGTGTCGACAATACTGTTAGCTGTAAGTTTGATTGCATGTGGAAGTAGTTCGAATTCTCAGACAGCATCGCCGCTGATACAGTCAGCGAACCCTGTCGCGAACGTGGGTTTGGTCGAAGCTTTTCCAGCTCTTGAGTTCAGAAACTCGATTTACCTCACTGCCGTTCCAGGCAGTAGTCGTTTGGCTGTCATTGAACAAGCCGGAAAGCTCAGAGTATTCGAAAATTCGGATGATGTAACCGCGACAGTGACAGTGCTTGATTTGTCTGACCGGCTGCTGTCCGGTGGAGAGCAAGGATTGTTGGGATTGGCGTTTGATCCCGACTTCACGTTGAACGGTTATGTTTACATCAATTATTCGATGAACAATCCGCGTCGCAACGTAATCTCGAGAATGCAGTGGGATACGTCTGAGGACAGGATTCTCCCGGAGACTGAAAAAATCATTCTCGAAATCGAGCAGCCGTTCTCCAATCATAATGGTGGCATGCTCGCATTCGGTCCGGACGGTTTTTTGTATATCGGTGTTGGCGATGGAGGAAGCGGTGGTGATCCGAGAGGTCACGGTCAAGATCGTACAACGCTGCTGGGTAACTTGCTCAGGTTGGATGTTCATACCGACGCTGTCGATGCGCCGTATGTCATCCCTGCAAGCAACCCGTTTGTAAACGACCCGTGCTGCCTTCCAGAAATCTATGCTTACGGATTTCGCAATCCCTACCGTTTTTCGTTTGACCGAGCAAGCGGTGCGTTGTGGGTGCCCGATGTCGGTCAAAATGCGATTGAAGAAATCAATGTTGTGGAAGCTGGAGGCAACTACGGATGGAATGTCTATGAAGGCACACTCGAATTTAGTGACGCGAAAGGAGTATCCACGCTAAATCACAAGCCACCCGTATTCGAGTATGACCATAGTCAAGGGTCGTCGATCACCGGAGGCTATGTCTATCGGGGTGAGGCCATTCCGTCGATGCAAGGGATGTATCTGTATGCGGACTATGTTTCCAACTCTGTGTGGGCTCTGGCGATCGATGCAGATGGGAATATTCGCAATACAAGGCTTGGAGCAGTCCGCAATCCGGTCAGTTTCGGTGAATCAGCCGATGGTGAGTTGTTCATCGTTACCCACAACAATGGCATTGTCAGCATTCGGTAGCGCTTGGATTTTCCGTTGACCCGCTCGATAGTGCATGACATTTTACAATGCCAATTGCCATAGACGTACAATTGGCGGAAAATAGTGTTGGCTTGGCTTGGCTTGGCT
>CAYULV010000147.1:0-6063 GCA_964445655.1 uncultured Granulosicoccaceae bacterium | reverse complement strand
GTCCTGTTCACTGCACCTTGACTGGATTACGTGATTGACTTGATTATCGGCTCTGGTATGCCACAGCGTCACGAAGCCTTGTCGTTGTTCGCCTGCGTTAAAAAACGTTGGGACGACAGCTGATGAGTCGTTTGGTACAAGTAGCCATTCCGTCACCACTGTTCACCCTGTTCGATTATCAATGGACGCTTGATTCGGCCATAATTCCTGGGACTCGAGTGGCGGTACCCTTTGGGCGTCGGCAGTTAGTTGGTGTTCTGGTTGGTGAGATTTCTGCAACTGAGGTGCCGAGCAACAAGATACGCAAAGTCCAGCGGGTTTACGATAGCAAGCCAATTGTTTCTGCAGACATGATGTCCTTGTTGCAGTGGGCCAGCCGCTACTACCATCATCCCTTGGGCGAAGTATTGGCCAGTGCCTTGCCAGTATTGTTGCGTAAAGGAGCGAAGGCGGAACTGCAACGTATCGAATCCTATTCGGTGGCGTTCGACGCTTCCGCAGCGTGTGTCGATACTGAATCCAAAGCTCAGGAAAAAAGCGATAAAGAAGATGATGAGCAAGGCATGGAATCCAACGATCCGGCATCTGTAATTGCCTCGCTCAAGCGTGCGCCTTTGCAACAGCTTTTGTTTCAAACCTTGGTTGAAGCTAATGGTCAACCGGTGAGCAGCGGTGTGTTATCGACAATCAATCCGCGATGGCGGACTGCAATCAAGCCTTTGATGGAAAAGGGTTATGTCACGCGTCATGAAAGCGCGGACTTACCTGAGAATCTGGCGACGGAGTCTGGCCCCTCCCTTATCGAAGAGCAACAGAGCGCGGTTGATGCGATCAGTGGATCGTTTGGGTCTTTCAAGGCGTGGTTGCTCAATGGTGTGACGGGCAGTGGAAAAACTGAAGTTTATTTGCGCTGCATTGAAGCGATGCGGGACAAGGGTTTGCAAACTCTGGTGTTGGTGCCGGAGATTTCGCTGACACCGCAACTGATGCGACGTTTTCAACATCGTCTCAGTGGTTGTCTGGTGAGCTTGCATTCAGGTCTCAATGATACTGAGCGTCTGCAAAACTGGATGTGTGCCTATCTGGGTCATGCTGATGTTGTTGTGGGAACGCGCTCAGCGGTGTTGACCCCATTGCCGAAGATAGGGCTGATCATCATTGATGAAGAACACGATGGCTCATTGAAACAGCAAGATGGTTTTCGTTACCATGCGCGCGATCTTGCCCTGATGCGGGCGCGCAATCTGGACTGCCCGGTGGTCCTTGGTAGCGCTACTCCGTCATTCGAATCATTAAATAATGTCGCTCAGGGGCGGTTCACCGAGTTGGCCTTGCAGAACCGTGCTGGCAACGCTGTGCCGCCGACCGTGTCACTGGTTGATATTCGCAGGCGCTCCTTGATCGAAGGCATGAGTGATCGGCTTATCGATGGGATTCGCGATGCGGTGGCGGACGAAGGGCAAGCACTGGTCTTTATCAATCGTCGTGGCTTCGCGCCGACATTGCTCTGCAACGATTGTGGTGCGGCCGCCCAATGTCAGCGTTGCGATGCGCACATGACGGTGCATGCACGGCTGTCGCGCTTGCGTTGTCATCACTGTGGATCTGAACGAGCCATGCCAGAGGCGTGTGAAAGTTGTAGCTCGGTCAATCTTGATCGCGTTGGCTATGGTACGGAACGCATAGCCAGTGCACTCGCTGAAGTCTTCCCGGATGTCGAAATTGCTCGAATCGATCGTGACAGCACACGTCGCAAAGGGTCTCTTCAAGCGCAACTTGACAAGGCAACCTCCGGGGAAGCCAGGATTCTGGTGGGTACTCAGATGTTGGCCAAGGGGCATCATTTTCCGAGTCTGACATTGGTGGGTATTCTTGATGCCGATCGTGGTCTGTTTGGCAGCGATTTTCGATCGCTTGAACATATGGCGCAGTTGGTTGTGCAGGTCGCTGGTCGTGCCGGGCGAGAGAATCGCGCAGGTAAGGTGTTGATCCAGACGCGCAACCCGGATAACCCGATGCTGCAAACCCTGGTCAGCGAGGGCTACGCAAAGTTTTCTGAAATTGCGATGCAGGATCGTCAGCTGGCAGAGCTGCCGCCGTTCAGCTTTGTTGCATTGGTTCGCGCCGAAGCGACTGATCCGAATGCGCCGCGTGCTTTTTTGCTTGAAGTCGCCACTCTGCTTGAAGGATCTTCACCTGAGGATCTGATGATTCTGGGGCCTGCGCCCGCACCAATGGAACGGCTTGGCGGGCGTTATCGTGCGCAATTGCTGGTGCAGGCCAACCGTCGCTCGATATTGAATGAGAGCCTGTCACGACTGACTGCCGGTGTGGCTGCTTTGCCGGGTATCCGGAAAACCCGTTGGTCGATTGATGTCGATCCGGTCGATCTCTTTTGAGATCGGATTTGTTTCGGATCTGCGATTGGGATCGTCTGAGTAGTGAAGTGAGTAGTGAGCTTGTATTCGACTGAATTCAGAGATTCAGAGCGCTCTTTCTGGCAGACGGCATATTCGAGGCGTCATATTCGACTAGACGTAGTAAGGTTTTCATTGCGATCGATAGGCGCTTGTGTGGCGTGCATTGATCTGGCTTGGTCGTTCGTTGCCGATATGTTTTTTGTTGAGGTATTCCAAGGCTCGCCTTACCTGAAAGCGAAGGCGCGAAATCAAGCGGAAATAATTCGTATTGCTCAGGATTCTGCTTGTTCGCCGTCGCTGTACGTAATTACGCTTGTCGCGGTGCTAAACTCCCGCTCTACCAAAATTGATTCCCATCCGGTGTCGTGAAAGTACAACTTGAACAGCAACTGACCGCCGCTCTCGCTGCATTGAAAAGCAGTGGTTTGGTGCCAGAAGACTGTAGTCCCGACATCAGCATCACGCGTACCCGTGACTCAAGTCATGGGGATTTCACGACCAACCTTGCAATGGTGCTGGCAAAGCCTGCCAAGCGGGCGCCGAGGGAAATTGCCCAAGCGCTCATCGACAATTTGCCTGCATCCGAATCAGTATCCGACGTGCAAATCGCTGGGCCTGGCTTCATCAACTTCTTTCAGGCTGACGATATGCAAGCTCAGGTCGTCAGTGCCGTGCTGACGCAGGGGGATGCCTACGGTCGAAGTGATGTTGGCGCAGGTAAGCGGGTCCAGGTTGAGTTCGTCTCGGCGAACCCAACAGGACCGTTACATGTCGGGCATGGGCGTGGCGCGGCGCTTGGTGCGTCGATTGCCAATCTGCTCGATGCATCTGGCTTTGATGTACAGCGCGAATACTATGTCAATGACGCTGGGCGACAGATGGCGATACTCGCTGTCAGTGTCTGGTTGCGATACCTCGAGCTATCAGGAGAGTCCATCGCGTTCCCGGTCAACGGCTATCGGGGTGACTATATCCGTGATATCAGTCAATCCTTGCTGGATGACATCGGTAGCAAATGCGTACATCCGGCGTCTACCGTGTTTGAGTCGATCGCACCAGACGAGCCTGCTGGTGGCGACAAGGAAGCGCATATCGACTCTTTGATCGAACGCATGAAAGATCTGCTGGGTGAAGCGCTTTATGAGCGTGTGTTTGATCAGGGGCTGCAAGCCATCCTTGACGATATCAAGGGGGATCTGGCTGAATTTGGTGTGCGTTATGACGAGTGGTTCAGTGAACGAAGCCTGGTTGGCAGTATTGATGATGTTGTCGCGAAGCTCGACAAGAGCGGACATTTGTATGAAAAAGACGGCGTCACCTGGTTTCGCTCAACTGATTATGGCGATGACAAGGATAGGGCGATTGTTCGAGCTAACGGTCAGAGTACTTACTTCGCCTCGGATATTGCCTATATCGCAAATAAACTCGAACGTGGGTTTGACGAAATCCTCTACGTATTTGGCGCCGATCACCACGGCTACACGACACGTATGTTTGCTGCCTGCGAAGCGCTGGGATATCCGCGCGAGAAACTTGAATTTCTGCTGATCCAGTTCGCTAATTTATTTCGCGGCGGTGAGCGGGTGCAGATGTCGACGCGCTCTGGCTCGTTTGTCACGATTCGAGAATTACGGGAGGAAGTCGGTAAGGACGCGGCGCGCTACTTCTACGTCATGCGCAAATATTCTCAACATCTGGATTTTGATCTGGATCTCGCGAAGTCCCAGTCAAATGACAACCCCGTGTACTACGTCCAGTATGCCCATGCACGAATCTGTAGCGTCGAGCGTCGGCTCAGCCAGCAGAATTTACCCTTTGACCAGGCTGGAGGGCTTGCCGCAGTGTCGCGCCTGGTCGAACCTGCGGAGACTGAGCTAATGACTTTGCTCGCAACCTGGCCGGAATTGGTGTCGCGTGCGGCACTGGCCCGAGAGCCACATCAGGTCACCAGCTACTTGCGAGATCTCGCCAATGCGCTACATAGTTACTACAATGCCCATAAAGTACTGGTTGACGACGTCGAGTTGAGAAATGCTCGTGTTTGTTTGCTACTGGCAGTCCGCCAAGTACTGGTTAACGGGTTGAACCTGATTGATGTTTCTGCCCCTGAGGTGATGTGACGCGTGGCAACTGCTGACTCAAACAATACTCGACTCTTTGTGCTGGCTCTGGGCCTGCTTGTCGGTTTCGTGATTGGTTTTGTGATGTTGCTGTCGCGGATTCCAGTTGACACCTCCTTGGCTGATTACCATGCCACCGAGGTCGCCCCGGTCCAGCAGGACGCCAGTGATTTCGAGTTCTACACGGTGTTGGAAGACAAGGAGGTTGCCAAAGTCGCGACAGCTTCGAACGCTGCCGTGGTTCGCGATGTGACCAACTCGCAGCCAGTCATCAAGCCCGCGACTCGTGTGGTGCCCGCCAATGCGCAGAATCTCAGTCGCAACCGTCTGGCCACTGAAAGTTATGCAGAGATACCCGCGAGTAGCCTTGGCCAGGAATCCTACTACCTGCAGGCAGGAAATTTCATAGAACAACCAGCTGCTGAACGTGCGCGTGCCGCCGTGTTATTGCTCGGACTGGAAGCCTTCATCGTGACGCGTCAAGACAGCAATGGCCAACTCGGCCATCGCGTGCGTATCGGACCCTTTTTCGACCCCGAGCGCCTGACCAATGCCAAGAAGCGCCTGCGCCGCGCAAACATGCCCTACGACATTATCCGCGTTACCGGTTAACGGGGTTAACGGGGTCGGACCACGATAAGATGTTGATTTAGAAGAATATTTGTCCTAATACACCCTGAATTTTGGGGCTTAAATCGCCCCTTCTTATGGTGAGAAACCCGTTTTAACTCTCACACCTGATTCCACTCAGGCGCGAACAGATATACAGCGCCACCCTTTTAAAAAGATCTAAAAGTACGCTAGAGTTATGGCGGCTCTCAGGATCGAGAGCGTTAAACGTTCCAGGAGGGAACATCATGGCTAGAGCCCATCGGCATTTTGTGGCCGGACAGGTGTGGCACATCACGCAGCGTTGCCACAACAAAGATTTCCTGTTGAGGTATGCGATCGATCGCCGGCGCTGGATGTATTGGCTGTTTCAAGCTCGCAGGCGCTACAAGCTGTGCATTCTCAACTACATTGTCACGTCCAACCACGTCCATTTATTGGTGCAGGATTGTGGTAACAATTCGATCCCTAACGCAATTCAGTTGGTCGCGAGTCGTACGGCTCAGGAGTTCAACAAACGCCAAGGTCGGCGCGGGGCGTTTTGGGAAGACCGTTATCACGCAACGGCTGTGCAGTCGGACGCTCATTTACTTCGCTGCATGGCATATATCGATTTGAATATGGTTCGTGCGCGTCGCGTTGAGCATCCAATTGATTGGCGAGAAAGCGGGTATTTCGAAGCATTGCACCCGAAAAAACGAGGTGGCCGAATTGAACCTGAAAAGCTGTGTGATTTGTTGGGTTTTGACACACCCGCACAACTTCAACTTGCGCGGGATGCGTGGATCGCTGCCCTGATCGACGCTAATGAACTGCAACGCCAGGCGTATTGGACAGAGAGTGTCGCCGTCGGAAATCGGGAATATGCAGTTTTCATGAAGCGAGCACTTGGAAGTTCCAGCCCGGGCCGTTAT
>CAYULV010000146.1:0-9974 GCA_964445655.1 uncultured Granulosicoccaceae bacterium | reverse complement strand
ACATTCGCGCCCGCATGTCCGTATGCGGCACTAACGAATTTATCGTCAAAGTACCTAATTCAGCTGAACATTCGATTCTGCAAGAAGGCAATACCGCCGAAATCGGATGGTCGGCTGAGGACTGCCGGGCACTGGCCTCTTGATGCGCCTCCATGTGCCAACAAAAAGCCATTCCTGCAGTCATCACGTTCTCAGGAGTCCCGACTCCGAGACAAAACAAACCCAGACGTTCGGGAATCACTAGAAAGAGAGAGAGGAATTTATAATGAAAGCTATGCGACGTTTTGCACCCATAGCCGCAGGCGTTAGCCTGGCGGTTGGTGGCAGTCTTGTTCAGGCAGCCGATTCAATTACGGTCGTTTCCTGGGGCGGTGCATACACCAAGTCTCAGGTCGAGGCGTACCACAAGCCTTGGATGGCGGCAACAGGCAATACCGTTGTGTCAGAGGACTACAACGGTGGTATCGCTGAAATCAAAGCACAGGTTGAAGCTGGAAACGTTACCTGGGATCTGGTTGACGTTGAACTGTCTGACGCAGTTCGTGCCTGTGACGAAGGTTTGATCGAACCTATTGACCACTCAATTTTGCCAGCAGCGCCTGATGGCACTGCAGCAACTGATGACTTTATCGAAGGTACATTGCATGAATGTGCAGTTGCCAATATTGTCTGGTCAACGATCTTTGCTTATGACAAGTCAAAGATGCCAACTGCACCCAGCAGCATTGCTGATTTCTTCGACACAGAGAAATTTCCTGGTAAGCGTGGTGTTCGCAAGAACCCTAAAGCCAACCTCGAAATGGCTCTGATGGCTGACGGTGTTGCCGCAGCTGATGTATACGAAGTACTTGGCACTGACGAAGGTGTTGATCGTGCATTTGCCATGCTGGACAAAATCAAAGCCGACGCTGTCTGGTGGGAAGCCGGTGCACAGCCTCCACAGTTGCTTGCCGATGGTGAAGTTGCGATGACGACTGCTTACAATGGCCGAATCTTCAACGCTGTTGCCAGCGAAGACAAGCCATTTGACATCATCTGGGACGGCCAGATTCTCGATCTTGACCTGTGGGTAATACCTAAAGGCTCCAAGAACAAGGAAGCGGCCATGGACTTCCTCGGTTTCTCGACAGCTACAGAGCAGCTCGCTGCACAGGCGTCCTATATTTCATACGGTCCTGCGCGCAAGTCATCTTCGCCATTAGTGGGCAAGTTCCATGACAAGGACATCGACATGGGTCCTCAGATGCCTACCGCACCTGAAAACATGACGAATGCCCTGCTCAATGATTTTGAATTCTGGGCCGACAACCAGGATCAGCTGAACGAGCGATTCAACGCCTGGCTTGCCAACTAAGGTCTGGTCTGGCTTTTAAGTATTCGGGGCAGCATCATGCTGCCCCGATCTTTTGTTAATTCGTTGATCAATACACCATGAGTCAAACGCTAACCGCTAGTGTCGATGCGCACGATCCGATTTATGCGGACGATGGTGTTCCACTTAAAACCAAGCTTGCCAAGACCACCCGTCGGGCAAAGTTTCGCGCTTTTTTACTCACCGTCCCCTTGCTCACGTTTTTACTGATCTCCTTCGTCTGGCCTATTGGCAAGATGCTGATCAGATCGGTCAACAACCCGATCGCAACAAATGTCCTGCCTGATTTTGCCCAGGCAATCCAGGACTGGGATGAGTCCAAAAGCGACTATCCGCCTGAGGCGGTTTTCGAGTTGTTTGTCAAAAACATGGCCGATGCGCGCAGCAATCGGGAGCCAGGCAAGACAATCGGCAACATCGCAGTACGTACCAACTATGAAATTCCCGGCACTGGCAGTTTGTTCAAATCAACAGGACGCAAGGTCAGGAATATTACGGAAGGCCCTTACAAGGAAGCGCTTTTCGAACTGAATAAAAAATGGGAAAACCCTAACCTTTGGCGCACGCTGAAACGCATCAGCAAAGATTACACACCCGGGTTCTATGTTGCAGCCCTCGACCGACAATACAATGCCGACGGTGAGATTGAACTCAAGTCGGATGAAAATCGCATTTACGTCAAGATATTCGGGCGCACGATGTGGTTATCTTTTTTGATTACCTTTACCTGCCTGGTACTCGCCTTTCCCATCGCCTACCTGATGTCAGTACTACCGTTAAAGACATCAAATCTATTGATGATTTTGGTGTTGTTGCCATTCTGGACGTCACTACTAGTGCGCACCACCAGCTGGATTGCAATCTTGCAGAGCAATGGCGTCATAAACAATATACTGGTGTGGGCAAACATCATCTCTGATGACGCCCGACCGCAGATGATTTACAACCAGACGGGAACGATCATCGCCATGGTGCATATCCTGCTGCCTTTCATGGTTTTGCCCTTGTTTTCCGTTATGAAAACGATCCCACCCAGTTATCTGCGAGCAGCCCGCTCGATGGGCGCTAACTGGTTTTATGCATTTCGACGCGTGTACTTTCCACAGACTTTACCCGGCATTGCCGCAGGTACCTTACTGGTGTTCATATTGGCCATCGGGTACTACATCACGCCGGCACTTGTGGGTGGCCAGGATGGTTTGTTGATCTCCAATCTGATTGCCTTTCACATGCAGAAGTCGCTTAACTGGTCGCTAGCAGCAGCCTTGGGCACCCTGCTCCTGGCGGTGGTGCTGATCATGTACTGGCTCTATAACAAGTTTGTCGGCGTCGACAATCTTAAATTCGGGTAACAGAGATGATCAAATTACCGCCATACGCATCTCTGTCAGAGCGCATACTGCACAAGCTATATCTGTTGTGCTGCGCGCTGATCTTTCTCTTTTTAATACTGCCCATCCTGATCATCATTCCGTTGTCATTCAACGTCGAGCCATACTTCTCTTTTACCGCAGGCATGATGAAGCTTGATCCAGAAGCCTTTTCCTTGCGCTGGTACAAGGATATTTTCACCAATGGCATGACTAACCCCGATGCCACCTCCTGGGGGGCATGGTTTGCAGATTCCTGGAACAACGGTCAATGGATAAGAGCCGCTCGCAACTCCTTTTCCATCGCCATAATCTCGACCATCATCGCCACGGCGCTTGGCACACTGGCCGCCCTCGGCTTGTCGCAACCGAATATGCCGTTCCGTTCTTTAATCACCAGCGTATTGATCTCACCGATGATCGTACCGCTCGTCATAACCGCGACAGGAATGTTCTTCTTCTATTCCGAAATTGGTCTGGCCCAAACATTCTGGGGTGTCGTCCTAGCTCATGTAACGCTGGGCGTACCCTTCGTCATCATTACTGTCACCGCTACCCTGGTCGGCTTTGACAGATCATTAATTCGTGCATCGCAAAATCTCGGTGCTAGTGGCTGGACGACCTTTCGCAAGATCATCATGCCGCTGATTGCACCGGGCATGATTTCCGGTGCCCTGTTCGCTTTCATTACATCACTGGACGAAATCGTCGCGGTGCTGTTTATCGCAGGCGTTGAACAGCGCACCATTCCGCGTCAGATGTGGTCAGGTATTCGCGAGCAAATCTCACCGACTATTCTTGCGGTTGCGACGATACTGGTCATACTGTCGATCATGCTGTTGACGGTTGCCGAACTATTACGTCGACGTGGTGAGCGTCTGCGCGGTATTACCCCCGCATAGGCCAAATTCTGAACCGGCTCACACAGTTTTCGGGCATGGCTCCCATTTCAAGTTGAACCAGCTTTCTGGTTCAGGCAAAACGCCGTTACCGGTTATGACCTGTAATGGATTTGCCCATGAAATCTGCACGCTTGCCAAACCGACTTTTGATTGTCACCGGCATCCTTATGAGCTTGCTGATTGGTTGCGCTGGCAATGGCGACCGACTGGCAGAGCAGCAACTGCTGCAGGATCGCGCTGACCTCCAAGACGCCAATCTGGCGCAAAACCGCGCAGTCGAATTACAATACAAGGCAAAGTTTGACGAGGCCGAAGCGCTGTATCTGGAGTCACTTGACACCTATATTCGCATCAGCGGCGTGCACTCGGTCGAAGCGGCGCGCGCGCAGACAAATCTTGCATCTCTGTATGTCAGCGAATCTCGTCATGCTGAAGCCGAAGCGCTGCTACGTCAATCACTGGCAACGCAACAGGACATCCTGGGTGATGATGCCGTCGAGACTGCCTGGTCGATGACGAATCTCGGTGGTTTGTTAACAACGCTCGGGCAACTCACGGAAGCAGAACCCCTACTTGATAATTCGATCTTGATACACAAGACTTATCTCGATGGATCCGACCCTCGCACCGCAGTCGCCTTACGTAACCTCGCCGCGTTCCACGTAGTCAGACTCAAGCACTACGATGCGGAACCGCTCCTGAGTGAAGCTTTGAAAATCCAACGCGCCAGTCTCGGCAATACCCATGCAGAGACCATCAAAACAGTCGCGTCTCTGGCCAAGCTGCATGGCGAAATAGGCGAATATGACAAGGCTTTGCCTCTGGCTAACGAAGCGCTGGAAATCAACGGCTTTATACATGGCGAACGACACCCATTGACCGCCCGCAGTCGAAATCAAAAAGCGCTGCTGTTGTGGCGTAAGGGTGAATATGAAAACGCAGAACAATTGTTTGAACAATCCTTGAACGACCAGAAAATTGCACTTGGCGAAGAGCATCAGGAAACAGCAACGACCATGGAATTCCTGGGCATCATCAACCACCTCGATGGCAATCAGTTCGAGGCACGTGCGCTTCTTGAAGAATCGCTTCGTATCAAGAATGAGCACTACGGTGAAGATCACTTTCTGTCAGCATCGACCTTGTACAACTTAGGGTTGGTGCATGATGCACTCGCTGAACGCAAGCGTGCCAATCAGTTGTTTCGAGGTGCTCTGGCTATTCAGACACGTGTGCTGGGACCTGATCATGTGTCGACACGACAATCAGAGCGTGCCGTTGAAGCGACACAATAGCTAACACCATTCGCATCAACCGTTGAGATGTGTTGATTCCCGCTGAACTGATTGTCTGAGCGTCAACCGGTCCGGTTTGATGTGTCAGTGGGGGCCGGCAAGACTTCAATGACGTCGCCTTGGTTATGCGCCTGGTTGACGTCCACAGCTCCCCGGTTATCGGGATTGATCAATCGTGGTAAATCACGGGTTTGCTTCCAGCGAAACAGGTAACCGCCGAGAGCACCACCGGCTGAGGTAATGGTCAGCAAACCCAAGGTCAACAATTCAGTGATCAACAGCAAAACGCCCGCTGCTGTGGTGGCCGCAAATGCAAGCCCGACTTTCAGATTGGCGCGGCGACTGACACTCTTCTCATGGCGCAACAGATCCTTGTGCGCCTGACGCAAAAGCTGCTCTCGTTCTGAACTTGCCTGTACCACGATGCTTTCACGATCAACGTTCGCCTTGTTCAGGATTTCAGTGCGTGACTTTTCCGCAGCCTGCAACAGCTTTTCTTTTTCTGCCGCGTGGCGTTCGATCATATCGGCCCGCAAGCGCTCACCATCCGAGCGCGCGATGCTGGAAAACCAGAATCCGGTGACCAAAGCAATCAATGCCGCGGGCAGTACCGAGCGAATCAATATTTCGTCAATTTCACTGCCGAGACTTGCCCAGAACAGTGCCAAGGTCACGATCTGTAGGAGTAGCACACCGGAAAGGTAACGAATCATGGCTCAAAACCGTCAAAACGATAGCCCATGTTACACGAGGCTTCTCGTACACTACGACCATGGTCACTAGCGGATATCTGGTCTCACGCGGTTGGCGCGATACGCCACAAGGTATCGAGCTCTCGCTATGGCTGGCCACGGCCGATGGTCCATTACATGTACAGATAGACGCGCAGGAATCAGTCTGTTTCATTGAACGCAGCATCCCAGTCACCCTGCCCGCCAGCGCACGTCGCAAGCCACTTGAACTGTCTCTTCTACACGGTGATGCGGTCGATGCCTTGTACTTTCGGCGTCATCGAGATTTGCAACAGTTACGACAGACCGATACGCCTCTGTGCGAGTCGGATATCAAGCCGGTCGACCGCTTTCTGATGGAACGCTTCATTCACGCCGGCATGGAGGTTCATGGTGACATCAGCATAAATAAAAACGTACGCCAGGCACGCAATCCGAAGCTTGTACCGGTGACGCTTGAACCCACGCTAAAATCAGTGGCAATCGATATCGAGACGCGCGCCAACACACGTGAGCTCTACTCGATTGCAGGCGCTTTGCTCGGTGACAACACCGGTCATGGTCACGATACCCTGCGCGGTGAAGACTACGCGCATGCTGTCGTGTTCATGCGTGGTGAAGCTAATGACGAAAGGCGTGACGGTTATACCTTGCACTACTGCGACTCGGAAGCAGCGCTCGTCAAGGCCTTTTTAAACTGGATGCGACTGATCGATCCAGACATTATCACCGGTTGGGCTGTCATCAATTTTGATCTCAACTTTCTCGATCAAAAATGCAAGGATTTGAATATACCCTTTGCCTTGGGTCGTGCAGGCGCGAAGGCCGCTGTGCTGCAACCCGGCAATCCGGGTTCTCCACGTATCGCACGCGTTCCCGGACGCGCGGTGCTCGATGGCATCGATCAATTGAAAGCAGGATTCTGGGCATTCGACAGTTTCTCACTCGACAATGTTGCGCATGAGTTACTGGGTGTTGGCAAGCTGATCAGTACTGATTCGGACAAGGTTGCCGAGATCAATCGCCGGTTCAGAGACAACAAACCAGAGCTTGCTGACTACAACGTACGTGACTGTACCCTGGTCAATGAAATTTTCATCAAGGCCGACTTGATCGCATTTGCCGTGCAACGCGCCAATCTGACCGGGCTGGCCCTGGATCGTCTCGGTGGTTCGGTTGCAGCCTTCGACAATCTGTACCTGCCCAAATTGCATCGTGAAGGGTTTGTTGCCCCCGATGTCAGTACACGTGATGATGGCGGTAGTCCGGGCGGCTTTGTCATGGAGTCGATACCCGGCCTTTATCGCGATGTCCTGGTACTGGATTTCAAAAGTCTGTACCCGAGTATTATTCGAACCTTTTTCGTTGACCCCTTAGGTCTTGCTGTCCCCGGTGATGATCCGGTGCCAGGTTTTGTCGAAGCAAATTTTTCGCGACACCAACATATTCTTCCGGGCTTGATCGAGGAGCTTTGGGATGCACGCGATGCAGCCAAGCGCACAAGCAATGCGCCACTGTCACAAGCGATCAAGATCATCATGAATTCCTTCTATGGTGTACTGGGTACGACCGGTTGCCGATTCCATGACCAGAGGCTCGCTTCAAGTATTACTCGCCGCGGACATCAAATCATCAACGAATCGCGGGATTTCATAGAAGACGCTGGCTATACCGTTATCTATGGCGATACAGACTCCTTGTTTGTACACATCGACTCCGGACAGGCGGCCACGGCCTGCCATCGAATCGGCGAAGAGCTGATGAAATCATTAAACGACTGGTGGAAGAAACGCCTGCGCGAGGAATTTGATCTTGAGTCGCACCTTGAAGTGGAGTTCGAAACGCATTTCCAACGATTTCTGATGCCAACGGTTCGCGGCATGGCCACTGGCAGCAAGAAGCGTTATGCGGGACTTGTCACTGGCAAGAATGGCTCACCGGAGTTGATGATCAAGGGGCTCGAAGCCGTGCGCACCGACTGGACACCTTTGGCCAGAGACTTTCAGCGCGAGTTGCTGCGGCGAGTGTTTACCGATCAACCGTTTGAAGATTTTGTCCGCACCACGGCCGAGCAGTTGAGTAATGGCGAGCTGGACGACAAGCTTGTTTATCGCAAACGTCTGCGTCGCCCCTTAAGCGATTATCAGCGCAATGTGCCCCCGCATGTACAAGCGGCGCGCAAGTTACCCAGAACGGGCAGCTGGATCAGGTATGTCATTACGCGAAACGGACCGGAACCGGTTGATGCTTTGGAATCGGCTCCGGACTACCAACACTATCGGGACAAGCAACTGGCACCGGCAGCTGATGGCATATTGCACTTCATGGACACAAGCTTTGGCACATTGACCGATGCGCAAATGGACATGTTCTAACGAAAAAAGGCGTGCAATCACTGAGTGATCGCACGCCTTCGACTAACGTATTCGGCAAGCGTTCAAACGCTTGCTGACTAAGACTTACTGACTGTGCTTGTCGATCAACTTTTGATTGGTGAAGACAAAATCGTCTCCCGCAGCAATCGTGTGACAACCTGAGCAGAACTGGCTCGCCTTGGCAGTCGCCTTGTAGCTGTCAGCCCAGATCCAGTTGTCTGAAGGGTTAGCCGCATCGTCGGAAACCTTGAGACTGACCGTGTGGCCCGCTTTTCGGTCTGCTTCATAATCTGCTTTGTTGTCAAACTGCTCTTTCACGACAACGGTGCCGACCGGGTATACGTAAGGGCCATCGCCTTGCAGTACTTCAGCGCCGACGTCATTAACGAAAACACTACGATAACCATCTGGCCCTTTGTGCAGGTTGCCAAGAAAGTTGGTCGGGTCCCCAGTATCGCCATCACCTACTTTGGTCCATGACTTGTAGTCAGCCCAACGAGTATCTGCATCTCTGAATGGAGCAGTCACAGATGAAACCGCAGCACAGCCAGCGATGAACACTGACATTGCGACGATTCCGATTTTTAGTTTTGTCATTCGAGTATGGCTCCTTAAATATGGTAGGGCAGTTAAACCTTTGATTTGACTTCGCGCCGCCGCGCAGTCAAGACGAACTCAGTATAGCCGTTTGGTTGCTCATGACCACTTAAAACTAGCTCAAGCGCTGCCTGAAAAGCAATGCTGGCATCGTAATTTGGTGCCATGGGTCGATATGCCGGATCCCCGGCATTTTGTTTGTCTACAACCAATGCCATTTGTTCCATTGTATCGCGAATTTGTTTTTCTTCAACAATATCGTGCGCCAGCCAATTGGCGAGAATTTGACTTGATATGCGCAATGTTGCACGATCTTCCATCAAGCCGACGTCATTGATATCGGGTACTTTCGAGCAACCGACGCCCTGGTCCACCCAGCGAACAACATAGCCCAGAATACTCTGCGCATTGTTTTCGAGCTCATGCTGGATTTCTTCGGCAGAGAAATTTCTTCCTTGCTCAACGAGTGGGACGGTAAGTAATGCATCGAGGCTGGCTGGAGTACGATCCGCAATTGCGCTCTGGCGCTCCTGCACGTTTACCTTGTGATAGTGCATTGCATGCAATGTGGCCGCGGTAGGCGATGGCACCCATGCGCAATTCGCCCCGGCTTCCGGGTGCCCTTGCTTGGTCGCAATCATTGCCGCCATTTGATCAGGAATGGCCCACATGCCCTTACCGATCTGGCCATTGCCCTGTAATCCACTGGCCAGCCCAACATCCACATTGTTGTCCTCATAGGCACCCAGCCACTCGGCATTTTTCATTTCGCCCTTGGGCACCATGACACCGGCTTGCATGCTCGTGTGTATTTCATCACCAGTACGATCCAGGAAGCCTGTATTGATGAATATCACACGCTCACGCGCAGCATGAATGCAATTTTTCAGATTGATCGTGGTACGCCTCTCTTCATCCATGATGCCAATTTTCAGCGTGTTGGCCGCAATACCCAGGGCTTTCTCGACCCGGCCGAACAGTTCGACTGACAAGGCAACCTCATCGGGTCCATGTTGCTTGGGTTTGACGATATAGACACTGCCGGCGCGCGAGTTTCTCGAATCTTTCGCACCTTTTTGTAGATCGTGCATGGCGCAAAGACTCGTGACCATGGCATCGACATAGGTTTCCGGTACTTCATTGCCATGCGCATCAAGCACCGCATCCGTCTTCATGTGGGCACCAACATTACGCACCAGCAAAACGCTGCGACCCGGAACCGAGTATTGGTTTCCGTCAAGACTGGTATAGATGCGATCAGCATTCAAAGCGCGCACGACCTCTTTGCCACCTTTACTGAATCGTTCTTCGAGATCACCACGCATCAGACCG
>CAYULV010000145.1:0-10067 GCA_964445655.1 uncultured Granulosicoccaceae bacterium | reverse complement strand
GCATCGAGCGACTTGAGCGTCGTGATCGTTTCATAATTGCGTTCAATGGCATCGCCGAGACCACCTGACAAACCGGCGCCATCCGCAGCACCCGTTGCAGAACTCACACCCGCAGCCCCACCACCGCTCGAAGAACCAGATGCCGCTGCACCCTTGCCACCGCGCAGCTGCAACGGAGATTTTCCTTCCGCCAGCTCGCGACGCCAGGTTTTGAATTCAAGTTCTTCATAGAGCGCGGCCAATGCATCGACATCGGCATCACGCATCTTCAAGGCTTCGACGGGCTCCGGCAATTCGACATCCAGACGAATCGTGGCAAGTTCGCGAGATAACGGGAGATGCTCAAGACTGTCTCTAAGCTTTTCACCAATCTTGCCTTTGACCTCATCGGCCTTTGCCATGATGGTGTCGAGATCTCCGTGCGCTGCCAGCCACTTTGCAGCGGTCTTGGGCCCACAACTCGGCACACCGGGGATATTGTCAGAGGTATCCCCGACCAGCGTGAGGTAATCAATAATCTGAGTCGGCTTGACGCCAAATTTATCCTCAACACCTGCAATATCCATCGTGGTGTTGCTCATGGTATTGACGAGCGTGACGTGTTCATCGACCAACTGAGCCATGTCTTTGTCGCCAGTCGAGATGATCGTTTTCAGCCCCGCCTTCGTCGCTTGCACAGACAAGGTACCGATAACATCGTCCGCTTCCACGCCTTCAATAATCACGAGTGGAAAACCCATCTTTTCAACCAGCTCGTACAGCGGCTGCACTTGCGAACGCATATCATCAGGCATGCGCTCCCGATTCGCCTTGTACTCACTGTAGAGATCATCGCGAAAAGTTTTGCCCTTGGCATCGAACACCACGACCATGATCTCCGGCGAATAATCTGCAACCAGACGACGCAGCATGTTAACCACACCGTAAATTGCACCTGTCGGCTGTTTTTTGCTGTTAGTCAGCGGCGGCATGGCATGAAATGCGCGATACAAATAGGCGGAACCATCGACCAACACCACCGGTCTCTCAGTGGCTGTGTCAGTGGATTCGGACGTACTAGACTCTTTGGCAGGCATTTTTTATAACTCGAGACGTTCACCGCCTAGTGTACGTCAAGCAACTACTAAGCTCCGATCAAGCGAAACCAGGATTCCACATGCGCCAGTTACCCACCCGCAATCAGATGCGTCAAGATGCTCGCAATCAGGCCTTGACCCGCGATTCCTGGAAGATCTTTCAGATCATGGCCGAGTTCGTCGAGGGCTTTCAGCAGCTCGCAGATATCAGCCCATCGGTGAGCATCTTCGGTTCGGCCCGTTTCAAGCCTGATCATCCCTACTATGAAGTCAGTGAGGAAATTTCCCGCCTGCTGTCAGACTCAGGCTTCGCGGTGGTCAGTGGTGGTGGGCCCGGCGTTATGGAGGCAGCCAACAAGGGCGCCTTTGCCGGCAAGTCGGAAAGCGTCGGCTTGAATATAAAGTTGCCGCATGAGCAATCGGGCAACCCTTATCAGGACATCAGCCTGAATTTCAAATATTTCTTCGCGCGTAAGGTCATGTTCGTCAAGTACGCCTCAGCCTATGTGGTCATGCCCGGTGGCTTTGGCACACTCGATGAGATGGCAGAAATCCTGACACTGGTACAAACGGGCAAATCCAAACGCATTCCGATCATTCTGTTTGGCACCAGTTTCTGGGAAGGTCTGCTTGAATGGTTTGAAAAAACCCTGGTTGAGGTCGGCACGATCAGTCCCGGCGATATGGACCTCTTTCAACTCACCGACGATCCGCAATTCGTTGTCGATACGATCTTCGACTTTTACGAAGGTGTGGATCTTGATCAGATCATCGATGAGTCACAGCTGACAATGGATTTGTAATCAGCGCTTAATAGACAAACTTTCAACTAGATAAACGCACAACGGCGACCGCATAGGTCGCCGATGCATGATCAGTTCTCCGGCAATATATCTGGCATGAAGGTCGTGATTGCCGGGAAGTTCCACAGGATAATCAGGCCTACTACCTGAATCAGCACAAACGGCCAGATACCCCGATAGATATCACCAGTTGTCACTGACGGCGGCGCCACACCACGTAAATAAAACAACGCAAAACCAAACGGCGGCGTGATGAAAGAGGTTTGCAAGTTCACCGCAATCAAAATGGTGATCCACTCAGGCGGCATCAAGGCAGGATCAGCGGCATAGATGACCGGGCCGACGATCGGGATCACGATAAAGATGATCTCGATGAAATCAAGCACGAAGCCCAGAACAAAAAGAACGGCCATGACAACGAGTAGTAGCACGCGCGGGTCTTCGACGCTTCTCAAGACTTCCTGAATGTAGTGTTCACCACCATAGCTACGCACCGTCAGACTCAAAAACAATGACGCAACCAGAATCACGAATACCATGCTGGTGACTTTGGTCGTCTCACGCACAACCGCTGACATCACATCCTTGCCAATCAAAACCCAAATCGAGAACAACAGGCCAAACACGGCTACGTGATACGCAACCATGGTGACCCAGATGGCGATCTGGTTTTCTGTGGTAATGGTGTCCAGTGTCAGACGTAAATCAAAGTTGCCACGCATCAGCAACAGGATGACAACGGCAAATGCAGCCCAGATAATGACCCGACTGGCTGCCTTGTTACCATCAGACAAACGCGCAGCTGCCAGCATGATGGCCCCTGCCGCACCGAGTGCTGCCGCGGGTGTCGGGCTAGTCACTCCACCTAGTATCGACCCAAGCACTGAGACAATCAGGATTACCGGTGGGGACACGACACGCAGCACATCAATATTTTGCAAACGACCAACCGCAACCTTCAAGCCATACAGAATCATCAATGTTGGAATGGCATAGGAAAGAAAGCGTTGTCCTGGGGATTCCTCTACACCCAGAACAAAGACATCAACTAGCACATAACAAATAACACCGACCAGACCCACCAGGATGGGATAACGCTCAAACTGTGGTTGAAAGAAAAAGGACAGCATCAGCACAAAGACAGCGCCGGTCACAACAGTCATGGTGCCGTGCGAAATCAAGCCACCCGCAGCGGCAACAGACTGTTCAGACACGATCCCGAATTTGGTCAGCGCAATCCACGCCACAATACATAGAACCACAGGCCCTAGCGCCATTGCGATAAGCAAGCCCGCGCGATTACCGTAGTGTGCTGCGACATTAAACTTGTCAGGATCGATATCAGCAAGCTTGATCGGTGGCGCTGATGCCGGCTTGAACATCGCGTAAGCAAACGCATAGAGTGCATACAACAACGCCAGTACGACGCCAGGAATAAAGGCTGCCTTGAACAGCGTTCCCGTTGACAGTACCGCCGGCTCACCCAGCATTTCTATGACAGTTACGCCCAATTCGTTGGCGCGATTTTCCTGACCAATCGAATACATGTCACCGACGATGGAACCAAGCAGGACAATAACAATGGAGGGTGGAATGATCTGACCCAAAGTGCCTGAGGTTGCGATGACCCCGGTGGCCAATGACTTCGAATAACCAGCGCGCAGCATGGTTGGCAAGGCAATCAAGCCCATCGTCACAACCGTTGCACCAACCACACCTGTGCTTGCCGCCAACAGCGTTCCAACCAGCACTACCGCTATGGCGAGACCGCCCGGCAGACTACCGAAGGTACGCGCCATGGTAGTCAACAAGTCTTCAGCGATGCGTGATCGTTCCAGCGCTATTCCCATCAGAACAAACAGCGGAACCGCAAGCAATGTTTCAACATTGCCGCCAAAGGCACGTGTGAAGACACCGGTCGACCATGTCGACAAGGTCGACAACATGGCCCCATCCCAGCCGTTAGGTAGCACAGGCACAATTTCTTCAACACCGTTTCGATCAACGATGGTGTAAAGCAGCCCAGCGTGACTCATGAACGCGATGATTGCGAAACTGATGAACGCCGACCCCGCTATCGCAAAGGCGACTGGAAAACCCGACAGTATTCCAATGAACAAACACGCGAACGTGATGATCAGCGAAATCTCGATACCATTTAATCCAAACATCATGTCAGCGACTCCCTTAACGACCGGTATACGGTGCGTTGAAGTCGACGACACCCGACGCGTTTGGTGGATCTAACGGTAGATCTTCTTGAAGTGGTTCGTTCATATCCACTTCGATCTGGCTGGCAGCGATCTCTTCACTCATAGGTGTCACCCGTGGATGGGATTCAACCTCTCCTTCCGGTGATCGCAATGCCCAGATATTACGCAGCAGAAATGCCACCGCTTGCAGGAAGAGTAAAGCCGCAAAAAATATGATGATGGCCTTGAAGGCCCATACCCAGGTAAATTCTGCGGTTCCGGATGATTCAAATTTGAAACCGCGCCAACTGGCTTTTTCGGAAAAGATGTTTAAGGGACGTTGCTTGAACATCGAGTTGGTTGCGGTTGGCCAAGCGAACCACCACAACAGAATCGTGACTGGCAACATGAAGAACAATGAACCGAGAAGATCCATGATCCTTTGCATACGATAACTCAGATTGCCGTAGACCAGATCAACTCGTACATGCCCGCCCTCAATAAAGGTGTATGCAGAGGCAAACGCAATCAGCAGGGCATTGTAAAACTTGAGTTGGCCGGATAACCATTGCAACTCACCGTTGGACAGCTGCATACCGAACGGAGAAAAAAGTAGTTCATTACCACGAAATACCTGTCCCATTACTATGATGAGTACTTGCTGGAACATCAACAACAGCACAAACCACGATGTGAAATGTCCGATACTGCGATTAAACCCTTCGATACCAAGCACGGTGGCTTTAAGAAAGCGTTTACTGTACAGACCCAAAACGACAAGCAAGATAACCAGGCTTAACATCATGTATAGGAATTCAACTGACTGACCGGCAAGCGTCAACGCGCTCATGCGTGCCTTGAGTGAGCCAAGTTCCCACCATTGCCACACATGCCAAGGTAACAACACCAAGTCAACCAGACCACCGGCCAAGCCTTTAAGAATAGCAAGAAGGAAGGACAAATCAGCCTCCAACAGGAGAAAAACGGTGAACCGAAAACGAAAACGGGCCCTTGAACGGGCCCGTTAACGTTATTACGTGCATTACTTATGGACTGTTTAAAACTTACCCGAGAACCCGATCACGCTGAGTTGTGTAAGCGCGATCTGACAAATCAGTCCAGCGAGACGACAGTTTCATGCTGGCCATGACTGAATCATGGATCTTGGCGAAGAGTTCGTCATCCATATTCTCTTCCAGCACTTCAGAAGATGCCTTGCCAAACGCATCCCAGACATCATCTGGGAATTCATTCGTCTGAACGCCACCAGAGACAAGTCGATCCAGCGCCTGTGAGTTGTTCGCGAGAAACTGATGCAAGGTGTATTGGTTCGACTCGGCCGACGCAATTTCGATCATCTTCTGATGTGAAGGAGACAGTTTTGCCCAACGATCGGCGTTGATAGCTACTGAGAGGCCAGCACCTGGCTCATGAAAACCGGACGTATAGAAGATCTTGGTGATTTCTTGGAATCCAGCCTTCTCATCAGCCCAAGGACCAATCCACTCTGTGCCGTCGATCGCACCGGAAGCGAGCGCTTGATACACCTCAGAACCTGGCAGTGCTTGTACCGACGCACCCAGTTTGCCGAGCGCTTTGCCACCCAGTCCAGGCATACGAAATTTAAGGCCTTTGAAATCGTCAGCGCTTTTGATTTCCTCACGGAACCAACCACCCGCCTGTGCACCAGTGTTACCAGCGAGGAAGGAAACGAGACCAAATTCTTCACCCAGTTCACGGTGCATTTCGTGACCGCCCATGTGGTAGTACCAGTTGTGCAGCTCAGGCGCTGTCATGCCAAAAGGCACCGCTGTAAAGAATGCAAAAGCTGGATGTTGACCGACGTAGTAATAGTCAGCAGCGTGGTACGCGTCTGCCTGACCTGAAGTGACCGCATCAAACTGACCAAAGCCCGATACCAGCTCACCGTTCGCCTTGAGGTCAATCTCAAGGGTACCGTCAGACATGGCATTGACGCTGTCAGCGAAACGTTGCGCTGCATCATGCACACCGGCGAGGCCACGTCCCCAGCTAGTGACCATTACCAGCTTCTCACGACCCTGTGAAATTGCCGGTGCAGAGGTTATCAGCCCCGTGCCTGCGACAGCAGCGCCGGCAGCAGCTCCAGCTCCGGTTTTCAGAAAATGACGACGTGACATAGAAAATCCTCTCTCAAAAATGATTGTTTATAGTTTTCGCCCAGAATCAGGGTTTCAGGCGGCCCACCGGGTGACCTGTGCCGCCTTGACACAGGTTAATGTAGCTTAAGTGCATCATTGGCGTCCACTAGATACGTCAATGGATAGGCATCGAAACCTAACACAGCGGTAATGTAATCTGGCAAAATGTTGCGTAGATCACACGCAACGCCGCGGTTTACTCTACGGGTACCTGAAAATCGGGAAGTTTCTTTACAGATCTGTTGTTTAATGACAACAGGAGCAAATGTAATGTAAAGACAGATAGTTTTGACGCCGCTAGGCTTGAAACTTGAGGTTGTTTTAGTTGCGATCACAGTCCAGACTTTCTAAATCGAAAGCATTAACGTTGTGGAGTTGTACCTTGTGAGAACGTCGGTCAATCATCGACAGAAGTTTCTAATGACAGTCGCGCTGGCGTCACTCGCCAGCAGCGCTACGTCGTCTGTCGCCCAGATCTCTATTGCTACTCAGCTCACGGAAGTCCAGCGTGGCACAATCGACGGTCGCGATATTCTGACCGTGCACATCGGTGGCCAGGAAGTGGGGCCCGCCGCCTGTCGTGGCACCATGCTCAGGGTCGATACCGGCAGCTTTGACGATATCAATCGTCAGGAAGAAATTGAAACCGTGGCCCTGTCCGCGATGCTGAGCTCCGATTCAGTGATCATCACTGTGTCCCTGGATGGCGACGACTGCATAGACGGCAAGCCGACCTTTACCGATTTATACCTGCTACCCAAAAGCCTCTAAAGAAAACGTCGGTTCTTCCCGACATCGGCTGCCATGGCTTCGCGCAGCATGCCAATGTCACTTCCACTGAACACCAGATCAAACCCCGCTTGAAATAGCGCCTCGCTGTTGGCGTTCGGTGTCGTCAGCGTCGACAATGGCTTACCGCTGGCCTTCACAATCGCCATGACCGCTTTGATCGCCGCTTGGACTTCCGGATGATCGGGGCTTGCAAGGTGGCCCAGGCTGCCGGCCAGATCAAAGGGTCCGATAAAGAGCGCGTCGACGCCATCGGTATTGGCAATGGCCTCCACGGCCTCGACCGCGGCCGCTGTTTCGATTTGCAACATCAATAGAAAATTCTGACGATAATTGGCAAGGTAATCTGACGTGTTCACCCCATAGCCAGTCGCTCGAACAATACTGGCTGCCATGCCGCGAGTACCTTGCGGGGCATAGACCGCCGCATTTGCCAGCGTGCGCGCTTCCTCACCGCTATTGACCATTGGCACCATCGCACCGTCGGCTCCCATGTCCATGAGCCTACCGATCCATTCGGGCTGCTTGTCCGGCACCCGTACGATGGCCTTGGCGCCTGTGGACTGAACCGCTCGAATAACCGGCAGCGCGTTATCCAGACTCGACGGGCTGTGCTCCATGTCGATCATCGCGTAGCCATAGCCACAGTTTCCGACGAGTTCAGCCACGACAGGATCAAACAGATTGATCCAACAGCCGTCCGCTGGCATCTGATGCTTTGCCTGAGAATTTGCCATGGGTTGCGTGTTTCCTGGATAGTTTGAGTGATTCGAGCGGACCGGTCGCCGGTTCGTGGGTGTCCACAATAGCTGCCGGCGCCCGTTTGTGGGTGTCCAAAACAGCTGCTGCTCGAGGGTAGGCAAATGTCTGCCGGTGATCAATCCCTGGCATGATGGGAATATAATCCCAATATTGTCTTAACATGGGGCCAGCGCACACTTTTGATCCCAGAAGACATTTAAAATACCCGCCGTGAATACCCGCAGTTCTGTAGTCTGAAATCACATGCACCAATCCCTGCAAAAAGCTGTTACTCGCGTTCTTGCGCCATTGGTGCGGTTGCTGTTGCGGCATGGGGTGTCACATGCCGAATTCTGCAATTGGGCCAAGCAGACTTATGTCGAAGTGGCCGAAGCGGATTTTGGCATTGAAAACAAACCACCCACCGTCTCGCGCATCGCTATCGTCACCGGTATCAATCGCAAGGAAGTCAAACGAATTCGTGAATTACCAAGCGACGTAGACACAGGTGTCGCCAAGCACAACCGTGCAATACGTGTCGTTACCGGGTGGCTGCAAGACCAGGCTTTTCAGACCTCCAGCGGCAAGCCCAAAATTCTCACTTACGGTGATCACGAAAATACTTTCAATCAGCTGGTAAAACGTCACGGCGGTGATGTTCCGGCGCGTGCCATGCTCGACGAACTCGAACGCGTTGGTACAGTTAAAAATGAGAATGGCAAGGTAACTCTGCTGCACAAAGGTTATGTACCACACGAAAGCGAATCAGCATTGCTCGACATCTTCGCCACCAGTGCAACCGATCTTCTGACCACACTTGACTACAACCTATCGACCAGCGACCAAAGGCGTATGCAAATGAGTGTTGCCTACGACGATGTTACTGAAGAAGGTCTCAAGGCTTTTCGTGAACTGAGCGCAACAGAGGCGATGAAGATGTTACGCGAACTGGACAAATCATTATCTCGCTATGATCGGGAAGCAAATCCAGCTGTGACTGGCGAAGGGCGTTATCGCACCGGCCTCGGCTTGTATCTGATCGAAGAAAATCTCGATGAGGATAAAACATGAATATTTCCATGAGAACGCTCAAGCAACTGGTTTTTCTTACGCTGATTCTGCCCTTGTCCGCTTGCGGCGGTGGCCTGTTTGGTACCAGCGACGGTGGCACCATCGGGACAGTGGATATCAACATTCCACCGGTGAACGTGAACGCGAACCCATCAAGCTTCGTGAACCTCGATGTGGTTACAGAGGACGCCAATGCATTGGTCAATGTACTGAACTACAGCACATCAAATCTGGTGGTGCGTGTCGATACCTCGAACAGTGACAGCGAGGTTATCGCCGCTGGCAGCAACGGTCCGGCACTGAGAATTGCACCCGATACTCGTGTTCTGACACTGCTTGATAGTGAAGATTCGACAGTAATCAGGTTCGAGCCGTTTACAGTAGCTGCGCAAAGTCTGTCAACGATCATTGTTCGCGAATCAGGTTCCACCACAAGTGTTAATGCAGTCAGAACAGAAGTTGCCGCCGACGACCCAACTATCGCCAAAGTCCGCGTGGTTCAAATTGGCGATCTCGGTGATGCAAACCTTAGTGGCGACGTGTCTCTGCTGGCAGGTGGGGACAATCCGGGTTCATCAGATATCGTATTTACCAATCTTGGCTTCAACCGCAATGCCATAACCGAGTATGTCATCGCAGGAAGTGGCGACTATGTGTTGACCGATACCGAAGGTCGCGTTAGTGACACAACCATCACGCTCGATGGGGGTTCGGTCAATACCATTTTATTGATCGGGCAAACAGTAACTGATGTCGTACTGATCAGGGATTCGGATCTGGTGAACTAAGTAATTCATATTCACGGCTGCTTTTGCTCTATTACGCAATGACTATGCAATAAGGCCATGCTGGTTTATCGGCTGGCAGTCCTGGATATGATCTTAGCAAGCTCATCGAGGCCGTCAGTCAATGCGGCCGGGCCAGGTTGTAGAATGTTCACCGACTTGATCTCATGCAGGTCATTTTTCTTTACTGCGGTGATTACATCCCAGCCCGCACGCGCGGCGACTTTCTCAGGCCGAAATTTTTTACCACACCAGGAACCGATGATGACATCCGGGTTCGCGTCAATAACATCCTGCGCATCGGCAATGATGCGATCCTTACCATGCGACATCTGACCCAGTGCGGCGAAACAATCCTCGCCCCCAGCTATACCGATCAGTTCCGACACCCAGCGAATAGCTGAAATCATGGGTTCGTCCCATTCTTCAA
>CAYULV010000144.1:0-10101 GCA_964445655.1 uncultured Granulosicoccaceae bacterium | reverse complement strand
TCGGAGTGATTGGATTGAATTTGAGTCGAGCAGAATTTTATGAAAAGGAGTTGAGCTTTCAAGTGTCGTGCTCGTATGGCCCTGGACGCTATGATCGAGCTTATGAGGAATTGGGACAAGATTATCCCTATGCGTTCGTGCGTTGGACTGAGAAGCGTAACTTCGAAGCGGTGCTCGAACTGATGGCTCAAGGGAAGCTGGATATGCAGCCTTTGATTAGCAATCGGATCAGTTTTGACGATGCTGCGGCCGTATATGGAGACTTGCTTACCGATGGCAAGTCGCTTGGCATCATAATTCAATATTCCTTGCCCGCAGACACAGATCAGTGCGAGTCGTCTACCGTTGTGGAGCTTCCTGCTGCTCAACGCAAAAAACGTCCTGATGGTAATTCGCTTGGCGTTATAGGTGCTGGAAATTACGCATCTCGTGTGTTGATTCCCGGGTTAGTCAATGCTGGTGCAGATCTGCACACTCTGGTATCCGAGGGTGGGGTAAATGCAAGGCATTACGGTGAAAAGTTCAAGTTTGCACGTGCCAGCACGGACAACGCAGATGTTTTGAATAACCCCGAGTTGAGTGCTGTGGTCATCGCGACACGTCACGATACTCATGCTGAGTTAGTAACAAGTGCTTTGCATGCAGGTAAAAGCGTTTTTGTCGAAAAGCCGCTAGCGTTGACTTCGGCTGAGCTCGATCAGATCGAAGCGGCCTACAAGCAACAGATGCCCGGGCACGACGCCATTCTCATGGTCGGATTCAATAGACGTTTTGCGCCGATGGTCAAGCAAATGCGTACACTTCTGGAGGCCGTCCGTCAGCCGAAATGCATGACGATGACGGTCAACGCTGGTGCAATTCCTGCGAATTCTTGGGTGCAGTCACGTAGTATTGGTGGTGGTCGAATTATTGGCGAAGCCTGTCACTTTGTGGATTTGTTGAGATTCCTGGCTGGGGTTCCAATCGTTCAGGTGAAGGCCATTGGTATGGCGGACAACCCTTCAATGGAAGTAACATCTGACAATGTGTCAATCGTGCTTGGTTTTGCTGATGGATCGGTAGGTAACATCAACTATTTTGCCAATGGTGGATCACAGTTTCCGAAAGAACGACTCGAGGTGTTTGCGGGTGATGGCGTGTTGCAGTTGGATAATTTCAGGAAGCTGGAAGGTTACGGCTGGGGTGACTTCAAAAAGGTCAAGAACTTACGACAAGACAAAGGACAAGATGCTTGTATCAAAGCTTTCGTTGACGCTATAACCTCGGATGGTCCAGCCCCAATCCCGTACGACGAATTGATTGAGGTTAGTCGCTATGTACTCGAAATTGACCGACTGCTAAGTTTGCCGCAGTCTGAAGCCATCGACCGGTAGCGGTGACATGTCTGTTCAAGATCGGATCGCAGATGGTATGAAAAAAATTCTGGTTGTTTGTGGTACGCGCCCGGAAGCAATTAAGCTTGCTCCTCTTGTTATTGCGTTACGTGAGCATGAACGAGTTGATCTTTGTTTATGTGTGACCGGCCAGCATCAAGAAATGCTCGATCAAGTTTTATCGCTGTTTGATCTACAGGCTGACATCAATCTGAGCATCATGAAGCCAGGTCAAGATTTAACGGATATAACCTGCGGTGTACTACAGGGTATGCGGCAGGTACTCGTTGATTTCGCACCAGATATCGTGTTGGTGCATGGTGATACAACTACTAGCGCAGCGGCTACTCTGGCGGCGTTCTATCAGCAAACCGCTGTTGGCCATGTTGAGGCAGGCTTACGCACTGGCAATATATATTCACCTTGGCCTGAGGAGGCCAATCGACGCATCACAGCATTGGTTGCTACGCGTCACTATGCGCCAACTGAATCTGCGCGAAGCAATCTTCTGGCAGAAAATGTACCTTCGGAGTCAATTTTGACTACCGGTAATACTGTTATTGATGCTTTGCATATGATTCGTCAAAGAATCAGTGATAGCCCCTCGGTTGAGGCCAAGCTCAAAGCTCAGTTTGCCTGGTTGGATAGCGCTCGACATTTAATTCTGGTAACAGGGCATCGCCGTGAAAATTTTGGCGAAGCTTTTGAGCAGGTTTGTCTTGGGTTGAAAGATCTTGCAGGTAGAGGGGATGTACAGATTGTCTATGCAGTACACCCAAACCCACAAGTGAAGCAGACTGTATTCGGTATTCTCGACGCACTGCCATTTGTGCATTTAATTGAGCCGCTCGAGTACATTGCGTTTGTATACCTCATGAGTAAAGCTCAATTGATTGTGACTGATTCCGGTGGTGTTCAAGAGGAGGCCCCTTCGTTTGGTGTGCCAGTTCTGGTGACCCGAGAAACAACTGAACGTCCCGAAGCTGTAGATGCTGGCGTTGTCAAGTTGGTTGGAACCAGTCGCCTTGATCTGGTAGCTGCAGCTAGCGAGTTACTCGATGATCCGGTTTGTTTCAAAAGCATGTCAGAAGCCTGTAACCCTTATGGGGATGGCATGGCTTGTCAACGAATAATGGAAGATCTGATCAGTGAGTAAAAAATTCGAGACAATTTGCATGATGGGCCTGGGGTACATTGGACTACCGACGGCCGCGGTCATGGCGTCCAGAGGTCTGAAAGTCATTGGCGTTGATGTCAACCAGAAAACCGTTGATACTATCAATCAAGGGAAAATTCATATTGTAGAGCCAGATCTAGACATTGTCGTTCGAAGTGTCGTATCCACTGGACATCTTCAGGCGACATTGAAGCCTGAGCCTGCGGATGCCTTTTTGATTGCTGTGCCTACTCCGTTTTGTGACGACCATAAACCCGATTTAGGTTATATACGTGCAGCAGCCGAGTCGATCGCACCCGTATTAAAACCAGGAAATCTGATCATACTTGAGTCGACCAGTCCGGTTGGTACCACTGAGCAGTTGTCTTGTTGGCTAGCGGAATATCGTCCTGATCTAAAGCTTCCACATGAGTATGAAACGACTGCCGACGTTCAGGTCGCACACTGCCCGGAAAGAGTCCTGCCTGGGCAGGTTCTGCGCGAGTTGGTCGACAATGATCGTATAGTCGGTGGCATAACTACTAAATGCGCTGAGGCTGCAAGTAATTTGTACCAACTGATTATCAATGGGGACTGTTTGTTAACATCGGCACGCACAGCGGAGTTGTGCAAATTAACAGAGAATGCCAGCCGGGATGTCGGCATAGCCTTCGCTAACGAACTGTCCTTATTGTGTGAGCATTTGGATATTGATGTTTGGGAGCTGAGGTCCTTGGCAAACAGACATCCGAGAGTAAATATTCTCGAACCTGGTCCCGGCGTAGGCGGTCATTGTATCGCGGTTGACCCATGGTTTATCATCGACTCTGCTCCAGAGTTGGCTCGACTAATTCGAACCGCTCGTGAAGTCAATGACTCTAAGCCAAATTATGTCATTAGTAGAATCTGTCGGCTCGCTGATCGTTTCAAGTCGCCGACAATTGCGTGCTTTGGTTTGGCGTTTAAAGCTAATATTGACGATCTACGTGAAAGCCCAGCTGTTGCAATTGCTCAAGACCTTGCAATGAGAAATATCGGACAGATTTTGTTGGTAGAGCCACACATTGAATCGTTGCCTGAGAGTTTTTCTGCGTACGAGAACGTGAGTCTGGTCAATGTGGACGAAGCCTTGCGCGCTGCTGACATCATCGTTATGTTGGTTGATCACAAGTCATTCAAACAAATAGATCCAGGACGATTGGCACATAAAGTTCTAATCGACACTCGTGGCGTTTGGAGATGACTATGCCGTTGATCACAGTGTGATGACTGACGGTACACTTCAAATCAACAGATGGTCGTTGACTTCTCTGAAGACGATACTTAGGTTGGGAGTGACCAATCTGTTGAGAGTTGGTTGGTACCGTATTCAATTAAGGTGTGGGTATTTTACGTTGCTGTTGCCTATACGGGTTCCAATTTCTGGACCATTTTTTATCTGTCAAGATACACCCGAGAATTCAGCAGATCAAACTGCAATTGCTGATTCGAGTCAATGGCGGACGAATATACCGTTATTTTCTGAATACGAGAAAACAATTCCTTTTTCGCCAGATTGGTTTGTCAGTCCCTTTGACCCAAAGTGTGGTCATGTTGACATTAAGGCACATTGGTCGAGCATCGATGATTTTTCGCTGCCGGTTGGCGATATAAAAACTGTTTGGGAGCTCTCCAGATTCGATTGGGCGCCGCAATTAGCCTGGAGGCATCGTCATGATTCTAGTAGACAGATGTCTGACAACAATGAAAAAGATTACTACCTGATCGTCGTTGAAAATTGGGTTGAAAGCTGGTGTAAGCAAAATCCGATGAACCAGGGAGTTCACTGGAAGTGTGCACAAGAGACGTCGTTGCGGGCAATGAATGTTCTACTTGCGGCTAAAATATTCGGAGATCCGTTCGAGAATCCATGCATTTCCTTGCTTACTTTCTTTGAGCAGCACTTACTGAGAATATTGCCAACTAGGCACTATGCCAAAGGGCAGCAGAACAATCATGTGAGCAGCGAGGCCGCTGCCTTGTTCACAATAGGAATATTTCTTCAAGAAAAGGGAAATGTGAATCAACAGAAGCTTGGGGCCAGTTCAATTGCTAAGGGGCGAAGGCTTATCGAATACGTAGCCAGAAACCTCATTTTAAACGATGGAAGTTTTTCCCAATACTCCGTGTCCTATCATCGATTGATGCTAGATACATTGTTGTTTTGTGAGCTCACTAGGCGAGATGTAAATTTGCCTGGATTCTCGTCTAATGCGTATCGCAAACTAAGAGCTGCAAGTTTCTGGTTGTATTCTACGGTTGATACAAAGTCAGGTGATACTTGGAATCTAGGCTCAAATGATGGAGCCGGGTTTGGAAATATTGAAGCCGACGAGTATCGAAATTTCCATCCGTCGGTGACACGCGCTTTGGCGGTCTTTTGCAGACAAGTTAGCCATGATGAGCCTGTCCCAGCCATGTTGCAACTGTTTGACGTGGAAATGGAAAAGCTCGACAAAGCTTGCGAAGGTTCTGATGTTTATTTTCCCGATGGCGGATATGGCAAGCTGTTGTTGAAGGGTGGAAGAGGGGCTGCATATATGCGGTATCCGAAGCTGGCTTTCAGACCAGGTGATTGCGATGCGAATCATGTTGACATCTGGTTCAAAGGAGAAAACCTTGCCATGGATTCTGGTAGCTATAGCTACAATCCTGAGTCACCCGAATTGCATGATGAATTATCAGGTACCCGAGGGCATAATACGATCATGTTTGACGGGCATGAGCAGATGCCGTCAGTCAGTCGGTTTTTACGTAGTCATTGGTTTAAACCAGAATCCGAATCATTTGACAGTTCGCTTGGATTGATGAGTGCGGCTTATCGTGATTGGCGTGATGCCTGGCATAAAAGAGCCGTGCAGAGAACCGAATATGGTGTAAAAATAGTTGATGAATGTATTGGTTTTAAACACAAGGCGGAATTGCGCTGGAAGTTGCCTGAACGTGACTGGATTCTAAAAGGCAATTGTCTGAAAAGTGGTGGCGTACGGATAGTGATCAGCTCCACTGAATCGTTAGATATTTGTCTTGAATCGGCGCAATTTTCCTCCAATTACCTCAAGCTTTCCGACGCAGTTGTTTTGCTTGTAACTTTACGAACCCCTGGCTCGATAGTGTCGAGCTTTTTTCTGGATGACTTATAAGCTTGTTGAAATTGTCATGCGCGTACTTTATTTCCATCAATATTTCTCTACCCCTATGGGTAAGACAGGCACTCGTTCTTACGAAATGGCACAAGCGCTTATTCGGGCAGGTCATGAGGTACATCTGGTCTGTTGTTCAGATACGGATGGTAAAACGGGATTGACTGGCGAATTTGTTGATGGAAAACGCATTGGCATCGTTGATGGTATTCAAATTACTGAATTTGAATTAACGTATTCAAATTATCAAAGTTTATTGCAAAGATCTCGTTTATTTCTTATTTACGCGTGGCGTAGTATGAAAGTTTCTCTGACTGAGGACTACGATCTGGTCTTTGCGACCAGTACACCTTTAACTGCTGGTTTGCCGGGTATAGCCGCTCGATGGCTACGACGCAAGAGATTTGTTTTCGAGGTAAGAGATTTGTGGCCTGAATTGCCAATCGCGATGGGGATATTGACAAATCCGATCGTAAAGTTCGGTTTGAGTGCACTTGAATGGATTAGCTATCGCTCCGCGCATGCCTGCATCGGCTTGTCTCCGGGAATCGTAGAGGGGATCTTGGCGCGCTCGCACCCAACGCAGAACGTATCGATGGTTCCTAATGGTTGCGATTTATCCCTGTTTGCGGATGGACAGACTTTGACGTCTGAATCTGCATCGCTACCAGGTGTGAGTGATTCTGACTGTGTTGCAATATTTACAGGTGCGCATGGGATTGCAAATGGACTCGATGCAGTTTTGGATGCTGCGGCCGTGTTGCAAAAAAGAGACAGGAATGACATCAAGATTGTGTTTCTTGGCGACGGAAAACTTAAACCCGCGCTGATAAAGCGCGCCCGCGAAGAAGGATTGGACAATTGCGTCTTTCTAGAGCCAGTTGAGAAGGTAAGAATGGCTGACTACCTACGTCGCGCTGATTTGGCTTTGATGGTTTTGGCGAATGTGCCGGCGTTCTATTACGGAACTTCGCCAAATAAATTTTTCGATTATCTAGCGATGAGTAAGCCTGTTTTGACAAACTATCCGGGATGGCTCGCGGAGATTGTCGAATCATCTGGTGCCGGCGTGGTGGTGCCTCCTGAATCTGCGGAACTTTTCGCCGATGCGCTATCATCTTTGGCTGATGATCGTGGCAAACTCGTACATATGGGTAAATGTGCTCACGAACTCGCTAGGGCAAAATTTGATCGTGCCTTGTTGAGTGAAGAGTTTGTTTCATGTATCGAAACTGCGGCTCTTCGTCGATAAAGGTGTGTAGTGTATAGAGAACCTTTTCATTTCCCCTGAAAAAGGGGTATGAAGTTGCTCACAAAGTGATCGAAAATCGCTAGCACCGTGTAGTTAGAATCAGCATACTTTATTGCTGATCAAACAAGATCTGAATTCGCGCTAAATCGCTGGTTGAAGGCTTCGATTTAGGCACTATTGGCAAAGTTATTGTCAGAGTTGTAACTGGAGGTTTTGATGGGACGTGTGGTTAAAGGCTTGAAAAAGAACGGATACCTTTTCACAGCGATGGTGAGAAAATATGGCATTGTTGGGTCGGGTCGTTTGTTTCTTGATGATGTGCTTTATGATGTTCGCAAGGGAACGGACACTTTTTTACCGATCCATCAAGAGCAATTGTTCGCCTCGGACGAGCAAGTTGAATATAAAAAATATGCGCCGTCACCCTTTAGTCTTGTTCACGAAGCAATAAAAAAAGTTGATGGCGAGATCGACCTCAGCAATTCTAATTTTATCGATTATGGTTCTGGAAAAGGAAAGGTGCTAATCGCAGCTGCACGCTATCCGTTCAAGAAGATAAAAGGTGTCGAATATTCAGAGCATCTGCACGACATTGCAGTTCGAAATATGGATAAGTTGAAGTTGAATGATCGTATGGAACTGCTGAATATAGACGCGTCCAAGTATGTTCCTGAATATGACGATCGAGTTTTCTATTTTTTTAACCCGTTTACCGGTTCTGTTCTAGAGGGTTGCTTGCAAAATATCGTTGATACTCACGATTCCAGCAATCCAAGAGTGTTGCTTTACGCTAACCCCAATTCGGATGATATTTTCCAAAAATACTTTACCAAAACACAGGAATACATTATCAACCCGGGCCAAGTTCGAGTCTACCGTTACGAAAAAATATAGATCTTTTTAAAATTTATTTTTTCCACGTGCATCACCACGTTGTCTAACGTAGTGTTGGTTAGGGAGCAGTAAATTCAAGAAAATTGCTCCAAGGCCCATAACCATGGCTGTTATAAGTGCCTATCCACCAACGTGATCTTCCGGTTACAGTGGTCGGAGGCTTGATGCTACAAGTTTCCGTACCACTGTTACAGTTGCTTTCTGCTGAGGTGTACCACGTATCAATGATCTTGCCGGTAGCATCCATTACATATAAACGATACCAAGTCGCAGAGGCTACCGCGTCCCACGCGTAAATTGGTTGCGGATCACTGATAAACCCGAATGGTAAGTTCAATGTAGCGGCAGGCGGCGGTGTAAGTGGCTCAAATGAGAATACATTTGCAGCACTCCAGCGGCCGACTCCTGAAGAGTTGTAAGCTCGAACCCACCAGGTAACTACTCCGGCGAAGTCGTTTTCAAAGGTAATATTGCATATTTCTGACAGATTCGGGCAACCCGCATTGTTGGCCGTATACCATAGGTTGTGCAGAACACCATCGCTGCCCTGAACATACAATTGGTACCAAGTGGCAGTATTTACAGATTTCCAATTAAATTTCAGATCAGAGCTTTCCACTATTTCGCCGATAGGCGAAAGTGGTGAAGGCGTTTCTGGAATGGCGCCGTGGATAACTTCGATGTTGTTGGACGCAGATGCGCTGAAAAGCTCGCCGTATGATTGACTGGACACATCTACATCTAAGCTGAAGGTTCCTGTTGAATTAAGCGCGGTAACGCTCCAGGTAACCAAAGTTGCTGAGTCAGCTTCTAGTAGGCCCAGTTCTTTACTCGTACTACTGTTTACCAACAACGAATCGGGGACGTTCAAGTTAGCGATTGTATTTGGCGCGCCAACGTCTCCCTGATTGGTAATCTCGATTGAAACATTGAAAGTCTCACCAGTAGTCACTGTGCCGAGTTCCTCACCGGATAAAACGAACGAAGGTGGCGAAACAGATTCAAACAATTCTTCGGTCGCCAGGAAGTACGTTTCTTCACTTATGCCCTGAAAATTCTCGCTATTTGCGAATACCTTTATGACAGCAATTCCGTTGCTGTCAGCGGCTACCTGTTGAACATTGTCGTTAAGGTCTGTATCCAGATCCATTACAATCCCATCGTTTTCGCGATATAGCGCCAGATCTAAATCACTGAGTGGAAAACTGTCGCTAGCACTTGAGTTCTCACCGAGAACATCAACTCGTTTTTCCCAAGCCAAAGTGGCTTTTTCATGTATTGTCATCATTCCACGATAGAGTCGATAGTCATCATCGATATTGGTATTGTTTCGAGGCACAAGTGTGGCAATGAAAACATCGGTGGCATTCAATTGTGCCTCTGATACGTCAAGATACCCCCATCCATATGCTTTGTCCCAATGACTGCCGTCAACAGGACCGTCATCATCGGTGGATGGAGTATTGTTGCTTGTCCAAGCATCAGCGGTGTTAATAAGTACCGCTTTCTGAGCCTGGTAGTGGGTTGTGCCAGCGTCGGCCAGTAGTAACGCGGCCGCGGCGACGTGTGGCGCTGCCATACTTGTGCCGGTACGTGGAACGAAATCTGAGATGCCTGGCTCTGCCCAGAACATATTGGTTGAATGGATGTTGCTGCCGGGCGCGGATATGTCTGGCTTTTTCCTCGAGTTAATTGTGGGTCCTATGCTTGAGCTCAGAGAACGCACATCATCGAGACGGTTGTTTGTCCGCTGACTATCCATGTTGCCAACAACCATTATGTTGTATGCGCCAGCAGGTTTGGTAATAGTGGGAATGTCTAACCAACCTCGATTGCCCGCCGATTTGGTAATCAAAATGTCGTATTCTTGGGCGTATAAATCATAAAAGGCATCGTTGCTCGAATAGTCTTCAGTCACCGTCCCAAAGCCGAGGCTATGATTCACCGTTTCGGGAGGGTCTGACACGGTTGTCATCCATTCCATGTCTGCCATTGCACTGGCTTGTCCGCGACCGGTATCTGCGACGATGATTTTATCGTGGCCAAAAGCGCCGCCTCGGTAAGTAGGACTGGTGCTCGAAACAATACCGTTTACATGGGTTCCATGACTTGTCGCTGTCGTACCAGCGCGAACGATAAAGCCGTGTGTTTGAAGATCGGGATGATTTGCTTGCACGCCTTCTGGCATGCCAAGGTCGAATGAACCGCCGGTAAGGGTGCCTGATGATGTCCAGAAATCACTGT
>CAYULV010000143.1:8951-10332 GCA_964445655.1 uncultured Granulosicoccaceae bacterium | reverse complement strand
TTATTCCTGGCAGCTTCCACGCACCGCGTGGCATGATTGAATTCTGGGTAGATCCAGACAGCCCCTATTTCAAAGACATATTCGGGGAGGATCGAAAATTTGTTTTCCATTGCGCCTCAGGGTGGCGCTCTGCACTAACGGTTGCCACCTTGCAAGACATGGGCTTTGAAGCGTCACACCTCAAAGAGGGATTCTCTACCTGGGAAAAACACGGCGGCCCCATCGAGCAAGAACGACGACTGAAATAGGTCTTAGCGGTTAGGACTTAGCGCATATCATTTCTCGATCGTTTATTTACACATCAACCGCGGTATGTTTTGTATCAATCTGGCGCGGTAAGATTTGTATCAAGCCGGCGCAGTAAGATAGATATCAGCCGTCACCGAATGCTCGATGACATAACGAGCATTTGGTAAGTCGTTTTGCATTGCGCGTTGATGTGCCGAGTCCGGATCATGGTCGTGACGAATCCAGCGTTCGATCAGGCGCGACTCCAGGGTCGAAAAACCGGGATCAAGAAATATCGTGAAGTCCCATAGTTCGTGCAAAGCAGACCATGGCAGCTCGTCGATTAACAAATAGTTGCCTTCCACCAAGATGATGCGATCGCTTAAAGCTACCCGCTGAACCCCGGCAATTGCTTGATCCTGCTCACGATCAAACACCGGAACAATCACTTCCTCGTCATGAGCACGCAGACGTTTGATCAAATGAACAAAACCTGTCGCGTCGAATGTAGGCGATGACCCTTTTCGCTCACGCGTCCCATCACGCTCAAGCAATGAATTGTCCAGATGAAATCCATCCATCGGTACAAGCGCATGACTGACAGAGCGTTGATCCAATTTATCGGTAAGCTGTTCAGCCAGCGTTGACTTTCCAGCCCCAGGCGGCCCGGCAATGGCGACCATGAATCGATCCTTGTCGGTCGATTGTTCAACAATTGCATTGACAAGACTATCGAGATTCAAGCCGCTACCGCCTCCGCCGGCGGTTCAGCTGCACCTGTCATGAAAGCGACCGCGTCCGACATAGAATGATTTTCAGGATCGATAGTGCACAAGCGACTGCCTAGTCGTTGAATGTGGATTCGATCGGCAACTTCAAACACATGCGGCATATTGTGCGAGATCAAAATGATTGATACTCCCCGAGAACGAACATCCTGAATAAGTTCAAGTACACGACGCGATTCCTTTACCCCGAGTGCAGCGGTAGGTTCATCCATGATGATGACTTTGGAACCAAATACTGTTGCTCGAGCTACCGCTATCCCCTGCCGCTGACCACCTGACAGAGATTCAACAGATTGCTCTATATTTTGAATGGTCAACAAACCAAGCTCACTAAGCTTCTCTCGCGCCAAAGCTTGCATCCCCTT
>CAYULV010000143.1:2243-8851 GCA_964445655.1 uncultured Granulosicoccaceae bacterium | reverse complement strand
GCGGAAAGTAACGGCGTTTGAGTCATGGGTCAGTTCCTCAGGTTGAAACCTTGCGAATCCACTGATCGACTGCGACCGCGGAGATGATCAACACGCCGATCAAAAGATAGGTCCACTGCGGATCAGTGCCAATGAGGCGTAATCCCAGAGAGAAGACACCGACAATCAAGGCGCCGAACAACATGCCCATAATGGAACCACGCCCGCCGAAGAGCGATATACCACCGATGACAACCGCCGTAATGGATTCAATATTGGCAAACTGACCGGCCGTTGGAGAGACCGAGCCAATCCGCCCAATAAGTGCCCAACCTGCCAGGGCACAGATAAGACCAGTGACAACATAAACAGACAATAAGGTGCGCTTGGTTCTGACACCGGAGAGTTCCGCCGCTTCCGGGTCATCACCGACCGCATACACATGCCTGCCCCAGGCGGTCTTGTTAAGTAAATAAGATAAAAGAATGATGAGTAAAACCATCGCTATGACCCCGTACGTAAATACGGCGCCTTGAAATTTGATCTTGTTACCAAAGAACTGCAGCAGCGGCGCTTGCGAGGCGATATCCGCACTTCTGATAGTTTCATTTGCCGAGTACAGAAAATTCGAGGCCAGAACAATCTGCCACATGCCAAGCGTCACGATAAACGGAGGCAACCGCATATAAGCCACCAACCAACCATTGACGAAGCCGCAACCAGCGCCCACCAGAAAACCGCAAAACACAGCGAACTCAGCCGGTAAGCCATAACGAAACGTAAATTGCCCCATTACAACGGACGACAATACCATGATGGCACCCACTGACAAATCAATCCCGGCGGTGAGGATCACCAGTGATTGCGCGGCACCCACTATTCCGACAATGGCCACTTGCTGAAGGATCAGCGTCATCGCAAACGGCGAGAAGAATTTCTCGCCAAGAATGAATCCAAAAATGGCGATAGACACCACCATGACGATCAGTGGTATCAACGATGGGTAGCGTTGCAATAGCAATTGCAACCTCATCATCGGTCTGTCGCCGGAATCAAACGACACTACGTCTTCAGCGCTGTCGCTTAGGACTTTTTCGAACTCTTGTGCGCTCACCAGAGAAAACTCCTTCGGATACTCCTGACTCCCAAAAAAGAACAGCGACTGTATAAGCCGCTGTTCCTATCGTACCTAACTTCCAATCAAACGTTGCGAAGTACTATCCCCAACACTTGTCAGTGCCTTCAGCCGTATCAATTGATTCAACACCATCGGCAGGCTTGTCTGTCACGAGATTGACGCCAGTGTTGAAAAAATCAAGACCCGGAGTATTTTCAGGCTTGCTGCCATCTTTCGCCCAGTTTGCGATCGCCTCGATGCCCAGAGCGGCCATCAACAAGGGATACTGTTGTGATGTCGCACCGATAACGCCAGATGCAACGTCTTGAACACCCGGGCATCCGCCATCGACAGACACGATCAATACATCACCTTCACGCCCTACTGCTTTCAATGCTTCATAAGCGCCCGCCGCAGCTGGCTCGTTGATCGTGTACACGACGTTGATAGAAGGATCCTTGGCTAGCAGGTTTTCCATCGCCTTACGTCCACCTTCCTCATTACCGGCGGTGACATCGTTGCCGACAATACGCGGATCATCTTCATCACCCCATTTGTTGGGATCCTTCAGATCGATACCAAAACCCTGCAGAAATCCTTGATCGCGAAGTACACCAACGGATGGTTGGCTTACCGCCAGATCCAGCATGGCGATCTTTGCATCAGCGGCCTTGTCACCAAGTGTTGCCGCCGCCCAGGCACCGATCAGTTCACCCGCCTTGAAGTTGTCGGTTGCAAACGTGGCATCTGCTGAGTCGATTGGCTCAAGCGGTGTATCCAGTGCAATAACCAGAAGACCGGCATCACGTGCCTGGGTAACCGCTGGAACAATGCCTTTGGTATCCGAAGCGGTCAACAAGATGCCTTTGGCTCCATCCACAATACAGGTTTCAATCGCGGCGACCTGACTCTCCGAGTCTCCATCGACTTTGCCCGCGTAGGATTTCAAACTGACACCGAGTTCAGCAGCCTTTGCCTCGGCCCCTTCTTTCATTTTGACAAAAAACGGGTTGGTATCGGTCTTCGTGATCAAACAAGCTGATGTCTCAGCGAAAGCATTCCCCGACGCTAACGCGGTAAACGCAAGCACGCCAAGTGATGCGCTAATTGCTGTAAATTTCATTAATTTCTCTCCCCATCATTATTGTTGAGCTAACCTCGCCCGCTAGCAGACTCACACAAGAGTTTGCTGATTGTCAATAATTAACGTAAATTGAGTTGTTATACGAATGTATGGCTGGATCTCTTTGGTGCCACTAAACAAAGGGCGGAGAAAAGGCGGTGGGAACACCAGAAAATTCGCTTAGACGAGAGGCTTTCGGTCGGCAAAATCTCTAACAGAGCGCCAGAAGCGCATGATCGGCGTAGTGTCGCAATACACAGCGGCATCCAGCCGACATGTGCAATGACAATTTAGCGCTGCCGCTCGCTTGATGTTGTTTACCGCTACCCCGTAGTGTTACGGATATCTCTTCGAGCAATACATTCTGATCAACCCAATCTGACAGCAATATCCACCTGTAATGGAAAGAGAAAAGAAAAGTCGATGAATATCCTTTTCATCATGTACGACCAACTGCGATTTGATTACCTGAGTTGTGCGGGTCACCCGCATCTGCACACGCCAAATTTTGATCGTGTAGCGGCTATGGGTGTGCGCTTTACCAATGCCTACGTGCAGTCGCCGATATGCGGCTCCAGTCGCATGAGCACCTACACGGGTCGGTATGCATCATCGCATGGCGCTCAGTGGAACAACTTTCCGCTACGTGTCGGTGAATTGACCATGGGTGATCATTTGCGCAAAGCGGGTATGGATTGCTGGTTGATCGGTAAAACGCATATGCGAGTTGATCAAAACGGTATGGAACGCTTGGGCCTGTCACCCGACAACATCATCGGGGCGCGACAAGCCGAATGTGGTTTCGATGTTTGGGTCCGTGATGACGGCTTGTGGGCCGAAGGTCCCGACGGTTTTTATGATGAGAGACGTTCACCCTACAATGAGTATCTGAAAGCTAAAGGCTACGCGGGTGATAACCCCTGGGCCGACTATGCCAATGCCGGCATAGAAGATGGCAAGGCCGCCAGCGGTTGGATGTTCAACAATGCCGACAAATCGGCCAACATTCGTGAAGAAGATAGCGAAACGCCTTGGCTGACCTCCGAAGCAATACGCTTCATCGAACAATCAAGCGGTGCCTGGTGCGCCCATGTCAGTTACATAAAGCCCCATTGGCCATACATTGTTCCTGCCCCTTATCACGATATGTACGGGGCTAAGCATGTTTTACCGGCCGTGCGACATGACAATGAAAAAATTGATCCTCACCCAGTCTATGGTGCCTACCTGCAAAACAAGATAGCAGCTGCCTTCAGTCAGGAAGCGGTAAGACAGAAAGTCATTCCAGCCTATATGGGCTTGATCAAACAATGCGATGATCAGCTCGGGCGCCTGCTCGACTACCTGGAAGAAAGCGATCGATTGCACGACACCATGATTGTACTGACATCAGATCACGGTGATTATCTTGGCGATCACTGGCTTGGCGAGAAAGATCTCTTTCACGAACCATCGGTCAAGGTGCCGCTGATCGTCTACGACCCACGAACCGATGCTGATGCGACACGCGGATCCACCTGTGATGCACTTATAGAATCCATTGATCTCGCCCCAACATTTGTTGAGGTCGCTGGCGCCAAGATTCCCGACCATATTCTGGAAGGAAAAAGCCTGTTGCCGCACTTGCATGGGAGCAAAGCCGACAACCGTGACTATGTCATCAGCGAGTACGACTACTCGGCAACACCGCAGTGCACCAAGCTCGGACTTGAACCACGCGATGCCCGACTGTTCATGGTGTTTGATGGGCGCTACAAATTAATGCATGCCGAAGGTGGCTTTCGTCCAATGTTGTTTGATCTTGAAACAGACCCTGATGAGTTTGTCGATCTTGGACAAAGTGAGGCGCATCAATCAGAGATTGATCGACTCTACACCTACCTCGCCCAATGGGGACGACGTCTGTCACAACGGGTGACTCGTTCCGAGGATGACATCAAAGCCATGCGAGGTGGTTCTTTGCGGCGCGGCATTCTGCCATTCATGATCGACGGCTCAGAGGTACCCGAGGAATTAACAGAGGCTTACCGCAGACCTGTAAAGCCTGCGGCGACTGGCGAAGAATGACAAGTAACTGAACAATGACGAGAAACTATTTGTTGAACTGTTCTTAGTAGAACTTTTCGTAGTTAAGCTGGTTTTAGTTAAATTATTTTTCAGCTCGGCATCTCATCCCACTGCGGCAGCTCGTCATTGACTTCAAACCAGGGTGCCTTGGACCCCATGAATATATGCCCACGCGCCTCAATACCCGGTACGTCATCGAGACTGCCAACCGGGATATTCATGGCTCCGGAACTACCGGACTCTCTCGGAACGGACGAACCACACTGACGACAAAAAGCGTTGCCAAACCGTTCCGCTTCCGCATGATCGTAATTTTTGATTCGATCCTGCCCTTGCAGCCACTGAAATTGGTCGACGGGCACAAAAGCATTTGTCGCATGGGCAGCACCCTTCACTTTTCGACATCGACTGCAATGGCAGTTCATCATGAACTTCGGCGTACCTGTGTACTCGAAAGCCACGTCGCCACATTGGCAACTACCTGCTACACGTCCAGCTTGAGCAACGTGCTCACGATCCGCAACGACGCCTGACGTTTCACCATTACCGTAATATTGCTTTTGTGGAAGATCATCGTTGATCGTATAAGCGTCAGACTTGGATTCGCAAAAGATATGCGACTCGGGGCGTATTTTCGGATCATCATCCAGTAAACCTGCCGGCACAAAGTAAACACCCTCCGCTTCGTTGGCATCAGCGGAGTCACTGCTCTCGGGTTCAGGCAATACCGAACCACACTCGCCGCAAAAGGCACGTTCGAATTCTGGCGAGGACTTAAACGTTTGCACATGTTCTTCGCCGCGCACATAGGAGACACCCGTGGCACGCAGATAGGTCGCGAACAAGGAGCCGTGCATTTTTCGACATATCGAACAATGACAATGGCTCATATTGGACAGTTCACCATTGATCGTAAATGCGACTTTTCCGCACAAGCAACTTCCAGAAGTCATGATGTCCGCTCATTAAAAGAAATCAGAAATTCATTAAATCTGAGTTCTCGTGATAGATCAAGCCGTTTTACTGTTTCTACAACGTTCGTTAAACTCCCTTTCGTTTAGATCATGTCTACATCGTCCGATACGCGCCCTCGGCGACAAATTGTCGGTAATATCGTTCAACTTCAACAAATAGAATTATCCAGAGCGGAGACTATTTCATGAATTCAAGTGACGGCGCGACAAGAGATCTGGTTTCGAGCATTCCCGGTGCGGGCTGGGACTACAGCCTGTCACGCCACCCTTATCATGAAATCGAGCGCCCCATGGGCCCCCACTACTGTGTCTATAACCGGCGCCACATGGCCTGCTGTTTTGACACGCAATCAACCGAGGATGCCTACTGGCTCCTGCGTCAGAAAGCCGCGCTACTCAACACCGGCGAATTTCCCATTCAGTTTGCTGGCCCGGATGCCGAACGCCTACTGGATAAATTGTTCACCAAGGACATCACCCAATTGAAAGTTGGCCGCTGCGGATACGGCGTTGCCTGTTATGAGGATGGCGGTCTGATAGTAGATGGCATTCTGTTGCGTCTGGAAGCGGATCGGTTCTGGTACGCACAGGCCGATGGCGACTTTTACAGTTGGGCGCGTGCACATGCTAGCGGCATGGACGTAGAGATAAGCGACCCACGTGTTTATGTCTCACAAATTCAAGGTCCCAATGCATTAAAAGTTTTAGAAGCCGCCAACGGTGGTCAGCTGCCTGAACCCTTTGGGTACTTTGCTATCGCACGTGTCAACTTCGCCGGGCAGGAAGTCGTCATCACGCGAACTGGATACACGAATGAGCTCGGTTGGGAGTTTTATACCGAGCCGCATCACGATGCGGATGCAATCTGGCAACATCTAAAGACGGCAGGCGCACCGTTTGGTTTGGAAATATTTGGACTTGATGCCATGAATATTCGTCGAATAGAAGCCGGCATACTCAATGCAGGTTCTGATTTCGACCAAACAACTACGCCCTATGATGTTGGCTTAGGTCGCTTTGTCGATGAGGACAAAGGTGATTTCATCGGAAAGGCAGCCCTGGCATCAGCCTCCCGGGAACTACGGCTCTTTGGTATCAAGTGCATGACCGGCGAACCCTTGATTGCATCACCCGTCGAATCCGAAGGCAAAAACATTGGCATAGTCACCGCGGGAGCCATGTCTCCCTATCTTGAACACGGCATCGGTATCGCAAGACTTGATAAAGCTAATCTATCAGCCGGTAGTAAAGTCCAGGTTGGTTGCAGAGATGGCAACTTGCATGCAGCAGAGCTGGTTGAGATGCCGTTTTATGACAAGCTTGCCGAAATACCGCGCGGCAAGCGTGT
>CAYULV010000143.1:0-2143 GCA_964445655.1 uncultured Granulosicoccaceae bacterium | reverse complement strand
ATCGATTCGATAACTTGCAAGGTTTTCAAACCTTCACGACCTGAAACCAATGGTGCAACACCATCAGTAATCACCTCGCTGAAATGTCGTATCTGATTGACCAATGGATCTGATGCTTCTCGCGGCGATGAAGTGGCCGATATCGGCTGCCACCAGTCTCTTTCACCCGCATGTGTCCAGAGCCGCATATCCGGAATCGACAATGATCCATGGCTACCACCAATTAGATAACAGCTCTCATTGGTCACGGGATAAATCGGGTATTCGCCCGACGTATGTTCCCAACTCCATGGCGACACGACCGAATCCGATACGCTGATCGTCGCAATAGCGCCATTATCGAACGTTAAAACAGCAGCGGCAACATCTTCGTTTTCAAACCCTCGGGCGCTGGGTGCCGCCTGTGCTTGAACCTTGATGACCTCGCCACAGAAAGACCGCACCAGATCTACATCATGTACCAGATTGACCGATATCGGCCCGGCACCGTCGAGCTTACGCCATGGCGCAACCTCAAAATAATCATCCGGTTTATAAAACCAGCAGGTTGCATTGACCACACGAATGTCGCCCAGTTCACCGGCATCGATCAAGGCGCGCGCGCGATGTATCAGTGGATTGTGTCGACGATGATGTCCAACCAGAATAGGAACGCCCGCTGTTTCCGCAGCCACAACCAGTCGCTCGCCGTCAGCGGATATTGTGGCCAAGGGTTTTTCAACCAGCATTGGGCAGCCGGCTTCTACACAGACAAGACCCTGCTCAACATGCAAGTTGGTTGGTGTTGACAGAATGACGCCATCGGGTTTGTGATCGTTGAACAGATCAGATAGCGATGAAAACACAGGCACCTTGTTCTCGGCTGCATATGCGATCGCCTCATCCGAGGTATCAACAATGGCAGACAGGGAGACACCGGACAACTGTTCAATCGCGGTGACATGGCGTCTGCCTACCAGTCCTGCGCCAACGACGGCCAGTTTGATTGTGTTTTTACTACTGGCATTCATGGTTTTATTTGTCGTAAAAAAATAATTGAGTCAATTAATCATTCGGCAAATCAATAAGTCAACTAATTTATCAACTAATCAGTCGCTCATGCAGTTTTCACGACAAACATTCGCTCAGCTGCTCAGCTGCCAGTAGCAACCACTCGGTATAAAGATTCGATGATAAAGAAAAATCTGCGGCCAGAGGGTCGATGACAACGATACGGGCCTGGACATTACCAGTAATTGCCTGCACCAGACCCTTGTTGTAGAGCGGGTCGACAATCACGCAATTAACATTTTCGCGGGTGAACAAATTCCTGACTTCTGCCATACGCGAAACACTCGGTCGGCTCGAATCACTGATAGAAATAGCGCCAACCGTCGACAGATCAAAACGAGATGAAAAATATTGATAAGCATCGTGATAGACGATGAATCTAGGGTCATCCAATTGGCTAAAACGACTACGCGCCGCCTTTATTACCGTATCGATCTCTTGCTGGCCTGTCAACGCGTTACGTTTGAAGACATCAGCATTGGCAGGATCCAAACGCGTCAATTCAGCGGCGATTCTGTCAAGCCATAGTTTGGCGTTCTCCGGATCAAACCAACCGTGAGGGTCGAATTCACCATGCTCGTGTGCATGCCCATTGTTATGTCCGTCATCGTGTGAAAACGCTGCATCCTGACGATTTTCCAAAAGCGTAGTACCGTCGCTTTGCATCAGCTCTATGGATAGTGCGCGATCATCTAAGGTGCGAACCGCCTTTTCGAGCCATGGCGTCAACGACGGTCCAATCCAGAACAACACATCAGCATCATTCAATTTTGATGCATCAGAAGGACGCATATTGTACGTATGCGCATTTGCACCTCGTGCCATGATCATGGCCGGCTCACCCACTCCTTCCATGACTCGTGCAACCAAACTGTGGACAGGCGCGATGTCAGTCACCACTTGTAGCTCGTCAGCACTAGTAGACGTCCACGGGACCATCCACATGGCAATCATGACGACTCCCATTGCAACACGTTTGACCACACGCATAGCGACACATACTTGGTTTACCACACCAGTCAAACACCTCATAAATAAGGCCATCGATATTATTTCGCTGAATTTAATATTGTTATGGTATAACATTATACTC
>CAYULV010000142.1:0-10382 GCA_964445655.1 uncultured Granulosicoccaceae bacterium | reverse complement strand
CCTCATAGAAATAGGATGGTGTCGTCAGGGATGCATAACGAACAAGATCACACAAAGCGATCTCACCTTTTTTGCTTATGGATTTGAAGAAAAAATCGGACATACTCTGACTACCGTGAATTGCTCTAAATGCCAAGGTCACTTATATCAGGTACGAGTCTGTATTTTTGTTACTGCTAGGCAAGAACAATTAGCGTCGACGTGTCTACGCGGTACTCCTAGAGTCTTAGCGTCTCCTGGAAGGGTAGGCATAGGGCAGTTGGTATAGGATTCACTAATCTATACAGTGGCCTAATGACGGGGTTCAATGAACCCCGTTCACCATGGCTATAACGTAACAGCTGCCAATATAGGCGTCTACGACCGCATGTTCCACAGAGCCATCAACAAGATACTTAGTAACGGCCGCTGCCAAGTAGGTGATTCCAACTGCGAGGTATAAATCCATCGATCATCTCCAAAGCAAGGACACTAAAATGTGCAAGGAGATGGTCGATGAATCTCACGGAAGATACTGTCTCACATAAAAATACAGTGTCCGAATTCAGACACTTTGAGTGTCCTGATGATGCCTCAGACTAATTGAGCTAGTCATCGCGTTTGTTTGAGCAAGTGCATTTATTGTGGCCGCAATGGCAGCCCCTTTGACCACTCTTGCCAAACAGACGACTCATCCACGCAGCTATCGGCCCGTCAAGCAATACCACTAAAGATGCTTCGTAGCAACGGGACAATGAATACCTCAGCTGCTCGCCCCGCGAGCCAAGATCGACAGTGATTTCTTTCCAGAGATTTTCATACCATTCGTCAGCGGTTACCTCCGGATGGCCTGCAAGCCGAACACGGCCGATTTTAACTATCTTGGTAGCGAATGCGATACCACCGCGTATGGCTAAATCAATGAATGTGGGATTGATCTTATACGGGTCGTTAGCTACAGCTTTACTGTTATCGTCAGACGATTTATCGGTCATGCTAGGACGCTCGCTAGAATTTCTTATGCTACCGATGTGAATCGCTACAGTGTAAAAACGATCCCCTAGGATGTTACTGATCCGATGCCACTCTAGCTCGGATAGAACACTCTGGAGTGTATAGACGATAAAAAATAAAATTGCCATGATTACTGGATTGCTAATAGCGTCAAAAATAAATGCTAGGAGGAGTGCAACAGCCATTAAATGAACGACTATTTCGACTCGCTTCACAGGCCTAAACGACAAAGTATCCAGTAATCGAATAAGACGTAGCGGTGTTTTAAAGATATTGATGAATGGAATTACGTAGCTCCATATGCTGTTGTCGTGAACAGTGTGGTGGTTACTAATAGTGGTATTCATTTTTATTCCCCTTTTTTACAGATCGTGAAGGAATGACTAGATGCTTGGTGTTTCGCTGCAGGATTTAACTATTGACTAATCAGATGAGTATTTGTATCTAGTGCGATTAAAAAAGGACGTTGGTGAGACAGCCATGGCAATGAATGCCGATGGAAGTAATTTTCCACGTCAACTTTTTACCTGGCTCAAACGGAGCTGTTGAGATAAGTAATCCGGCTTCTTCCAAGTGCGTCAACATTCTTGCTATTGTTGATTTGGCCCGAGAATTATTTTTTAAAACGGATTGCTGTATGAAACCACTCGATAACTCGAGCTCCAATGGTGGTTTGACTTTTCCCATAAAAACATCCAGTACAGAATGCTTTGTTTCAAGGTAGTCCCGTCTGGATAGGACTCCGCAGTAGCATCGGTCGAATATGTCATCAAATATCTCATCCATAGCGATTCCCAAGCGTTGTTGCCATTTGGATGATCAGGATAAGGGCACATTAGCTTGTACACGGATTAAAAGAGACACTTTTTAATCTCAAACTTGCCTGTATTGACCAAATATTCCTCATAACACCATCGCTGAATCAAAATTGAATGACGCTTCATGCCATCGTACCTGATCAAATATTCCTCACATAACGCGTGTTATCGCTTATCAGGATTACCGGACAGATTCGGCCGATAACCAAATATCAATCACTTATGATCGATTTCAGCCCGAATCTGGAATATTCCATAATATCTAGAAATATCGGACGTTTCTCGTTATGCTGACCTTTAATCCGATCAGACAGGGCGACTTCCGATGGCGGCTCAACAAATCGGTTACCAGCGCGTCTCCACGCTGAGCCAGAACACCGACCGGCAGCTCGATGGCGTGAAGCTCGACAAGGTGTTCACCGACAAGGCCAGTGGCGGCAACGCTAAGCGGCCCAAACTCGATGCGATGCTCAAGCACATCCGCGATGGCGACACTGTGCATGTGCATTCAATCGATCGGCTTGCCCGAAACCTCTCTGACTTGATGCAGCTGATCGAATCCATCACTGGCAAGGGTTCTTCAGTTCGCTTTCACAAGGAAGCGTTAACGTTCGATGGCGGCAACAGCTCGATGCAGGTGATGCAAATGCAGATCATGGGTGCGGTGGCGCAGTTCGAACGATCGATCATCAATGAGCGCGCTGCAGAGGGCAGGGCGATTGCCAAAGCCCGCGGTGTTCGCTTCGGTAAACCGCCCGCGCTGAATGACAAGCAGACCGCCCAGGTGATCAAACAGCGCAAGGCCGGTAAATCGGTGGCAGCTATTGCGTTGGATTTTGATGTATCACGCCAATCGATTTACCGGATATTGAACAAGGCAGACGAGAAACCCAGGCGTCCGTTGAGTGACGCACTGATGGATATACCCAAAGGCGGAGACGGCAAGGACTTCGAGCGTGTTTAGACAAGGAACCCTCACATGAAAAAACCTGATATCCAACGAGAGGACGGCAAGTTCTTTGTCGACACTGATAACGGTCGGTTGTCTGGGTACGATGCTGATGCACTGGCGGAGCTTGCCAACAAGATGGAATACAACCGTCCTATACCCGGAGAATTCCTTGCCGCCTGGAAAGACGGTGTGCGGCTCGCCGGTGAGCATCTGTTCCGTGTTCGTTCGGACTCGGTGGAGTCTGCGACCGACAAGAATGATCTTCGTCCGGACCTTGAAGTCATCACCGTATCACTGGGTGGAATATCGCCAGGTGAGCGTGTGTTTATCCTGTCGATGTACCAGTTTTTCAGCGATTCAACGGTACGGGATCTGTGCATCGAATCGGGCTGCGATTTCCCCACGCTAGCTGACATCGCCAATCTGGATATACCACACCGAACCGTGATTACACGGCTGATTGATTCGTATGGTGGTTGGTAGCGATGAGTCAACCCATCCCTAAATGCGACCATGCAGCCACCTACCCTGAAGTAACGCGGAATAGAACGATTGATGTCTGTGAGTAAACAACAGAAAGAACGTGACAAGGCGATTCGACATCTGTTCGACTTTATCGACAGCTCGGAGAAGTGGTTGCCGCGCATCGAGGAGATGACCGATCATTTCATGGCGCTGGTCGTGGATAACCTGGGTGAGGACGAGTCCAGTGTGAAACTGCGGCTGCAAAACGGGCCTTACGGGCCCATGATCTATGGGTTCTTGATGGAGCTGATGGCGGTGACCAGCTGGGATGCTGAGCGTGTCACGCCGATCGAAGAGTATTTGAAAGCGCGAGGATGGCGAGAAGGTCCGCATGGGCGACGGTATCTAAGTGCGCTTAACGAGTCCGGGTTGCATTTTCTGGAGGTTGCCGCCGTTGAGCCCGGGAAATGGGTAGAGATACGGCCCTTTGGTACGAACACGCATCCCGAGAGAATTGTCGAGCGCAGCGGTAGCGAAAGCCTGCATATCCATGATGCGATCGTTGCGCGACTGGTGACGCTCGGTAAATCACGTCGATTCGGCTCGATCCTGCCGCTGAGTCACGCAGGGGCTCATCATCTCAAAGCGCATTTGGGTGATGTCGAGAATGACTTGAAGATCCTGTATGAGGAGGCGGTTGAAGAGGACGGCCCGGAAGGGTTGGTGAAGAATTTCGTTGATTCCATTGCCGATGAGCAGCGGATACGCATCGAGGAGACCGGATTCGTCTGTTTTGCCAGTGATGTACTTGGCGGACCGAGTAGAGGCACACCGCAGCCATTCAATACCGACAACGAACGCATCGTGGTGACGACAACACGTTTTCCGATCGTCGGTGATGCACAGGCGATTCGTCAGATCCTCAACGCACAGGATGATCTGATCGATGATAGCGACACGCACTGGTCGTGGTTGAAATCCGATGGCACTCAAACGGTACTGGGAACCGTTGAGCTTGCCACAGACAACCTGGTGCTGGAGTCCAATTCGGTGGAACGATCTGAACGAGGTGTTGCTTATCTGCAATCGTGCCTGAACACGGAGTTGATCGGTGCGCCGATCAGTGTGCACGAAAACATCGAGCACACGCTGAGCTCTGCGCCAGCGCAACCATCATCAGCGTCGATCGATGTAAGCCAGCACCCTGAATTTGATGCAGGAGATGATGAAAGGGCACTATCTCAAAACGCTCGATGAGGCGATACCGATGCTGGACAACGAGTCCCCCAGAGCCTGTGCGGCGGATCCGGACAAGCAGCACAAGGTGATTGATTGGCTGAAGTATCTGGAAAATACAGAATCAAAATCCCCCAGTCCAACGCAGGATTTCACGTGGATGTGGGAAGAACTCGGATTGAGCAGCCATCGTTGATCACAGGGAGCTAACCATGACAGCAATCTCGGAAAAGGACTGGAAGACCTTTAAACGCGTAAAAGAAAAAGCGCTCAATCGTTTGTGTCAGTCCGTCCTCGACGAAACTACACAATTGTGTATACAGTCGGGTAAAACATCACATGAGCGCTATCTCGAGGTCCATAACCTGATCCGGGAACGCAATAAGACAATCGGTAGAGCGTTTGATGGGCACAGCCGTTCAAATGCCATGCTGCAGCTCGGTCAGTTTCGACAATTGGGTCTGGCAGACGAGGAAAACATGGCGACATTCGCCCCGGATGTTGTATACGAAATTCAATATTTAAGTACAGGCTGCTGATGATGTGCTCGAACTCCCACAAAGCTTGTTTCGTGCGATTTTGTCGCCGATGGCTACTCAATTTGGACACAATTACACTCTATGAAGTAGATTTGAGTGCCAGTGACAACAGGATTCGCTCAATGTTGGGCCATTCCGAGATGATCAGATTTTCCTTTATCCGATGTACCGGCTTGAATGCACTACTGGCATAGGCATTGGGGTATTTGAATCCATATAATCCAGTCTTTATCTTGCTACGGAAGTCACGGTACCGCGGAGCGAAGCGATAGCCAAACAGATGTAACAACGCGAAGTTCACCTAGTTCGCACCATGGGTGTCGGTGGAATGCGTATCGGGCTGGATGTCCGTCAAGTTGTTGAACAGGGCATCGAACACATAGTGGCTTTCATGCTCATTGGCACCGATGATACGAGCACTAAGAGGCACATGGCTTGCCAGTAGTGTGCTCGGCTGATTGATTCGTATTGCGGTTGGTAAGTGCATCGCCAATACGACAGTCCTGCAATCTATCCTGAATTGACAGTGAGCAGCGACTGGGATTTTTAATCGAACGCGAAGTGCTACATCGCGAAAACCGACGATTGTCGCGACTGTTGCGGTCAGCCGAATTTCGGGTGCCTGCGTGCATTGAAGACATTGACTATGCCCATCGCCGTGGGTTGGATAAATCCCGGATGGCGAGCTTGGCGCAGTTGGACTGGCTACGAGCCGGGTTGAATTTGTGCATCACCGGCAGGACCGGGTGCAGAAAAACCTGGCTGGCTAGTGCGTTGGGAAATCAGACATGTCGACGAGGGCTGGCAACCCGTTACATGCGTCTGCCCCGACTGGTCGAGCAACTTCGAATCAGTCACGGTGACGGTAGCTACGCACGGCTGATGGTGCAGCTATTGAAAACGGATTTGCTCATCCTGGATGACTGGGGCATGCAGCCTCTGGATGCGTCTCAACGACAGGATCTGATTGAAGTTATCGAAGATCGACATGGTCGAAAGTCCACATTGATTGCCAGCCAATTACCGGTCAAGCACTGGCACGATTACACAGGAGAAGCGACGATGTCTGATGCCATTCTCGATCGACTCTTGCACGGCTCACATCGCCTTGAACTCAGCGGCAAATCCATGCTTAAGCCCACTTCATCGGACCCAACCAAATCAGCGCAATACTTGACGGATTGTGACCGCGCCGAGTAAGTTCATGCCTCCAGTGTGGCGGGAGGCTGCAGTGCGGTCACGATGACCGAAACGGGCGGTCACCATCGCCGAAATACGCAATTTTGTCCAAAAATCTTGTTTCAATCCGTAATAGACATATAGGAACTCTTGCCGATCATAATTATAAATCGACAGTGGTGTCATTATTTGTTCGGGACGTGAGATCGAGATGAGTCAAAAACGAATAGAAGTGCCCGGGATCGAAAAATACTTCGGGCTAATTTAGGGGCCAAGTATGTCCGATGATGAAGCACTTAATAAGTCGTCGCTTTCTGATCGAGCTCCATTATTGTCAGTGGAACCCGGAAAAGATCGGATTGCTTTGTTTACTAGCGAGGAGTGGTCTGACTCATACACCAAGCTCCTACCCTTTAGCCAATTCCTTTTAAGCACTCACGGATATTGGACCTTTCATGAGGCATCAGACGTTGTGATTAACGGTCTTGATCGTTTCGTAAAAATGGAAAATCCTGAGATACGCTCATCGATGGGCTGCTATTGGCACCTGAAATTCCATGTGAAGTATGGCTACCTCGATGTCATGCGAGATCAATTAGACTCACATTTGAAACGTCAAATTAATATCGATGATCAACCTGAATCGTGGATTAATGATCACGGTCCGGCTTCTACGTTTTTGGGAGAAAGTAATCCAGTTGAGCATAATATGGATAAGGTAGAGCTTCAACGACGAGTCTTACAACTCTATGACCGTATAGAGGCCAGTGGCGGTAGAAAGGAACATATGAAAGCAGTTCTATCTGCAATTTTGTACGAAGATATTGGCACTGGTGCATCATCCACATCTAATATGAAGATCGCTAAGAGAACCGGATTAAATATTGATCAAGTAGTAGCAGCTAAACGGCGTTTACAGCGTCTAGGAGCTCAAATCGATGAATAAAAAATCTGCGAACAATGATGGCTTGCACTCTAATGAATGGACACAGTATCTGGATGCAATTCAAGTAGAGCCAAGGAGTCTGAAGCAGGATTCCTCGAGTGTAATTGTGAGTGAAGAAGAAGTAGCCGATATCAATATCTCTCGCGTACTATCTGCTGTCGAAGATAGTGCCGACAGAATGCTGGACGCACTCGAGCGAATTTCAGATATCGAGCAACATAACTTACTAGAAGTGTTAGGGCAACGTCGATTGAATGCCAGTGAGTTTGAACTGATTTGTGAACGCTATTCGGATTCTACTTCGGAACCAAAACTCAATCTGAAACGAGAAGACAAGCCTAATAAGGTCAGTAAAAATACTGTGAAATTTGAACTTGTTCAGAACAGAGAGTTTGATACTTCAGTCTCGGAGGATGTTGATATTTCTGATACCGGAAATTCAAAAAATGGTGTCAATCCAATCATAAAATTGATCGGTGTAGGTGGGGGCGGCTGTAATGCTGTGCAGCATATGGTGAACTCGAATATAGAAGATGTTGACTTCATCTGCGCCAATACAGATGCTCAGGCGCTCTTGAGTATGGAAGCGAAATCCATTGTGCACATTGGCCAGAGCATCACCAAAGGTCTGGGCGCTGGCGCCAACCCGGAAATTGGCCGTCAGGCAGCAATGGAAGATCGGGATCGCATTCAAGATCTGATCGAGGGCACTGATTTGCTTTTCATCACTGCCGGCATGGGTGGTGGTACCGGTACTGGTGCCATTCCTGTTATTGCGCAAATTGCTCGCGAAATGGGCGTATTGACTGTTGCGGTTGTGACCAAGCCTTTTCCGTTTGAAGGGCTTAAGCGCATGGCTATAGCCACCTCCGGTATTGATGAGCTGCGCAACCACGTGGATTCGCTGATCACCATTCCGAACGAGAAGCTGTTGTCAGTGCTAGGTAGGAACATCAGTCTGCTTGATGCTTTCCGAGCGGCAAATGATGTGCTGCGCGGTGCCGTTCAGGGCATTGCCGAGCTGATCACCCATCCTGGCCTTATCAACGTTGACTTTGCCGATGTTCGCACGGTCATGTCTGAAATGGGTCTGGCGATGATGGGTTCCGGTATTGGTAGAGGTGATGAGCGTGCTACTGAAGCGGCCGAAATGGCCATATCCAGTCCGCTGCTCGAAGACATCGATCTGGCTGGCGCTAAGGGAATTCTTGTGAACATCACTGCTGGTCTGGACATGGCTATTGGTGAGTTTGAAGAAGTCGGCAATGTGGTGCGATCTTTTACCGGTGATGATGCAACTGTAGTCGTGGGCACAGTGATTGATGAAGCGCTGGAAGGTGAGCTGCGTGTCACGGTTGTGGTCACAGGTCTGGGTGTTCTGCAGCAAGCGAAGTTGCGCAGTGTTGTGCAATCAGCTGCAGGCAGCGGCGTACGTGCTGCAGGCGGTGTCTTTTCTAGTACAGTCGGCCCGCGGCATGGGCAGTACAGCGCAATAGTTCGTGCAAATAGCAAAAAGCCCGCTGTGAAAGCCAAAACCGCACGCGAATTAGCTCAAAGTCCGAGTGCTACAACTGCTGGTCACGATGTTGAATACCTTGATATCCCAGCCTTCTTGAGACGCCAGGCAGATTAACTTCGGTTTAGACTACGGGTGCCTCAAGCAGGGCTTGAATTAATACTCCGTTTCAGCAACACCCAGGGTGGTGGACTCAACTCCCTCATCCTCAAAAACGGAGCACCATAACAGAAGAAGTAACGTCCCAACTAAATCGCCTTTCTTCTCATTGAGTGTGATCTCGCGGAAAGCCAGGGATTGGTTTCGGCTAACGTGTTTATCGTGCATTTATTGTCAATTGTTACACTTAATAACCAATTTCCCTTACAGCTTGAGTAGGAGATATAGATACACAATAGAAGCAGGGTAATGAAATTTAAGATCACCGCACATAGCATGCGTAACTTCGTACTGATGACTAAGGTCGTTTGCGTAGTGTATGGATTGGAAGGCTTTATTGAAATCATTGACTCGATTTCGGTGCTTTTAGTTTTTGTTAAACGATTTTTAGATCGACAGAACAGGCTTGGTATTTTTCTCGCAGCCGCCATTTATAGCGCTGTAATCGTAAATTACAATAACGCAAAGAAAGAATTATCTGCCTGTGACTCGATACCTATGTTCAATTGCAGTTAACAGAGAAGTGGGGTGTCGCGATAGGAAGGGTCAGCAATACCGGGTTTGTCGTAGTTTCAGATGTACTTTCACCAGAGCAAAAGGTCTGGTTCGTGTGCCACTGAATCGTCCCGGGTTTTCCGGAGACTCCATGCACTTGATGGAATGTGAGAGTTGATTTATTACAAAGTACTACCTTCTGCAACCTAGCAATAGCAATTAAGTGGATCGGAATATGCCAGCAAGCCCAGAGGCAACAGGCGGTATTGGATATACGTTTGAGGGCTCAGTTGTCGCCTCATATTTGACGAGCTTGTTAGTCGAAGGAGGTGCGCGTGGGCTTTCAGAAGCTGTTGTAGATAAGATTAGCCTCCAGCGAAAAGCATTGGGCGAGCCACTTGATGATCTAATAGTCATGGCCTCTGATCGGTACGGCAGACCCGCTAAGCTGTCATTGCAGGTAAAGCAAAGTCCAACACTTAGCGCAGCGGAGACAAATGTAGACTTTCGAGAAGTGGTGGCAGCAAGTTGGGCTGAGTTCCAGAAAACTGACTTCAAGCAAGGCAGAGATCGTGTTGGCCTAGCCGCTGCGAATATTGCTTTAACCACACTCCGTCCCGCACACGCCACATTGGAATGGGCGAGAATATCAAATTCGGCAGGTGACTTCTTTCGGCGACTTGAGACGGAAGAATTTGCCAGTGACATGCAAAGAAAGTTTGTAAGGGACGTGCGAAAACTGCTTCCGGATGGTTTCAGAGATGATGAAAATACATGGAGGTTTTTAAGGCATTTCGTCATCATCGTATTTGGCACACTAACCGAAGGGGCTTCATGCTCGTTTGAATCAACTGAACGACTGCGAAGTACTTTGACGGAAAATGAGCGTCACAGAGCACCAGAGCTTTGGGTGAGACTTTGCCAGATCACGAGGAATGCGTCCGGGGTTGCAGGTAGTTTTTCAAGGGATACATTGCTTGAGCAACTGTCGGGATCGTTATAACACTTAATTTTTACTGAAGCTTATATGGCGACTAGTTCGGCTATTTTTGTTGCGACTACCGCCATTGTATCTTCTGTGGTA
>CAYULV010000141.1:8785-10430 GCA_964445655.1 uncultured Granulosicoccaceae bacterium | reverse complement strand
CAACGTATTGCCGATGCATTGAAGTCGGGCGAACGTTCTGCTGTCTTGCTCGGTAACATCGCCGTGCATCATCCGAGCTATGCACAATTGCAATTCCTTGCTGCCCGTATCGCGGAAGCTACAGGTGCAACGCTTGCGATGTTGCCCGAGCGTGCAAATACGGCTGGTGCCTGGCTTGCCGGTGTCACGCCACATCGTTTGCCTGGTGGGCAAGCTGCTCAGAATGCCGGCAAGAATGCTGGCGAAATGCTCGCGTCGGCTATGGATCGTTACTTATTGGTGGGTGCTGAACTCGAATATGATGCGGCGAACCCGTCAGAGGCCATAAAATCCTTGCAAGCGGCGAGTGGTGTTGTGGCCATCAGCGCCTATCTATCTCCCGGTCTTGCTGCGCATGCCGATGTGGTTCTGCCGATGGCAACCTTCACGGAAAGTTATGGCACCTACGTCAATGCCAGCGGTGTCTGGCAAACAGCCAAAGGTGTCATTGCTCCCCCTGGTGATGCTCGGCCGGCCTGGAAGGTCATGCGAGTACTCGCCGAAGAACTTGAACTCAGTGGTTTTGAGTACGACAGCCCGGAGAGTATTACGCGTGAACTGCAGTCGATGTGTGCCAACGTCGAGCTCGGCAATTTGACGACTTTCAATTCCGTTCCGAGCTTCACGCCACGTGACTCGGCATCCTTGATGCGCGCCGGTGAAACACCGATCTATGCGACCGACCCGGTTGTGCGCCGTTCGCAACCGCTACAGAAATCACTGGATGGCAAACAAGCGTTTGCGTCGATGTCTGTCAGTGAATTGGCCAAGCTCAAGGTCTCAGACGGTGACACTGTGGCTGTAAAACAAAATGGCAGTAGTGTGAATTTGACAGCCCGCGCCGATGACAACATCCCTGAAGGTTGCGTTTGGGTACCATCAGGATTGGCGGAAACCAGTGAACTTGGCACCACCTTTGGTCCGATCGAGGTAAGCAAAGCATGATAGATGCAATCCTCCTGACGATCTTCACGCTGCTAAAGATCGTACTGGTCCTCGTCCCATTGATTCTCTGTGTAGCGTATCTGACGCTGGCAGAACGTAAGGTCATTGGTTCCATGCAAGTACGTGTGGGGCCGAACCGAGTTGGTTTCCGCGGGCTGGGTCAACCATTCGCTGATGTCTTCAAACTGTTGTGCAAGGAAGTCATTGTCCCGACCAATGCATCGCGCTTTCTGTTTTTGTCGGCACCGATACTTTCACTGGCGCCGGCTGTAGCAGCGTGGGCCGTCATGCCATTTGCCGACGGTTGGGTACTTGCCGATGTCAATGCGGGGCTCTTGTATGTGCTTGCCATGACATCAATCGGTGTCTATGGCGTCATCATCGCCGGCTGGGCATCGAACTCGAAGTACGCCTTTCTCGGTGCCATGCGTTCAGCAGCGCAGATCGTCGCTTACGAAATTGCGATGGGCTTTGCCTTGATTGGTGTTTTGATGATGGCAGGTAGTTTGAATCTAGGCGATATCGTACGCGCGCAATCAGGCGGCTTCTTCAACTGGTATCTCTTCCCCTTGTTTCCACTGGCGATTGTCTACTTCATCTCGGGTGTGGCTGAAACCAACCGCGCACCGTTTGATGTAGCTGAAGGCGAATCGGAAATCGT
>CAYULV010000141.1:0-8685 GCA_964445655.1 uncultured Granulosicoccaceae bacterium | reverse complement strand
CTTGGCTGGAAGATATTCATACCGATAACCATCATCTGGATTGCGGTGGTCGGTTTTGCGATTTACTTCGACTGGGGCCTCTGGTTCAGTGGTGTAAGACAATGACAGGTCAAATATCCAAATACATAAAGAGCTTCACATTGTGGGAGCTGCTCAAAGGGATGAGCCTGACCGGCAAGTATTTTGTGTCTGGCAACATTACCGTTCAATACCCTGAAGAGAAGACACCTCAGTCCCATCGATTTCGCGGCCTGCACGCCTTGCGTCGTTATCCGAACGGTGAGGAACGTTGTATTGCCTGCAAACTGTGTGAAGCTGTTTGCCCGGCGTTGGCTATCACCATCGACTCGGAACAACGCGATGATGGGACACGTCGTACAACTCGTTACGACATCGATCTGTTCAAGTGCATCTTCTGCGGTTTCTGCGAAGAAGCCTGTCCGGTCGATTCAATTGTGGAAACGCGCATCTTCGAGTACCACTTCGAAAATCGAGGTGAGCAGATCATGACCAAGGACAAGCTCCTGGCGATTGGCGACAAATACGAAGCCGAGATCGCAGCCGATCGCGCTGCTGATGCTGCCTTTCGCTAACCAACAGGACCGCACTAGTGACTTTTGAGCATGTAGTCTTTTATCTGTTCGCGATCATCATGGTGTTCTCGGCAGTGCGCGTTATCACGGCGTCCAACCCCGTGCATGCGGCGATGTTTCTGGTATTGACCTTTTTCACCTGTTCCGGCATCTGGTTGCTGCTGGAAGCTGAATTTCTCGCCGTCACATTGGTACTCGTGTATGTCGGTGCGGTTATGGTGTTATTCCTGTTCGTGGTCATGATGCTGGATATCAACACCGCACCGCTTCGCGAAGGCTTCGTTAAATACCTCCCGGTCGGTTTGCTGGTCGGTGTCATCATGCTTGTCGAAATGGTCTTCCTGATAACCCAACGCTTCTTCAAAAGTGAAAACTTCCCGGCACCTGCCAGAGCGGATGCTGATTTCAGCAACACGGAATTTCTGGGCCTCCTGTTGTACGACGAATACCTTTTTCAATTCGAGATTGCCGCCATCATCTTGTTGGTTGCCATCGTTGCCGCCATTGCGCTAACCATGCGTCGACGTCCGGATACGAAGTATCAAAAGCCATCGGAGCAGGTGGAGGTCAAAAAGGGCGATCGTTTGCGCATTGTTGAGATGCCTGCCGAGAAGCAGGGTGGGGCGCAATCATGATCTCTTTAGCGCACTACCTGACACTGGGTGCCATTCTCTTCTGCCTGAGTGTCGTGGGTATATTCCTGAATCGAAAGAACGTCATTATTCTGTTGATGTCGATCGAGCTCATGTTGCTCGCCGTCAATATGAATTTTGTCGCGTTCTCGCATTTTCTCGGCGATGGTGCCGGGCAGATCTTTGTTTTCTTCATTCTGACGGTAGCCGCTGCAGAGGCTGCCATTGGTCTGGCCATCCTCGTGGTGCTCTTCCGCAATCGGTCAACAATCAATGTTGCCGATCTTGACGAACTAAAAGGCTAGCGCTCGTGAAGCTGATCTATACACTGATTCCGCTTAGCCCTTTGCTGGCTGCGATCATTGCTGGACTCTTCGGTCGACGTATCGGTCGTGATAACGCTCATCGCGTCACGATCGCCGGTGTCGCCGTGTCATTACTGTTGTCGGTATATGCGTTCTTCCATGTCGTGATAGGCGATGCGCCGGTCTACAACGAGTCGCTCTATACCTGGCTGGTCAGCGGCGACATCCGTTTTGAAGTTGGCTTCCTCGTCGACAAGCTGACCGTCATGATGATGTTAGTTGTCACCTTTGTTTCCTTGATGGTGCACATCTACACCATCGGCTATATGCACGATGACGACGGCTATCAGCGCTTTTTCAGTTACATATCGTTGTTCACGTTCTCGATGTTGATGCTGGTTATGTCCAACAACTTCCTGCAACTGTTCTTTGGTTGGGAGGCTGTGGGCACGGTGTCTTACTTGCTGATTGGTTTTTACTACAAACGTGAAACCGCCATCTTTGCCAACATGAAAGCCTTCCTCGTCAACCGAGTGGGTGACTTTGGTTTCATACTCGGTATCGCGGGCATCGTCATGTATACCAACAGCTTGAGTTACGTTGATGCCTTTGCCATGGCACCGTCGCTTGCGGGACAAACGATGAATATCGTTGGTGATGCCAACTGGAGCGTTATCACTGTCATCTGCATCTTGTTATTTATCGGTGCGATGGGCAAGTCGGCGCAGGCCCCATTACATGTTTGGTTGCCTGACTCAATGGAAGGCCCAACGCCTATTTCTGCATTGATTCACGCGGCAACGATGGTCACCGCCGGCATCTTTATGGTGTCGCGCATGTCACCCCTGTTCGAATTGTCTGAAACGGCGCTGAGCTTCATCCTTATCGTGGGTGCCTTTACAGCCTTTTTCATGGGCTTGATCGGTATGGTGCAAAACGACATCAAACGCGTCGTTGCTTATTCAACCTTGTCGCAGCTTGGCTATATGACGGTAGCCCTGGGCGTGTCTGCCTATTCTGCCGCCATGTTCCACCTGATGACGCATGCCTTCTTCAAAGCCTTGCTGTTCCTTGCTGCAGGTTCGGTGATCATCGCTTTGCACCACGAGCAAGATATCCGAAAGATGGGTGGCCTGAAAAAATACATGCCCATTACTTACTGGACATCACTGATCGGCACCTTGGCGCTTATCGGATTTCCAGGTTTTTCCGGTTTTTTCTCGAAAGATATTATTATCGAAGCCGTACACGCCTCTTCAATTCCCGGTGCGGGAATCGCGTACTGGGCTGTGCTCGGTGGTGTATTCGTTACCGCCTTTTATTCCTTCCGCTTGTTCTTCCTGGTGTTCCATGGCGAGACTCGCATGGATGAACACACCGCGAGTCATGCGCACGAACCGCCGAAGGTGGTCACGGTCCCATTGATTCTGTTGGCGATCCCGTCAGTCATTATTGGTTTGTTAACCGTCAGCAGCGTCGTCTTTGGTGATTACTTCAAAGACATCATTACCGTCGCTGCATCACATGATGTACTCGGCAAACTCGGTGAGAACTATCATGGCGCGATAGCCTTCGCCTTGCACGCCTTTAAGACGCCAGCTTTGTATATGGCAGCGGCAGGCTTTGGCACGGCGGTACTGTTTTATCTGATCGCCCCATCGATACCGGCAGCGCTGGATAAAAATCTTGGTTGGGCGCGGCGCATACTCGACAACAAGTACGGTTTTGATGACTTCAACCAGGCGGTGTTTGCCGGCGGTAGTCTCAAGATCGGCAAGCAATTGTGGGAGAAGGGGACATCAATGTGATTGATGGCGCTCTTGTAAACGGTTCGGCCAAATCGGTTGGTCTCTTGTCCGGCATTGCTCGCCACCTGCAAAGCGGCATGCTGTTCCACTACGCCTTCGCCATGATCATCGGCTTGCTGGTGATGCTGACCTGGTTCTTGTTCATATGAGTAACGTCCCATTGTTGAGTCTCACGATCTGGTTGCCGATTATTTGCGGTTTCCTGATCATCATGCTTGGAGACAGCCGTTCGCGACCGCTGGCAATGGCCACGTCGATCGGAACCTTGCTGGTCAGTCTGCCCTTGTATTTCGGTTTTGACAAAGGCACGGCGAACATGCAGTTCACCGAGTTGTATGCCTGGCTTCCGGCGTTCGATGTCAATTACAACCTTGGGGTCGATGGCATATCCATGCCACTGATCATCCTGACCACCTTGATCAACGTCATTGTGGTTGTATCAGCCTGGGAAGTGATCAAGGATCGCCCGGCGATTTACCTTGGTGCCTTTCAGATCATGACCGGTCTGATGGTCGGTGTTTTCTCGGCACTCGATGCAGTGCTCTTTTACGTATTCTTCGAAGCCACCTTGATCCCGATGTTTCTGATCATCGGTATCTGGGGTGGGCCGAACCGTGTGTACGCGACGATCAAATTCTTTCTGTACACCTTCCTCGGTTCTGTCTTCATGCTGGTTGCACTGATTTACCTGTATAGAACAGGTGGTACGTTCAGCATCCTTGGCATGCACACACTGGAGTTGGGGCCACAACAACAGCTGTGGATTTTCCTTGCGTTCTTTGTTGCCTTTGCGGTCAAGATACCGATGTGGCCAGTACATACCTGGCTTCCGGATGCGCACGTGGAGGCGCCGACCGCGGGTTCAGCCGTACTGGCTGCGATCATGTTGAAGATGGGGGGCTACGGTTTCCTGAGATTCAGTCTGCCTATCACACCGGATGCCAGCTCGCGGCTTGATCTGTTCATGATCGCTATTTCACTGATCGCGATTGTCTACATCGGCTTTGTTGCCCTGGTGCAACGTGACATGAAAAAGCTTATCGCCTATTCATCGATCTCCCATATGGGCTTTGTCACATTGGGTATTTTCATCGCGTTTCGCCTTATAGGGAACGGGGACGACGCAGGTGTTGCGCTGGGTATCGAAGGTGCGATTATCCAGATGGTGTCGCACGGGTTTATTTCAGCAGCCATGTTCCTGTGTGTTGGTGTGATGTATGACCGTATGCACAGTCGAGAGATCGCCGACTACGGCGGTGTCATCAATACCATGCCGTACTTTGCCGCCTTCATGGTTTTCTTCGCGATGGCGAATGCGGGACTTCCGGGTACGTCCGGTTTTGTTGGCGAATTCATGGTCATCCTCGCAAGCTTCAGGACGCACTTCTGGATTGCCTTTCTGGCAGCTTCTACCTTGATCCTCGGTGCGGCCTACACCTTGTGGATGGTCAAGCGAGTCATCATGGGGCCGGTTGCGAACGATCAGGTTGCGGCGTTGACTGATGTCAATTCGCGAGAGTTCTGGATGCTTGCAGCCTTAGCGGTATTCGTGTTGCTGATCGGCCTTTGGCCTGATGTGATCGGCAGTGTCATGCATGCATCGGTCGAGAACCTCGTGCAGCACATCTCCATTTCCAAGTACTGAGTGCATCATGGATAACTTGTCTCTAGCGAGTCCGGAAATCGTCTTACTCAGTGCCACATCACTGATTCTGGTCGTCAGCCTGTTCACTGATGCGACAAAGCAATTGGTGTACTGGTTAAGCCAGGCAACCTTGGTCGTCACCTTGTTTCTTGCGTATGGGCAGATCGGTGATGAAGCGCTGACCGTGTTTAGTGGTGCCTACACGGTCGATGCATTAAGCGCGGCTTTGAAATGCTGGATACTGTTGATCAGCATCGGCATCCTTCTGTATTCCCGTGACTACCTGACGGGTCGGGATATCGCGCGTGGTGAATACTATGTACTTGCCATGTTCGCGGTCGGTGGCATGATGATCATGGTATCCGCCAAGCATATGCTGAGTGTTTATCTCGGACTGGAACTACTAGCCTTGTCGCAATATGCGATGGTTGCTCTGAATCGTAACAATGGCGAGTCATCCGAAGCTGCGATGAAGTACTTCGTGCTCGGGGCTCTTGCGTCAGGTATGTTGCTGTATGGCATGTCCATGATTTATGGCGCGACAGGTTCGCTCGATCTTGCAACGATAAAGAACGTTGTGGCAGGAACGGGTGATGATCTTGCCGACGCGCGCAGCATCGGCGCCCGCTTTGGTCTGACGTTCATTGTTGTCGGTGTCGCCTTCAAACTCGGTGCGGTACCGTTTCATATGTGGGTCCCTGATGTTTATGCGGGTGCGCCGACATCGGTCACTATGTTTATTTCAACCGCGCCTAAGATTGCGGCGTTTGCGATGTTGGTCCGTTTGCTGGTTGATGGGCTTGAATCTCTGGATGCGGACTGGCGGCAAATGCTTGCCATTCTGTCGGCTCTGTCGATGGTTGTCGGTAACCTTGTTGCGATCGCGCAAACCAATATCAAGCGCATGCTCGGTTACAGCACCATTTCTCATGTCGGCTTCTTATTGCTCGGCTTTGTCGGTGCGTCCAATGAGGCTTATAGCGCTTCGATGTTCTATGCGATTACCTACGCGTTTACCACGCTTGCGGTATTCGGCGTGCTGCTAGCCTTATCGCATAAAGGCCATGAGGCGGTCATGCTCGATGACTTGCGCGGGCTTGCCAAACGAAACATGTTACTGGCATCGGTCATGATGCTGGCGATGATTTCACTGGCCGGTGTTCCACCAACGGTTGGTTTCTACGCAAAGCTGTTGGTTTTGAAAAGTGCCATTGGTGCTGACTACTTGTGGCTGGCAATCATTGGTGTCTTCATGTCAGTGGTGGGCGCTTTCTATTACTTGCGTATCGTCAAGTTGATGTTCTTTGACGATCCGGTTGAGCACACTGAGGTGCAACCGGCCATGGATGTTTCAGCAGGGCTTGCGATTAATGGTTTGGCGGTTTTGGCTTTCGGCATCATGCCAGGGGTGATCATGGCCGCTTGTGTTGCGGCCTTTGCTGGCTGACTGTGACCTGACTGATTGATGCTCTTTGTTGAGTATCGATCCGAGCTCACTAAACAATATTCTCTGCGCCGCGCTTGAAATAGCGGAAATACTCGCGGGCTACTACACTGATTCGGGTTCGTTTCTTCTTGTTACGAAAGAGTCTTGCCCGATACCCATTTCGTCAAACTAATAAAAGCATTGGCTGGAGGTGTTGGTATAGCATGCTTCAAGCGTGTGAGAGATGACGTATAAAGGTATAAAGCTTGTGGAATGCTGAACCTTCAGAGGTTGGTGCAGGTGGGCGATTGTGAGAATGACATTTACGAGTTATTCGGCCGACCAAGATTGCCGCTCACACTTGATTCGCTATTCAAGTTCAAATTTTCGACAACATAAATAACGGCGCAGGTGACAACGAAGGCTCCGAGTAAGTCAACTAGATGATGGCCTCCGTGTATTGGAACTGCCATTATTACCAGAATATTCGTTATCAGGAATAAATATTTCCATCCGACTAATGACCACCCATAGTAAATACAGACCAATGCCATGATTGTATGATAAGAAGGAAAAGCTACAATACCTTGGATATTTAATGGCGTTATTAAAGGAATTTGGTTCGCGTTTAAACTTCTTAGAATATTGCCATAATCATTTCCAACAACTGGATTGACTAGTGCCTGGGTTTCGGGAGTAATTGTATAGATTGCAGTTGTTCCAAATGAGGGAAAAAAGGTCCAGAAACCTATCGTTATTGTTGCTGCAATGACAAGAGTAAAAATGAATTTGTAGAGCTGGTCGTGCTTGCCAGAAAAACCAAGAACTAATAAAACGAGAATTACCAGTAAAAGCGAGATATTGTAAGCAAAAGCTAGGATAGAGCTTAGCAGTGGGAAATTTTGCATCTCGATCATAAAAGTTGGCCAGTGAAATCCAATGACCAAGTCCATTTTTGCCAAATATAGATCAATTGGTTGACCCGCTACACCCAGTAGGAGGTAATTGGCAACTGCACCAAAATTTGAGAATGTTATGAGTAGAGCTGTGCCTATGAAGGTAACTGCTATATCCTCACCCCCAGTTCGATAATGGCGGTAGATCCTTCCTATACATATCATCGAGAATATAATTAAAGCCGAAATAAAAAACGCCTTCAAATCTATTCTCGCCTCTACAAAAGAAAAAAGTACGATATCAATAATTGCAACTGCAAGAATATAGTAAATTAACTTTTTTTCGACGAGTCGAAAACCAGTTTTTTGACAGTTCGCCACTTGCCTCGCCTAAGTAAATTTAGTTTCGTATATTGGAGGTATGAGCTCGTATTTATGATTGTTTATTCCAGCTATATATACGCATAGGAGGAACGTTTCTCCAAACAAAACAAGTATCTGTCGGACTACCGAATATAGGTTTCGATAGTTCCGCCACAGTTCCACGCAATTGATAAGCTATAAATATCCCACCCGGAGTTAGTACGTTCTGAATATTCTTTAATATTGTCACACCCAAATCCCTTGGCATTGTAGAAAATGGAATTCCCGATACTACCAAGTCTGCAGATTCCCGTTGTTCGGTCAGCAATGACTCAATAATTTTTTCGGCGCTACTGTTATGAACTATAAGGCGAGGATCAGAGATTTCACGCACTAGTTCTACGAAATCCTGGTCAATTTCCATGCAAATAAGGGTGCAGTCGTCTGGCATAGATTTGAGTAACGCACGTGTGGTTCCACCCGTGCCAGGACCAAGTTCAACAATAGTAGATTTAGTAGTCAACTCCCCAATTTCAACTAATTTGTCCTCCATATAGCGTGAGCTTGGAATTATAGAGCCTACACCGGCGGGGCTTCTTACAAAACCTCTCGCAAATTTTGACGCAGATTCGAATGAAGGTAGCAACAGATTCTCCTGTTAACGATATTGAGAAAGTTGCTGATTTTTATCAGATATCTCACCAGATTCATACCGACTAGCGATATAAATCATGGCTTTGATGCCTCCGACATCAGCATAAGCTCGAACTTTTTCAGAATCGGCTGATCGCCGGTAGCTTGAAATAAATCCACGATCAGTTAGATTGAAGGAATTAATGAAGGAATATTTTAACGCGACTATTGGAATTGACACCGCCGTTGAAGAATCGAATCTGTAAGAACTATACAAGGATATCTTAACTATTGAGATGTGCAATGCTACTTGTATAGAGATTTGAATTTACATTGATATTTTATTATAAGTGTGTCTATAGATCGACAAAGTAAATCCTAATC
>CAYULV010000140.1:6582-10464 GCA_964445655.1 uncultured Granulosicoccaceae bacterium | reverse complement strand
CTCTCCCGGTGAATCATATACAACCCGGCACCGATAATAATGGCAATACCCATTAGGCTCAGAGCGTTAGGAAAATCGTGGAAAACCAGATAGCCGAACAAAGTCGCCACCGGTAACTCAAAATACTGCAGCGGGGCCAGCGTGGCCGAAGGCGCAAACGACAGTGCGTATGTCATCATCATGTGACTCAGTGTCGCGAAAAATCCAGCGCCAAAGAGCCACAGCCAGGCTATTCCCTCTGGCCAAACCGGATCAAGTAATTCAAAGCCGGAGCCTTGGGCCAGAAGCAATACGGGTATGCAAAACAAGCTGGCGATAAGGCCGGTATGAAATTGCAAGACCACAGGATGCATCCGGCGTGAAAGCCCTCGCGTCACAAGAATGTACAAAGCGAAAGCGACTGCCGTACCAAGCGGGATTAACGCCACTGCGCCAAACGCTGCGAAGCTGGGTTGGATCACGAACAAAACGCCGAAAAATCCAACCAAGCACGCCCCAATACGGCGCGGGCCAACATCTTCGCCGAGGTAAAATTTACCGAATAACAACACAATAAACGGTGCCACAAACACGATCGCCAGTGCATCGGCAAGTGGCATCACGCGGATCGCAGTGATGAAACAAAAGGTTGCAAACAGCAAAAGTAACGCGCGAAAAATCAGCGGAAACCATTGCTCACGCGTGACATGCATGGATAGGCGCATGATCACAATAAATGGAGCCATCAATGCACACTGAATGATAAAGCGCGCCGCTGTAATCTGCCCAACCGGCACACTCGAAGACGCAAGCTTGGCTGCCACGTCCAACAAAGGAGCGGTTAGGCAAAATCCAAGCATCAGCGCGACACCAGTGAGAATTTTGTCTGTGGGCGGGGCCGAAGATTCAATGTCAGTCATGGCGTCTGCTCGCGTTTATTTCGGAACAAGTTCCATGAAGATTTGGTCCAGCAAGATTTAACAACTACCTGCCGACGGCGCAGATGCGATATTACCAGAACTCTCTTTGCCGCTCGCTGTCAAGAAGCGTTGTCTCGTTGGTGACAACCCTAAGATATGCCCAAAGAGACAGTTGAACTCATGATGCTATGGCCAGCATCTTGAATAATCGGACGGACCCGATCATAACCATCGAGGGATTTCGGACTTAGCTCACTGAGTCAGGCGCTGCTCCAGGAACTGCTCCAGGTAGTGCTCCAGACACTGCCCCGCTAACAGCCACTTGCAATTGTGGAAACGGAATCGTGACGCCTGCCTCGTCAAAACGTTCCTTGATGCGCTCGTGCAAATCGAAATGCAGTGACCAGTAATCATCATTGGATACCCAAGGTCGTACCGCGAAGTTGATCGCCGAATCAGCCAGTGCCAGTACGCCAATCTGCACCGGTTTCTTTTCATCCAGTACCCGCGGGTCGTTTTCGACAATATCGCGCAATAAAGTTTTTACCTCATCAAGATTACTGTCATAGGCAACGCTGATGACCAGATCCAGACGTCGCGACGGGGACGTCGTGTAGTTGATGATCGGCCCACCCAACAAGGATGAATTCGGCACCGTGATCGTGCGTTGATCCGGTGTAATCAAGGTGGTACTGAATACCGTGATTTGATCAACGGTTCCGGCAACGCCTGCGCCTTCAATATAATCACCCACCTTGCAGGGTCGGAACGACACGAGCAAAACACCCGATGCAAAGTTTGATAAGGAACCTTGCAAGGCAAGCCCGATCGCAAGGCCTGCGGCACCGATGATGGCAATAAATGATGCGGTCGGCACCCCGAGCTGCGACAAGGTCGCAATAATGATCAGCGCCAGCAAGCCGATGTAGACAATGTTTCGGACAAAACCACCAACCGTCGGATCAAGACCGCGGGATGCGGTCACCTGTGCGACAAAATCGACCAGGCGTCTGGCGGCCCACTTGCCGATAAAAAATATCGCCAGTGCCAGGACGATATTCGATCCATAAATCAGTAGCACCTCGGGTGCTTTATCCAGCAATGCCGATACAGTCATGGGAAGGCTCGCAGCTTGTCGTGATTTTCTGGAATGGACTCGATGCTATGAGCATAGTCCTTATTGCTCGAAACGGACCTGATCTATACTGGCAAGATGTCCACAAACAGGCGAGAGGCGATCCGATGAGCGCGGCAAAACCACATCGCCTGCTGTGTGTCGGAGCGGTACACATAGATGACACGGCCACCCCGCTTGGCTCATTGGTCGCGAAGGCGTCAAACCCGGTTCGCTGGTCACACAGTATCGGAGGCGTTAGTGCCAATGCCTTGCGCGCGGCACGTCGCGAATTACCCATGCTCGACATCGACTTCGTTGCTGCCGTCGGTGATGACGCATTGGCTAAAACCTTGGCCGATGCACTGCAACAACAGACGATCAACACCCGTTTCGAAACACTCGACAACACACCGACCGGTCGGTATTCCGTCATTCTGGATCAGCACGGCGAGCTTTTCATTGGTCTGGCCGATGTTGACAATGCCGAACGATTAACACTTGAACATATTGTGCACAAGGTAGACGCAATAACACCCGATGCCGTCTTGATCGACACGAATTTGCACGCGAAAACCATCACTGCCATTGCCCATCATGTAGAGCAACATTGGCAATGCCCCTTGTTGGGTCTGGCGGTATCTCCAGCAAAAGTCGTCAAACTTCTCGCGATCCGCGAACAGCTTTCCGTGCTGATATGCAATCGTCGTGAAGCGATCGCTTTGTTACAGACGAGATTGCAAATGGGATTGCAAACGAGACCACAAACCACACCGCAAAGCGGCAAATCGTCAACTGGCAAACAGACTGACATCGCGACGACAACACCCTCGCCTTCAAACTCAGACTTTGAACATGCCAGCACCGAATCTTTGGCACTTGCATTGATCGACTCAGGGTTTTCACGCTTCGTCCTGAGCGATGGGGCTGATCCTGTGTTTATCTTCGAAGATGATCAATTGACGCAAGTAGCGGTGCCAAGCTTGACCATTGAGTCCACCGTCAATGGCGCAGGTGATGCAATGGCTGGAGCCATTGTCGCCCACTGGGTAAATGGCACAAAGCTCTTTGAAGCCGTCAAAACCGCAGGCTTGCCCGCTGCAAGTCGTATACTAAGTGGTGAGATTCCACCCCAACGGCTCGCATAAAACCGATCATGTCGACATTGAACTTACACGCTCCGGTCAAGGCGGCGTTGGCAGGAAAGCAAGCGGTCGTCGCGCTGGAAAGCACCATCATTACCCATGGCATGCCGTATCCGCATAATCGGGATACCGCTCTCATGGTTGAAGCCACCGTCCGAGAAAATGGCGCGGTACCTGCCACCATTGCGGTCATTGATGGTGTGCTGCATATAGGTCTTGATCATGACGCCATCGATAATCTCGCCCAGGCGAGCGATGTCATGAAGCTATCGCGTGCTGATCTGGCGGTGGCCATGTCGCGCGGAGTGACCGGTTCCACAACGGTCGCCGCCACCATGATCGCTGCCGCCCGTGCCGGCATTAAAGTATTCGCAACCGGTGGCATCGGCGGCGTTCATCGTGGTGCAGAACAAAGCTTTGATATCTCCGCCGATCTCACCGAACTCAGTCAAACACCAGTTACCGTCATCTGTGCAGGTGCCAAGGCCATCCTCGATTTGCCAAAAACCTTTGAAGTACTTGAAACACTCGGTGTACCCGTGATGTCGTATCAACATGCACAGATCCCTGCGTTCTGGTCACGCGATAGCGGTATCGACGCGCCACTGGTGGCCAAGGATATTCAGGACATTGTGCAATTCATGAACATGCGTGCAGCCTTCGACATCAAAGGCGGCATCCTCATAACCAACCCACTGCCTGCCGAGGCCGAGATTCCTCGCGA
>CAYULV010000140.1:0-6482 GCA_964445655.1 uncultured Granulosicoccaceae bacterium | reverse complement strand
CACAGCGCATAGTCTTTCAAGGATGCATAGCGTCCCGTTTCACCATAGTGCCCGGAACTCATGTTGGTTTTAAGTACTAACAAGTTGTCATCACTACGAAGCTCGCGGTGACGTGCAACCCACTTGGCAGGCTCCCAGTAAGTCACCCTCGGATCAGAGACACCAGCGGTTACCAGCATGGGTGGATAGGGTCGCGCCTGTACGTTGTCATAAGGCGCGTAGCGCTTGATCTCATGAAATATCGATGCATCTTCAATCGGGTTTCCCCATTGACTCCACTCACCCGGGGTCAACGGCAAGCTGGCATCGATCATCGTATTGAGTATGTCAACGAAGGGTACCTCGGCAATCACCCCGCCCCACAAATCCGATTCCTGATTGATAACAGCACCCATCGTCAGGCCACCCGCTGACGCACCACTGATGACAATCCGCCCCTTTTTCGTGAATCCCTGTTCAACAAGTGCTTTGCCTGCAGCAATAAAATCATCAAAGCTGTTCTGCTTCTTAAGACCTTTCGCCGCTTCATACCAGGCACGTCCCTTTTCCTGACCGCCTCGGATGTGAGCGACAACGGAAATCACACCTCGGTCCACCAATGACAGAACGGTGGTTGAGAAACTCGCCGGTATCGAATCACCGTAAGCACCGTAAGCATCCAGCACACAGGGAGCTGATCCGTCGAGCGGTGTATCGCGATGGTATAAAACAGTCAGTGGTATTTGCTCACCATCTTTCGCACGGACTTGCAGACGCCGCGCAATATAGTCACTCGGATCGTGACCCGATGGGATAACTTGCTGCTTGAGCAGTGTTCGAGTATGACTGACAAGATCAAACTCATAGGTATGTTCAGGAGTGGTCGGTGATTCGTAGCCAAAACGAAATGAGCGAGCATCAAATTCGACCAAGGGTTCGAGACTCAAGGCATACGCTTCTTCATCAAACTCGACGACTTGCCTGATTCCATCTTCAACGCTGAAGCAGATTCGTGGCAAACCATTCTCTCGCTCCATCCACAAAATAGCGTGCTTTGTCACGAATAGTTCAAGCACCATGCGACCGGCTTGATGCGCAATCACATCTTGCCAGTGTTCACACGCAGGCTTGTCTACCGGTGTCTCGACAATGCGAAAGTCCTCGGCCTGCCAGTTGGTCAGAATCAGAAAGCGATCGCCCTGATGCTCGATTTCATATTCGACACCTTCCTGTCGCGCTTGTACGAGTCTCGGTTCCGCCATGACATCATCGGTAGGAACAAACCAGATCTCGGACTGATCATTCATATCCGATGACAGAAAGACATAGTCGCCGGAGCGACTGGTCCAGACCGAGCAATCAAACCGATCGTCAGATTCTTCATAGACCAGTACATCGTCTTCGACTGCACTACCGACAATGTGTCGATAAACACGATTGGCACGAAGCTGATCATCAAGCCGCGTATAAAAAATGACATCCGGTGTTGCCCAGCTGAATTCGTAGACCTTGTCGATGGTGTCCGTATCATGTCCGGACACCAGATCGCGGATCACTGCGGTGTAACTCTCTGATCCTGTTGTATCGGCGGACCAGGCTAGGCGTGCATGGTCAGGGCTATAGTCAATGTCACCCGGTGCGAAGTATTCGTAACCCGAGGCTTCTCGATTGAAATCAATCGTGACTGACTCTTCTCCACCGTCTCGCGGTCGGCGCAAGTAAACCGGATGTTCGTCATCGCTGCTATAGCGTTCGAGATAGCACCAGGGACCATCCAGATCAGGCAATGATTCATCATCCGCTTCAATGCGTCCGCGCATCTCCTTGATCAGCGTTTCCTGCAATGGTTCGGTGCCGCGTAATACTTGCGCACAATAAGCATTCTCCGCTTCAAGGTACGTGCGAATATCATCAGGCAATAAGCTCGGATCGAGCATGCAGTCTTGCCAGTTATCTGCTCGCAACCACGCGTAATTGTCCACCCACTCGTGCCCGTGAAGCCGCTTGGTGGTCGGATGCTTTTGAGCTTGTGGCGGTTTGGTCATTGACTGATTTCGGGCGAAAATGGTTTACAGGAAAGTGATGAGCACTGTGGTGGGTGCAAAGTGTGATTGTAGAAACCCTCCGAAACTGTTATCACTGTTAACAAGACTGCCCCGTAAGGACGGTCTCATACGATCGAAGATCGACAACAATAGAACCCGAGGGAGAGACAAAACCATGTGCGATATGTGTGTAATCAACGCAGTAAAAAACAAGATGATGTCGCGACGCTCATTCTTCAAGGATGTAGCGCGCACCGGAGCCGCCTTTGCGGTCGGCGGAGCCGCGGCTGCAACAGCACCGGCTGCCATGGCCGCCGGGCACGGCAGTATTGAAGACTTGACGCATACAATTTCAGATGAATTCCCTACCTACTTTGGTGAGCCCGGGATCGAGATGAATCAGTTGTTCAATTATGCCGAACATTCGTTCAACCTGTTTGAATTTCGACTCAATGAACACACAGGCACACATATCGACGCACCACTGCATTTCTCCGCCGACGGTATGTCCGTTGACGAAATCCCGGTATCCAATCTGGTTGCACCCTTGTGTGTCATTGATATAGCAGCAAGAGCGGCCGATGATCCAGACGCACAGGTAACACCCGATGACATCAAAGCCTGGATCGCCGCACATGGTGACATCCCTGCTCATGCTTGTGTTGCAATGCATTCCGGTTGGTCTGGCAAAGCCAATGGCGACGGTTACCGCAATTTCGATGGCGACAAGCAACACTATCCAGGCTTTCATGTCGAGGCCGCAAAAATGTTGTTAGAAGAAACTCCCGCAGCATCAATAGCGGTTGATACCCTGTCACTAGATCACGGCATCTCGGCCGACTTTGCCACCCACTATGCGTGGCTACCTACGGGTCGCTTTGGTATCGAGAATGTGGCCAACCTCGACAAGGTTCCCGCCTCAGGCGCAACGCTTGTCATTGGTGGCCCAAAGCATAAAGGTGGCACAGGTGGGCCGGCCCGTCTTTTTGCGATGATATAAGTCGAAAGAGTGTGTTTTTAATGTCGAAGGCAGGGCCTGTTTACATCAGGCCCTGTGCTTCTGCCTATAAAAACCGTACGCTACCAGACACACGTATAGAGGAGCCGGGAGTATCATCCAATTCGGCATGAATCAACGAGCGAGAACCCATATCCTCGCCTTGAACAATATCAATAGCTCCACCATGCGGCCATTGGGTATCGCGAAGGTAACCTGCAAAAGCCGCAGTCGCCGCACCGGTTGCCGGGTCTTCATAAACGCCACTGGATGCAAACGGGTTTCGTGAATGAAACGCTTGGGCTGATTCGGCATAGACCAACATGATCGTGACCAGTTCTGCTTCGTTCATGATTCTTTTACCGACTTCCAGCTGATAATCCATGGCGCTCAGCGCCTCACGTGAATTCAGACCGATGATCAAATGATTCGCACCTGCATTGGCAAAAACGGGAGGAAGATCTGAATCCAGATCAGCACTGGTATATGAAAAAAGCTGTAACGTATTCGCCACCAATTCTGAATCTGGCGCTTTAGATACAGTCTCGGGTGATTGCAATGCTGCGGAATATCGGTTCGCCTCTGCAAAACCCTCCACGGTTATAGATGCGTTGTTCAACACCAGGGGGTAAATACCCGGTCCTTTTCGCTTGGCCAGCACCGCACCCAATGCAATGGTCGCATGTCCACAAAACGGCACCTCAGCTTCAGGGCTGAAGTACCTGACACGCCACCCTTTCTCCTGAGGCTCTGCAAAAGCTGTTTCCGAGTAACCCACCTCAGCGGCGATTGACTGCATTTCCGCAACACTGGGAAGTTGCGAGGAAATATGAACACCTGCCGGATTTCCACCTTCGTCGCCATCGGCAAATGATGCGTCTCTTGTCAGTTCTGTTTTCAAATGCCGGGCTCTCAATGTTTATCGCCAAACGCCAAGCGTAAACCCAGGACGCAAAAAGTTCCAGCAAATATTCGACGCATCCAAAGCAGACCCACAGGACGTGAAATCATATAGTCGCGCGCCAACGATGCAAGAGCTCCGTACATGACGAAGACGATAAACGTCATAGCCATGAAAACACCAGCCGAAACCACCATCGATCCTGTTGTGTTTTGCGAACCGGCTGGAACAAAGCGAGCCCGCCAAGCGGCATTACGGCAAACGGCTATACGTTTCCCAGTCACTTCCCATACTTGGATGTAAAACACAATGTAGTCACGAGACATGGAGGACCACAATGGCGCCCATGTAACCCCAAAAAGGACTGAATCATGCGGCGCCTACCCGCGAATAACCCCAGCTAATATCAAGAATAAAACCGATTTTCCGAATACCCGAACAAAGTGGCTATTTTAAAGCCGATATTTTCAGTTACTTCGTCTTACACAAAACCCGGTAGAAAGCCCTGTAATTCAGCACCACTTGATTTTTCAAAGCACACAAGACAGCCAAATGAAAATATTTATTGCTGCAGCCATACTTGTCGTTTGTTCCTCAGCATCCTACGCTCAGGAAAAAATCACCCCAAGTCATGTTTATCAGAAAGCTCAGCAAATCATCGCTGAAATCGAAGCTATTCGCGTTGCAGAAAATATTGCCACTACGCCCAGAGAGCCTGGGGTTCAAACAAACAAACGTCCACTTCATGTTTACTCCAAATCTCTGGAGGTGATCGAAAAAATTGGCCGCTACCAAGACATTATTGGAATAGAGCGAGTAGCAACAAACCAAATACCACTTAGAAAGGTGACTCCGCGCGAGGTTTATGAACAGGCTGAATCAATACTGGGAGAATTATCCAGGATCCGAAAGGCACAAGGTTTGCACTATTCGCCAAAGTCAATACCTTTCATAAACGGCAAAGGCCCATCTGATGTATACGAATTGATGTGGAAATCTTCGTACCTGCTTGATGCATTGGCTGGCCAGACTTCTCCCAATGAAGTTTTTCGCAACACACAATATATTCTCAAAGAGCTGGAGCTCATTGCTGACAAGCTCGATGTTGACATTGGCAGTAGACGCACTGAGCCACTAACTGGTTCGAAATCGCCGAAAGATGTAAATCTGGAGGCTTTTAAAACCTTACATAAAATTGGCCGCATTCAACGTTACCTCGACGTTGAGCCATTCAGCCCATCACCCTTCCCTGCGGGCAAAATATTCCCGAACGATGCCTTGGACTCAACCAACACCATTCTTGCCGAACTAGTGCGCTTGAAAGTAGCGTTGGGAATCAATGTGGTACGAGAAAACCTACCCATCCCCTCCGGAAAGAATCCCGGCGACGTATTCAAACAGATGCTTTTGGTATCTGCACGTCTGGCGCCGATTATGGCGACTACTAGCAGCCGCAAGCCTGCAGAATGGGCTGATGTGGCAGTTAAGTAACGAGTAAAACCTGAAACCAGGGCACCTTCAGTGACACTATCTCAAAAAATACTTTCTCTACCGATCATCGTTGCGTTATTCATGATTGGACTAAGCGCGATCGTGATAACGCGCTTAACCGACATTGATGCGAGTGTAAAAGTCGTCACCAGGACGCTAACACTCGAAGCTAGCGAAGCCTCTGCGCAAATGCAGAACCTTATGGAACGCGAAATATTGGTGCGCAACTACCTGCAAACCAATGATGACGCCTATGTGGATGAATTCCGACGCTTGCGTAAAGAGGCAGTTTCGATTGCACAGAATCTGAAGAACATCAGCAATCGTGAAGAGCATCTGAATGACGATGTACTAAAAAACCTTCAAAACGATATCGAAAAACGTGATGCAATTTATTCCGATATTTTTCTAAATGATGTTGTCAAGAACAACACAGTTGCATATTCAACGGCTCAAAATCTCTTGGAAATAGTAGGCCCCAATATCGTACAATCACTTACAGACACCATCACAACTGCGCGAACGAGTGAAAAGCAGGAGATTGTAAATTCTGCCACTACAGCACTACGATCGTTCCAAACAGCCCGAATTTTTGTAGGGCAATTCTTGTTAAGCAATTCAGCTACAGATGCATCACGAGTTGAAATGCAACTTCTCGGTGTAGACAATGCGTTCTACGACTTGACACAACTAGTAACCGAACCCAGACGATTGGCTTTGGCAAAGGATGCGAAAGAAGGCTTCGACAACTTCTCCCGCGATTTCATGACTATTGTTTCCGCCATGAACATGAAAAACGATGCCGTAAATGGTGAATTAGCCGATCAAATCAGCGCCATCAAAACATCTGCACAGAGCGAACAGAGCGTAGTTTGGGAAGGGCTTAACGCAAGTGGTCACAACGTTGAGGAAACGGTAGCAGCAACGATTAAAACGGTGATGCTCACAGCAGGCATTGCATTTCTTCTGGGGATGATACCCGCCATTTTCGTCACTCGAAAAATCAAGCACGCCATTCGAAATACCGTAACGGTCGCCGATAGCATCGCCAATGGTCAGCTGGATCAAG
>CAYULV010000139.1:0-10482 GCA_964445655.1 uncultured Granulosicoccaceae bacterium | reverse complement strand
TGCAACACTGCGGTGTCCCGTAAAATCATAAACCTTACGGTTACCGCCAACCCTATGAACACAGATTCACATCAACCACTTGACTCATTACCATGAACACTGAAACCTCCCTTCCAGATACCGAAGCCGTTGCCCGGTTCCTGACCAGCTTTCATGATGAACTATGTCAACAGTTATCTGCGCTCGATGGCAAGGCCACGTTCATCGATGACGCCTGGAAACGCGAAGAAGGTGGCGGCGGTCTTACCCGTATCCTGACCGACGGCAATTTGTTTGAAAAAGCCGGTGTCGGTTTTTCACGCGTCCGTGGCAAGCAATTGCCGCCATCTGCCTCAGCCCATAGACCCGAACTTGCCGGCAGGCATTGGGAAGCGATGGGCGTGTCATTGGTCTTGCATCCACTGAATCCCTATGTTCCGACCACGCATGCCAATGTGCGTTTTTTTCGTGCTGACAAGGACGAGGAAACGCCAGTCTGGTGGTTCGGTGGTGGATTCGATCTGACGCCATACTATGGCTTCGAAGAAGACTGCCGGCACTGGCATCAAAGTGCTTACGATGCACTTGCACCGTTTGGCGACCATTTACATCCGCGCTTCAAGACCTGGTGCGACGAATACTTCTATCTCAAACACAGAAACGAAGCACGCGGTATTGGCGGCCTCTTCTTTGATGATCACGATGAAGGTGGATTTGATCAAGCCTTTGCCATGATGCAATCAGTTGCCACACACTTCTTCAAGGCCTATGAACCGATCGCCTCTCGCCGCAGAGACACCCCCTATGCTCAGCGCGAAAGAGACTACCAACTCTACCGTCGGGGTCGTTATGTCGAATTCAATCTGGTGTACGACCGCGGCACCTTGTTCGGACTGCAATCCGGCGGGCGAACCGAATCAATCCTGATGTCATTACCGCCCGCAGTCAGCTGGCACTACAATCATGTGCCCGAGAAAGGCTCGGATGAAGAAAAATTGCTGACCGAATTCCTGCCTGCAAAAGACTGGCTGGCAACTACTTAAGCTGCTTGCCAAGCTGCGCTATTTGATAAGCGGCACTAATTGCTAAGTTATGTTACTCGCAAAAGCGCGCTAAACACTAAGCTGCGTTACTCACTAAGCAGTACTATTCGCTAAGCTGCGTGACTCGAAAAACCACGCTAAACGCTAAGCTGCGTTACTCGCCAAACCGCGCTAACTGCTAAGCCGCATTACTCGTATTAAGTTGATCGTCATTGTCACGCATTGCGTGAATTCGCTCGATGGTTGCCGGCAACTCATCAGCTGAAACAGGCTTTGAATAATAATAGCCCTGAATATAATCACAACCCAAATCAATGACGCGACGCAACTGCTCCTCACTCTCGACACCTTCAGCAACGGTCTTGAGATTGAATGAACGCGCCATCAGCACAATCGTATTGGCCAGTGATTTACCCTTGTCGGACTTTTCCAACTTGAGTACGAACGCTCGATCAATTTTCAGACAATCCAATGGCAGATCTTCAAGGTACTGCAGCGAAGAGTAGTCGGTACCGAAGTCATCAATGGCAATACTGATCTCGTTTTTGCGCAGCGTGTCAAGGCGATCCACCACCAGGCTCATGTCATTCATACCAACACTCTCGGTAACTTCAAGCTCAAGGCTTGCCGGTTCGAGATGGTTGTCAGTCAAGGATGCATAAACCAGATCGATAAAATCGTCAGCGATAAACTGTTCGGCGGATACATTGACAGCAACCTGCAGACCCGGATAACCCATTTTGTGCCACTGCGCCGTCTGGCGACAGGCTTCACGCAGCACCCAGGTGCCAATAGCGGTGATTAAACCACAGGATTCGGCCGCAGGAATGAAGAAAAAGGGCGAGATCTGACCGCGCTCCGGGTGATTCCAGCGAATCAATGCCTCGACACCGTCTACCTGCCCGGTCACTGTGCTCACCTTGGGTTGATAATGCAATTCAAACTGTTCTTGCTCAACAGCCACACGTAAATCCGCTTCCAGCTGAACTCGCTCCTGGAACTTGTCATGCAGTTCCTGGCTGAACATTTGTACTAGTCCGCGGCCATTGTCCTTGGCCTGACACAAGGCGATGTCGGCGTTCTTTAACAATTCATCGGCACTTCTGACGTGATCCGGAAACAGACAAACACCCATGCTGACCGTCTTCTGTATTACCGCGCCATCGATTTCGAATTTCGCCTGCAATTTGTTCTGCAGTTTCTCGGCAATCGCCAATGCCTTGTCCGCCTCACGAACGTCAGGCACGATAACCACAAATTCATCGCCACCGATGGCACAGGCTATCGCACCATCATCGATACTATCATTGAGCCGTTTGGCATAAGCGACCAGCAATTGATCAGCAATGGCATGGCCAAGCGTATCGTTCACACTCTGGAAATCATTGATATCGAGAACAATGACTGCACCAATTTCCTGATGGGCACGAGCGACATCATCAGCGCCCCGCAGCAATTGCTCGCAACGAAAGCGATTAGGCAATCCGGTCAAGCGATCGTTATAGGCCTGATGATGAATCTTGGCGAGCAATTTCATCGAAGCAAATACAATCCACAAACAGATCACGATAAGGAGACTATCGACCAGCAAGCGCTTTACAGCTTTATGCTTCAATGACGTGGAGATCGCAATGATATCGTCACGAATTTCCTGACCTAGTTCGGCGGTAGCTGCCTGCGCATTTGCGCCAAACATCAACCATTCATTACGCTCTTGCTGAGTGGCAAGCCCAAGACTGAAGCGTTCAGCCATGACGACTCTAAGTGGAATGCGAGCACGCACTTGATCTCGGATAAAATCATCGATACCGGTTAACAGATCCGCCTCCGGACGTTGTTCACGCAGGTGCGTCTGCAGATCCGCGACACTATGATTAAGACGCGACTCGGATTGTCGCAAGCGTTCCAGGTTTGATGGATCACTGGCTAGCAGTCCGGTTGCCGATAACAAGGCGGTATCCAATGTCATCGCATTATCAAATTTTTGCAGACTGGCGCGCAATCGTTGTAGATCTGCGACTTCACTAACAGTAGTGCGCGGCATCAACAATATGCCATCTTGCAAGGAAATCGTGTGAGCTATCAACGCGGTCGTTAACCCAAATATCGAGTCCTGAACCTCACTACGTTGAAACTCTCCGATCGGAGACGAATTTCCCGCGATAGTGCCCTGGATATTCGCGTTGAATGCGTCACGATACAAATTCAAGGCAGCGAGGGTTCTTTCCAGCGCCTCTTTAATTGCCTGAACGGCCTCGGTGGAGAATTGCAGTCGCGGCGCGATAGCTTTGTCCGCGAGCAGCAAATCAATCGATTCAAGCGTGTCATTGAGTACTTTTTCGCTGCGCTGTTGCGTGGTGCGTAAAACAGCCAGGGCGTCTTCATCAGGGCTGGACTTGGACGCCAGCATGGCACTGGTCGCCGTTCGTTCGGCGGCAAGATCCTGAGAAACCGACATCAGCTTGTAATCAATTTTAGACACGCGCGCGATTTGCACAGCGTCAACATGCTGCTGGTAGGCTTCAAACCAGAAACTGCCAGCCAGCCACATGATTAGCGTGACGGCAATGGCACCTAAGGCAAGAACACTGAATTTGGCTTTACGTACGTGATCCACACCATATTTAGCGTCCGAGCACGTTATTTATTGATCAATCTCTCTAAAACGTATTGATTCATTCCTCACTTTAGCTGGCGAAGAGAGATCTCGGTCACAAAATTCCAGCGCTACCCGAGCGCTACCCGCTACACCTTGTTCATGGGTATTGGATGCTCCAGATACAGGGCATGTATATCCTGCATCACCGCATCATCAAGCGTCAGATCAGCGGCCTGGATATTCGTTTTCAACTGATCCATGGTTGTCGCGCCAATGATGGCAGACGTCATGAAAGGTCGGGTCAGACAAAAACTCAAGGCCATTTGTGCCGGATCAAGGCCATGGTCTCTCGCCAGCTGCACATAGCGTTCGCAAATAAGCTCGCTGGAGCGTGTGTAACGCCCACTGAGAGTCTTGTTCTGTTGTCGCCGAGAACCATCGGGTACGACACCGCCACTGTATTTGCCACTCAAGGCCCCGGCAGCCAATGGCGAGAAAGCCAGCAAGCCGACTGACTCATGATGCGACAATTCCGCCAGATCAAGATCGAACAGGCGATGCATCAGATTGTATTCATTCTGGATACTGACAACGCGTGGCAATCCGTTGGCTTCAGCAATAGAGAGATACTGAGCCGTCCCCCAGGCACTCTCGTTGGATAATCCGATATGGCGAATTCGCCCCGCCTTCACTTCCTTGTCCAGCGCAAGCAATACCTCATGAATATTGTTCCTGACTTTTTCCGTGTCCTGATTGCTCGGATCAAACGTCCAGTTCTGACGGAAGTGGTAACTACCTCGATTCGGCCAGTGCAGCTGGTAAAGGTCAATGACATCAGTTTGTAAACGTTCAAGACTTCGTTCAACCGATACATGAATCTTCTCACCAGTAATGTCCTGCCCACCATACATCCAGTCTTTGCCATTACCTGTGACCTTGGTCGCTATCAGAACATCCTGACGTTTACCGGATGACGCAACCCATTCACCTATGCACCGCTCCGTATCACCCAAGGTTTTTTTATGTAAAGGCGTAGTGGGATACATTTCGGCGGTATCAATGAAATTGACACCATGATCAAGTGCGTAGTCAATTTGTTCAGCAGCATCCTGACAAGTGTTCTGTGTTCCCCAGGTCATGCTGCCAAGGCACAGCGCACTGACTTCAATTCCAGTTTTTCCGAGCTCTCGCATCAACATATTTCAAGCACTCCGAAGCGCATTGTTATCCTGAGTCGCGCGGGCCCAGTCCATATAGCTTTCGCGCGCCAGTTTGCTCATTGGTCCAATCTCAAAACGTACATCATCAAAACAGTTAACGGGTGTGACCTTGGCTAGATTGCCCGTGAGGAAAACCTCATCCGCGACGCGAAAATCGTCAAGCGACAAGGTGGTCTCATGGACAATGACACCTGCTTCGCGGAGCAAGACGATAACTCTCTGTCGCGTGATGCCATTGAGAAAGCTGCCATTGGGAATTGGCGTAAAGACTTCGCCGTCGCGCACCATGAAAACATTACTGGTAGCCGTCTCCGCTACGTTGCCGAGTTGATCGGTCACCAGCGCATTACTAAAGCCTTTGGCGATAGCTTCGCGAATCATGCGCGCATTGTTCGGGTAGAGACAAGCCGCTTTTGCATCAACAGTTGCAACATCAAGTGTTGGACGGCAGAATCGCGTCGTGGTCAAGCTTGCCGATACATCGCTGGCCGGCATGGGTATCGACTGCAAGCACAAGGCGAAGTCCGTGCTCTCAGGATCGGCGCTGATAAAACCATCACCATATCCAGTCGACCAGTACATTGGGCGGATATAAATCGCTGCATCTGCGGGAAATAACTTCAGGCCCTCATGCACCCGATCAACAATGGCAGCGCTCTCAAACACCGGATTCATGCCCAATGCGACAGCGGATTTATTGACCCGGACACAGTGGGGCTCAAGATCCGGACACACGCCATCAAAAAATCGCGCGCCATCGAACACCAAGGTACCAAGCCAGGTTGCGTGGTCAGCCGACTTCATGACAGGCACACTACCCGCCTGCCAGCTACCATCGTGGAAAGTCTGAATGCTGTTGTTTGATGTCACGATGTGTCTACCCTCACTCTCTGTCCAGCTCTAACCAGCTCTAACCAGCTCTAACCAGTTCCAACCAGTTCCAACCAGTTCCAACCAGTTCTAACTAGCTCTATCCAGCTCTATCCAGCTCTATCCAGCTCTATCCAGCTCTATCCAGCTCTAACCAGTCTGACTCACAGCGACCATGCTACCGCATTGATCGACCATCAGCCGAACTAGCGCATGACTATTCGATCGCCAACCTTGATACCGTTTCGACTAAACCACCCCTGGTTGACCTCAAGCGCAAATTTGGCCGGCTTCGTTGAGTAGAAAAGTTGGTCAGGCCCTACATTCATGTCAAGTATTTCATTGATGACAAGATCATCGGATATATACGCAATCGACAAAGGCAACAAGGTGTTGCGCATCGTAAACGCCAGCATGCGTTCCTTGGGATACACAAACAACATACCGGCATTTTCAGCAAGACTAGTCCGGAAACTCAACCCCATGTAGCGCTGCTCCCCGTTACTGGCTATCTCCGTCGTCAATGGAGTCTCCCCGATAACCAGTTCGACGATCGGTAGCGTAGGCTGCGCATTGTCAGCCTTGACTGTTGGCAGACATAAGCAAGCGGCAATCAGTAACAGAAAGCTTGCTGACAGCGTTTTTCTTTTATCCATGATTCAATTCCGTAAACTCGTTTACTACTGATACTTCTGAGCCAGAAGTTCACGCAAACGCGGGTAAGCCATTCGTGTTTTTGGTCTGACACCTTCCCAAAACAAAAAAGCATCGGCAGCCTGTTCTATCAGCATCCCGAAACCGTTGCTGGTGGTCATATTGTGCGACTTCGCCCAACTGGTAAATGGCGTGTCCGCATTGCCATACATCATGTCATAGGCACAAGCCTGCTTGGCAAATCGCACCGACTCGATATCGGGCATGTCACCGAGCAGACTCGCACTACTTGCGTTGATGACAATATCAAATTCCATGGCGTCCGGAACGTCCTGCATGCCACCACCATCCAGGCGAATAGATGCAGCATCGCGCCGCTTGGGCGTATGGTTCGCCTTGAAATACTCAGCCAGTTCCGTCGCACGACTGGCCGTGCGATTGGCGATCCATAGCGTAGCCGGAGCCGCATCCAGCAATGGTCCGACCACCCCACGGCTTGCGCCACCGGCACCAATCAGAAGAACATTTCGATTCGCCAGCGTCCAGCGTAAGTTGGATTTGAAATCGGCCAACAATCCAAGCCCATCCGTGTTGTGCCCGATACGACTACCGTCCTTATGCATGTGAATGGTATTGACCGATCCCGCGAGCCGCGCCGCAACCGACAGACGATCGCAGACTTCATGCGCCTGCTCCTTGAACGGCATGGTGACATTACAACCGCGCCCACCACTGTCCTGCCAGTTGATGACAGTATCCGCAAACGTTTCTGGACTGGCCTCCGTGCGCGTGTAGTGAATTTTGCGCTGCGTCAGCTCACCGAAAAGTTGATGGATGATGGGAGATAAACTGTGTGCAATCGGTTGGCCGATTACCGTGTAACGATTGATCAAGATGAATCCGAACGTGAGCGCCAAAGAAATACAACTGAAATATCACTGAAAAAACACACACCCGTGAATACTCGACCCGAGAAAGTACTCGGCTCGAGAAACGCCGAGGCGCGAGTGACGAATGATACTGCAGTTCGGTATCCAGACTGGATTCCAGACGTCTGCTTCGCGCATAATTTCGACTAAGCCACCTCTGGATCTCCAGAGGCAATCGATCAAGAGAACTTGACATTGTGACCAGACACGCACTTTTCGGCCAACGAGCCGCTTTTCCAGCCAATCGGCCCCGTCGCATGCGGCGAGATCGTTTTAGCCGACGCCTGATGGCCGAGCACTCGGTAGATGTCAGCCAACTGATCCAACCCTATTTTGTCATCGAGGGCGAGAAGCAGCGGGTGGCTGTGCCATCAATGCCGGGGGTTGATCGCCTGAGCGTTGATCAGCTGGTCGTCGAGGCACGTCGTTTAGACGCACTGGGCATACCAGCCATGGTGCTGTTTCCCGTAACCGACGATGCGGCCAAAACTGATGATTGTTGTGGCGCCTGGGACCCCGACGGACTCGCACAACGGGCTATTCGGGCGGTAAAACAGGCGGTGCCGCAATTGGGCGTAATCACCGATGTCGCACTCGACCCCTACTCACCACACGGACAGGACGGTCTGATGGATGAAACAGGTTACATCGTCAATGACGAAACAGTCGAAGCACTCGTCAAGCAGGCACTGTCACACGCAGACGCAGGTGCTGATGTTGTTGCGCCATCCGACATGATGGACGGGCGAATCGGCGCGATCAGGACAGCCCTTGATGAGGCTGGACATGATCGCACCCGCATCCTGAGTTACGCCGCCAAATATGCCTCTCACTTCTATGGGCCGTTCCGCGATGCGGTAGGCGCATCTGCAGCGCTTGGCAAAGCTGACAAATACAGTTATCAGCTCGATCCGGCCAACAGTGACGAGGCGATGCACGAGATCGCGTCAGATCTCGCCGAAGGAGCCGACATGATCATGGTCAAACCCGGCTTGCCCTATCTCGATATCGTGCGCCGCGCAAAGGACCACTTTGCCGTGCCTACCTATGCCTACCATGTCAGTGGCGAATACGCGATGATCAAGGCCGCCGCGGCCCATGGCTGGCTGGAAGAACAAGCGGTCGTTATGGAAAGCCTGATGGCATTTCGACGTGCCGGATGTGACGGTGTTCTGACATATTTCGCGACCGATGTCGCCGAATGGCTAGCCCAAGGCAGTACAAGATTGCCTAAGTAACACAAAGATTTATCCAAAGCGATCTGACGTACTTTCCAAAGAGAACTATAGTTGAGTCATCACGTTGACACTCGAGAAAACGGTGGGTTTGAACAAAGCATATAAATCAGTAGCCCGGTTTGGTACTGCCGCAGTCCTTGCAACTTTCAGCAGCCTCGCCTTCGGCCAAGGGCTCGCCGACCAATGGTATATCGGCCTCGGTGGTGGAATATCAATACTTGACCCTGAGCCGGTGCTCAGCCCGCTTCAAGTTGGTGACGACAATGACCAGGCCGGCACCTTGTTTATCGGTCGTGATCTTGACTCAAACCTGAGCGCACAACTGCAATTGTCCTCTTATGGTGACGCTGAAATCAACAACGGCTCGACCGTGTCCTTTATCGGTGCCGACGTATCGATGCTTTACCGCATTGTTGATAGCCGAGTGCTACTCAGAAGTTCAGGTAACTTTGGCGCCTCTCTTTACGGACGCATAGGACTAGGGTTTGTCGATCGCGATACTGCCCTCGAACTACGTCGCGATTCGCCCGCCGGTGTATCCGGAGGAGCCGGAATTGAAGTTTACCTGAACCGCAACTTCGCACTTCGCGCAGAAGCGGTCTTGAACGCCTCGGACGTATCATCGGCAACGCTTAGCGTCGTGGGCCGTTTTGGTGGCCCCTCTGGACTAAGAGAATTACCATCAGCAGGTTCAGGGAATCAAGGTATTGCACCTGTTGAACCAGAAGCACCATTAGAACCCGAAACACCGGTAGCACCTGACACACCTGTCGCACCGATAGCTCCGGTAACGCCCGTAACACCTGACGTGCCAGTGGAACCTGTTGTCCCTGATGCGAGAGACTCGTCCGATTCCAGACTGGCTGAAGATTCCGTAGAACAAACCATTCCGGACACATCAGAACAAGTTGCCGAAACGCCAGCCCCGGCACCTCAGGATCAGCGCCAAGCTCAATTGACGCCAGATGAAAACACCGAACTGAACACGTCAGTACCAGCAGTACCGGCGGGTGTTCCTAGCAGTGAGGATCGAGACGGTGACGGCGTACCGAACGCTGACGATGTCTGCCTTCGATCGCCCATCGGCTTTCCAGTCCGTGCCAATGGCTGCCCACTTTTCGATGGTGTACTAAGCGGCGTAGTTTTCGAAGATCTTTCCGCCGAACTGCTGCCTGAATCGTTCGAACAACTGGATTTTCTGGTCGATCTGCTCAAACGATTCCCGCAATCTCGTATCGAATTGCATGCACATACCGACAATCGCGGCACGGTAAGAGAACAGTCCATCATCACGCGCGCAAGACTGCGTACGGTTGGTACCTATCTCGTGCAAAACGGTATCCGCGCAAATCGATTGGTGTTGCGCTCTTTTGGTGGAACACGCCCCTTGTACCAAAGTACGCCAGAGGGTCGGGTGCGCAACAATCGTATAGAGGTCCTTGAAAAAACTGAATGATGCAGTGCAGGAAACGCCTATTGTTCTGGCGTGACCGAGCTTATCTTGCAGCGCTATTGGCAGCGCCCATATTCTGGGCGCTGCTTTATCTCCTCGATGTCCCGACAAGCGAAGACAAACCCGCACTCCAGCCGTTTCTGATGATAGTGCTGGTTTATCCAGTGCTTGAAGAGATCGTATTTCGCGGAGGCCTGCAATCAATGTTGCTCGCACGGCCAATGTTCAAAAAAAGTCACTATCAGATATCGTTGGCCAATGTGGTTACATCCATCCTGTTCGCCGCGATGCATCTGATCAATCAACCTCCGTTGTCGGCAGCCAGCGTTTTCATACCATCACTCATATTTGGCTGGGCCTGGGAGCGTCATCAAACACTGCTATCGCCGATGCTTTTGCATGTTTTTTATAATTTGGGGTTTGTTTATCTGTTCGTCTCCCTCTAACTGGCCCACTTCGCTGTTGTTATCGCATCAAATGTTAGCTCTTATTTTGTT
>CAYULV010000138.1:9072-10488 GCA_964445655.1 uncultured Granulosicoccaceae bacterium | reverse complement strand
CATATCCGATTTTCAGACCTCCCTGATCTCGCTAAACTGATACAGGAGGAGTTTCCCTTGGCAGAATTGAATATCGAGGGATACCCGACAGATGATTTTCTTGCGCTCGCAGAATCTGTGAGCCCGAGCCAGATTACCCTGGTGCCGGACGATCCTTCACAGGCCACATCAGATCATGGTTGGGATTTTCACGCTTTCCATAACTTGCTTTCACCCATTGTTGAACGGCTTTCGAGATCTGGAATACGTACGGCATTGTTTGCCAATGCTGACCCGGAAGGAGTCGCTTGGGCAGCGGACACTGGCTGCGACAGATTGGAGTTATATACCGGGCCTTACGCCAGCTCTTACAACGATTCGGTAGCGGCCTGCCGCGAGCTTGGATTGCTAGCTGCGACGGCGGCTGCGGCTTTCGAGAAAGACATGGACGTCAACGCCGGTCATGATTTAACAGTGGACAATCTTCCTCAACTGATTAAGGAAATTCCTCAATTAGCTGAGGTGTCCATAGGTCATGGACTGACTGCTGATGCGCTCGTTTATGGGCTTGATAAAACGGTGAGAAGGTATCTTCGCGCGTGTGGTCACGATGCATTAATCCACCAACCGAGCAATCTATGAACAACGGTCCAATCTTTAACAAATGAGTCCTGCTATTGCTTTACTTCAAGCAGGGCTAGCATCAATGGACAAGTGAAAGACTGACTAAATAGCTTTCCCTATTTTGCCGTTCTCCAATCATCGCTGGGAGGCGCAAGCTTGACGCAGGCGGGAATGAGCTTTGATATATAGTCGGAGGCGGCGCGTGGCTCGAGCTTGTCTCCAGCTTTATTCACGGCGTCAATCCTAGCCTGAACATTCTCTCTGTGAGAACCAATCGGATAGTGTTCAATACCCGTTAGCTTATGAATGTCGGCGGAAGTTTCTCCGTCAGGAGAAAAATCCAGTTTGTGTTCATTCACCTCATTCAAGAGATCAAGTGCTCTACTCAGATCGGCTAGTAGTGAAGGCTTAACCATAGTTCTCTCTGTTTTTCAGTGGGTGTCAGGGGTTTTCGCTAGTATTTTTTCCCTTTACGTATGAATTGATATCTTCGGATCACTGAAGAGCGAAGCGCAAAAGCGGATATCAGGACGTGACCTCATCCTTGTCAGGTACCCATCGCGCTGGGCGCTTTTCCAAAAAGGCGGCAAGACCTTCCTGCGCATCATCGGTTGCGCGGATCGCTGCCAACAAGGCTGCCAGTTGTTCGCGCAAATCGTCATCAATCATGCGCCCGGCAACTTCGGGTATCAATTGCTTGGCCGCTCCCTGGGCCGTTGAGCTGCACTCAAGTAACTCACTGATTTTCTCTTCAACCCGGCGATGAAGATTGTCTGAGGAGCAGACATCGTGAACGATTCCGATGCGATACGC
>CAYULV010000138.1:6756-8972 GCA_964445655.1 uncultured Granulosicoccaceae bacterium | reverse complement strand
TTGATATCCGCCCCGGCGCAAAAGTTGTTGCCGTTGGATGCGAGCACCAGAACTCGTGTTGTTTGGTGCAGCTCGTAAAGCGTCTCAGTCAGCTCATCAATAAGCTGTCTATTGAGCGCATTATGCTGACGTGGCCTGTTCAAGGTCAGCGTAGTGACACCACGATGATCAGTCTCGACGGTCAAATATGACATTGCGCGGATCCCCTTGTCGCCGTTGCATTGTAACGGCTTATGTCGGCTTGGGTCAGAGTGTCCGTTCGAGCACTCGTGTCTGTCGCCAGTAGGCAATGCTGATGACCAATCTGTACAGCACAAATGCGAATACCAGAGCGAGGGGCCAAATCATTGACTGTGTTACCCAGAGATAAAACGCCAGTGCATAGGCAACCAATCCGACCCAGAAAGTAATGAGTTGCCAGCGTAACTGCGAGTAGTAGACCGTGCCGGTGGTCGAATGAATCCGGGTATGTGCGATCAAGGCACCGATGACAGCGGTGATACCGAATAGCACATGTAAACATTGCAGCAGTATTCCCAGCAAGGCAAGCTGCCGTGACTTTACGTCTTTTTCCGTCATGAGTTACCAGCCGCCGGTGCTCATCCAGCGTTCGACCTGTTCGAGCCTGTCGTGTCCCCAGAACATTTCATCATCGACAATAATGATCGGAGAGCCGAACACACCGCGTTCGATCGCCGCGTTGACCTGATTGCGTAAAAGATCCTTGACGCTCTGTTCACCGCAGGCGGTAACCATAGCCTTGGCATCGATACCCATTGACGTTGCAATATTGCTGAGTACTTCCACGTTGGTGATATCTCGCCCTTCACTGAAGTAGGCGCGATAACAAGCGTGAATGAAATCGGCGCTTTTTGCTTGAATTGTTGGGTCCTCATGGTTGAGTAACCACCAACTGGCGCGACTGGCGGCAACCGAGCCGATCGGGAACGTGTCTGGCATCTTGAAATCAATTTTGTGTTCGCGCGCTGAACGTGCAAAGTCCATGGTGGCGTAGTCACCTTTGACTGGTGCCATGACCAAGGGTGCTTGACCGGTAACTTTGAATACCGCGCCGAGCAGGATAGGGCGCCAGTTGACGGTTCTGTCATGCCTGGCTGCCAATGCTTCTATCTGTTCACTGGCAAGAAAACCATATGGTGACGAATAATCGAAATAGAAATCGAGCTCTTTAGCCATTGGATTAACCATTGGAGCGTTGAGGAAGTGCTCGACTGATGACGAGCCGCTGAATTTCCGATGTGCCTTCATAGAGTTGGCAGACACGTACATCACGGGCAATGCGTTCGACGGCATAGTCGCGCAGATAACCATAACCGCCATGTATCTGAATGGCATCCGAACAGACAGTTTCTGCCATTTCACTGGCAAAGAGTTTTGCCATTGATGCTTCAACCAGGCACGGCTCGCCACGATCACGTAAAGCAGCTGCACGCAAAATCATCAAGCGTGCTGCTTCAATTTGCGTGGCCATGTCGGCAAGCTTGAAGGCAATGGATTGATGTTCGATGATTGCCTGATTAAAGCTCGTTCGAGTCTGCGCATAGTCAAGCGATTGTTCATAGGCAGCACGCGCCATGCCGACCGATTGTGCAGCGATGCCGATGCGCCCACCTTCAAGGTTGGCCAAGGCAATGCGATAACCATCGCCTTCTTCGCCGAGCCTGTTGTATACAGGGACACGGCATTGATCAAAGATAATCTGACAGGTGTCAGATGCACGTTGTCCCAACTTGTCTTCAACACGGCTGACGATATAACCGGGATTATCAGTTTCAACAACAAAGGCTGTGATACCGCGTTTGCCTTCTTCGGTTCTCGCAAACACGATGGCAAGATCAGCATGTTTGCCTGAGGTGATGAACTGTTTCGTGCCATTCAATACATAGTGGTCGCCGTCGAGAACCGCCGTTGCACGAAGGGCGGAAGCATCTGAACCGGCCTCAGGTTCTGTCAGGCAAAAAGCACCAAGGCGTTTGCCACTAGCCATATCAGGTAGCCAGCGTTTTTTCTGCTCCTCGCTACCAAAAGCAAGAATAGGCATGCAGCCTACTGAATTGTGCACACTCATGATGGTCGAGGTGGCACCTTCACCGACGGCAATTTCTTCCAGTGCCAATGCGTAGGCAACATTGTCTGCCGCTGCACCCCCATAGCTTTCCGGCACCAGCATGCCGAGAAAGCCAAGCTCTCCCATG
>CAYULV010000138.1:0-6656 GCA_964445655.1 uncultured Granulosicoccaceae bacterium | reverse complement strand
TGCACCCCCATAGCTTTCCGGCACCAGCATGCCGAGAAAGCCAAGCTCTCCCATGGTCTCGATGGCTTCGCTGGGGAAGCGGGATTGAGCATCATTTTCTGCAGCCGTAGGTTGCAATACATCACGTGCAAACGTACGCGCGGTATCACGGATCAGTTGCTGCTCTTCTGTTAGTTGCATCACTGGGGTTGCATCACTGGCGTCGCATCATGGGCTCGGTTTCATGTCTCGTTGTTATAAAGCAGCTGCATTGCGCGGCTGCATTACATAAACGAATTACACATCTGGCCGGTCAAGTCGATCAGCTCAAACGTTCGATGGCAACCGCAGTTGCTTCACCACCACCGATACACAGGGAAGCGACACCGAGATTGACATCATGACGTTCAAGCGCATTCATCAAGGTCACGATGATGCGTGCGCCTGAGGCGCCGACCGGATGCCCAAGTGCACAGGCGCCACCATAGACATTAACCTTGTCGTGCGGCAGACCATGTTCGTGCATGGCTGCCATGGTAACAACAGCGAAGGCTTCATTGATTTCGTAGAGATCAACATCGGCCGCTTTTTTGCCGATCTTTGCAAAGAGCTTTTCAAGCGCGTTGACGGGTGCCGTCGTAAACCATTCCGGCGCATGCGCATGACTGGTGTGCGCAATGATGCGGGCGCGTGGCGTCAAGCCACGTTTTTCCGCCTCACTCATACGCATCATGACAACGGCTGCTGCGCCATCGGATATCGAACTGGCATTGGCGGCGGTTACCGTGCCGTCTTTGTCAAATGCCGGACGTAATGTCGGGATACGGTCGAAGTTTGCCTTTGGCGGTTGTTCGTCAAGCAGTACTTCATGATCACCCTTGCGTGTCTTGACATTGACCGCCTTGATTTCGGTGGCGAAGGCCCCGCTGTCCATGGCGGCCTGCGCACGCTTGAGTGAGGTAATCGCAAACTCATCCTGCGCTTCGCGGGTGAATTGATAACGCGTTGCAGTCTTCTCGGCGAAGTGTCCCATCAGTTTGCCCGGTTCGTAAGCGTCTTCAAGGCCATCAAGAAACATGTGATCTTTGACTTCCCCGTGTCCCATGCGCAAACCATCGCGCACCTTGGGTAGAAGATAGGGCGCATTGCTCATGCTTTCCAGCCCGCCTGCTACCATCGTCGTGGCACTGCCAGCCAGAAGTTGGTCATGCGCGAACATGACCGCTTTCATTCCCGAGCCACACATTTTATTGATGGTGGTGCAGCCACTTTCCTGTGGCAGGCCAGCGCCGAGTGAGGCTTGACGTGCCGGGGCTTGCCCCATGCCTGCAGGCAAAACACAACCCATCACGACTTCTTCGATATCGTTTGCCGACACACCTGCACGCTCCAGCGCACCTTTGATGCTGATAGCCCCGAGTTCGGGTGCCGTGACGGCGGAAAGATCACCTTGGAAGCTTCCCATTGGCGTGCGAGCGCCATCAACTATGACGACTGGATCTGTGGCAGATGTATTCATGATTGATTTGAGTGTCTGGGTTTGAGGTTGATGTAGTTGCGGTTCGATAAAAAAGAGCCGCGCTGAATTTTCAATACTTGATTGCTGCGTTGTATTACTGCGTTAAATTTCTTCGTTGATAAAGCTTGTGAGTTGATTGATCAAGAAGTTGAGCTTCGTCATCAAACAGCCGCCGAGTCGGATACGTTCAGCGCCTGCAACTGGCTTTGGCAACGCGCCTCTATTTCGTCAAATTCACGCAGGGCGAGTTCAATGTCATCGCGTTGTTGCAGCAAAGTCTGGCGACTGGTGTCGATGCGATCAATCATCATGCTCAGCTGCCGCGCCTCACCACCAGGAACATCATACAGTTCGATCATCTTGCGAATCTCGTCGAGTGGCCAGCCCAGGCGTTTGCCTCTTAGTACCAGCTTGAGCCGCGTCCGGTCAGCACGGGAGTAGATGCGCTTGAGCCCGTCGCGGGCAGGGCGCAGCAGGCCCTTGTCTTCATAGAACCGAATAGTACGCGTGGTTATATCAAGCTCTCGGGCAAGATCAGTGATGGTGTAGCTCGGGCTGGGATGTGTCGACATGCATGAATGATATATTGACGTTGACGTAAACGTCAATAACTGGGAGACTGAGACTCGTAGGGTTTCGCCCGCACCGCTGTTCCGCCCACGTTGTTCAGGAGTCTTTGGCGCATGTCCAGTCCGGCCAATGAAGTCACCAGCGAAATTACACCGCAAGCTGCGACCACGCCGCTTCGTTTCATCACCGCTGCAAGTCTGTTTGACGGACATGATGCGTCGATCAATATCATGCGTCGCATGTTGCAGGCGTCCGGTGTTGAAGTGGTGCATCTCGGACACAATCGATCGGTTGCGGAAATCGTGTCAGCGGCGGTTCAGGAGGATGCGCACGGTATTGCCTTGAGCTCTTACCAGGGCGGTCACGTTGAGTATTTCAAATACATGATCGATTGCCTTGATCAGGCGGGTGCTGGCGACATCCGGGTGTTTGGCGGCGGCGGCGGTGTCATCGTTCCCGGTGAAATTGAAGAACTGCATACCTATGGCGTTGCGCGCATCTACTCACCGCAAGATGGTCAGGCAATGGGTTTGCAGGGGATGATCGATCACATGATCGAATCCACTCGACAAAGCTGGAGTCAGGTGAACAGTAACGCGACCGTTACCGATCTGTTTGCGCCAGCAACTTCCACATTTGATCGTCAAGCTCATCGTTCACTGGCGCGTTTGCTAAGTCTTATAGAAAACGGTCAACTCGGTGATGGGGAGCGCGACCGCTTGCTGGCACGCGCGGCTGAAATGAAAACGGCAGCGCCGGTGCTTGGCATAACCGGTACGGGCGGTTCTGGTAAATCCTCGTTGACCGATGAGTTGATACGTCGGTTGCGTCTCGATCAACAAGACTCTATATCGGTTGCCTTGTTGGCTATCGATCCGACGCGGCGCAAGACCGGTGGTGCATTGCTCGGTGACAGAATTCGCATGAATGCCATCGAGCATGAGCGTATCTTCATGCGCTCGATTGCGACCCGTGATGCGGCCAACGAGGTGCCGGAGGGTGTCCCAGCGATGGTTGCGGCCTGCCGCCTTGCCGGCGCCGATCTGGTTATTGTTGAAACACCGGGTATTGGACAAGGTGATGCCGGCATTGTGTCATTGAGTGATGTCTCTCTGTATGTGATGACACCAGAATTTGGTGCAGCCAGTCAGCTTGAAAAGATAGACATGCTGGATTTTGCCGATGTTATTGCAATCAACAAGCTGGAACGCAAAGGCGGGGATGACGCCTTGCGTGATGTGCGCAAGCAAGTGCAGCGCAATCGGCAAGCGTTTGCGCAAAGTGTCGACGACATGCCGGTGTTTGGCACGATCGCCGCGCGCTTTAATGACGATGGCGTCACAGCTTTGTATCAGGCGCTCATAGCTGAACTTGATCGCCATGGTTTAACGCTGCAACCGGGCAGCTTGCCCAAGGTCGACACGCGTGAAAGCACGCGACAAAGCGTCATCATTCCAAGCTCGCGACAGCGTTACCTGTCTGATGTTGCGGATACGCTAAGGCGCTATCACGCACAGACTGATGCGTCTGCGATCATCGCAAGGGAACGCCAACATCTGAACACGGCGAGAACATTGCTGGAGAATGGCAGCGCGGACTACTCATCAACTGATAAGACTAAAACTGATGAGTCTGACGCTCTGGCAAGTCTGATTAAAGAGCGAGATGCCGCACTGTCTACCGATTGTCATGAGCTTCTCAAAGCATGGCCGGCAATAGCAGACACCTACACCGCATCCGATGATTCGCTAACGATTACGTCCTTGTCCGGCACGGTCATGTCAAAGGTATCGTTACCGAACTATCATGATGATGGTGACATGCTCAGCTGGTTGCGCCGCGAACATCTGCCAGGCTATTTCCCTTACACCGCAGGTGTGTTTCCGTTCAAACGTGTCAACGAAGATCCGACCCGCATGTTTGCCGGTGAAGGCGATCCGGCCCGCACCAATCGTCGCTTCAAGGCCTTGTCGGAGCATTCAGAGGCAAAGCGTTTATCGACCGCATTTGATTCGGTCACCTTGTATGGCAATGATCCTGCCGTACGACCGGACATTTACGGCAAGGTCGGTAATTCCGGTGTCTCGGTGGCAACCGTTGAAGACATGCAGATTCTGTATGACGGTTTTGATTTGTGTGATCCTGCGACATCGGTGTCGATGACCATCAACGGGCCTGCGCCAACGATACTCGCCTTTTATTTTCTGACCGCTGTACGTCAGCAGCGAAAAGCTTTTGTAGAGACAAATGGTCGCGAACCAAACGATGCAGAGGCCGCAGAGCTGGAACAGGATACCTATCGCCGCGTTCGTGGCACCGTGCAGGCTGACATACTTAAAGAGGATCAAGGGCAGAACACCTGCATCTTCTCAACTGAGTTCAGCCTCAAGCTGATGGGCGATATTCAGCAATGGTTTATCGAACATGATGTGAAGAACTTCTACTCGGTTTCAATCTCGGGCTACCACATCGCCGAAGCGGGTGCCAACCCGATTACGCAGCTTGCCTTGACCTTGTCAAACGGTTTCACCTACGTGGAAAGTTATCTTGCACGTGGGATGAATATTGATGATTTTGCACCAAGCCTGTCGTTCTTTTTCAGTAACGGTATGGACCCCGAGTACAGCGTGCTCGGGCGAGTTGCCCGGCGTATCTGGGCGGTAGCCATGCGTGAGCGTTATGGAGCAAATGCACGTAGTCAGAAACTGAAGTATCACATTCAGACTTCCGGTCGTTCGCTGCATGCACAAGAGATGGCCTTCAATGATATTCGTACTACCTTGCAAGCCTTGATCGCGGTCTACGATAATTGCAATTCCTTGCACACTAACGCCTATGATGAGGCTGTGACCACGCCGACTGATGAATCCGTGCGTCGCGCCATGGCGATTCAATTGATCATCAATCGCGAGTGGGGCTTGGCTAAAAATGAAAACCCGCAACAAGGTAGTTTCATCATTGATGAACTGACCGACCTTGTCGAAGAAGCGGTGTTGCTTGAGTTCGATCGCATGTCGGATCGGGGTGGCGTGCTTGGGGCCATGGAAACCGGCTACCAACGTGGCAAGATTCAGGATGAATCGATGTTGTATGAACATCGCAAGCATGATGGCAGCCTGCCGATCATTGGTGTCAATCTGTTCAAGAATCCTGAGGGTGATGAGCTACCGGATATCGAGCTGGCTCGCTCAAGTGACAACGAGAAGGACCAGCAGATCGCTCGGCTCGAAGACTTTCACCAGCGTCATGAGGAGGCCGCTTTACGGGCAATCGATGATGTTCGATCGACCGCGATTGCCAATGGCAATGTGTTTGCGGCATTGATGCGGGCCGCTGAGTGTTGTTCCCTCGGTCAGCTCACTGAGGCGCTGTTTCAGGTGGGTGGGCAGTACCGACGCAACCTTTGAGCTAGTGGCATAAATACAACAGATTTTTCTGCGATACCGAGCACAAAACGGCCTGTGATCAAGGTCTGATCTTCCCGGCAGCCTGCGATGGCTGAACTATAATCGGGGAGTGAAAATTCGTCCCCCTACAGTGCGACTGACGTCGTTCAAGCGTATCGAGTGGTTCCAACGATGAGACAGGCCGATTCGTCCGAACTGCAAAGCGATCGCGTTGCCTTGAAAGACCAGCATCTGGTCTATCGAGCCTGCTCGACAGCCTTTGCGCGGAGTCTGGGCAAAAACTCACCTGACGAAATTATCGGCAAGACTGACTTCGACATCTTTCCGCGGCAGGTCGCCCGTGAACAGATGGCACTCGACAGCCAGACGATCTTTTCCGCGCAGGCCGATATCAGTGCGATCAATCTTGCCGAGCTTGATATGGGCAAACTAGCCAATCAGGCAAACAACCAGGCGATGATTGTTCGAACGCCTGTGTTGACCGCCGATGATCAAGTGGCCGGTATCGACATTCGGCTGGTCAGCGGCCCGCAACCGAGCACCGTGCGCTCAGCCTTGACGATCGACTACCAGACACTTTTCAACGAAGGGATTCAGGGCAGCCTTATCATCGCCGGGAAGGCGGTGTTGTTTGCCAATGACAATGCCGCGCATGTGCTGGGTTTCGCAACTGCGCAAAGCATGATCGACACCGGTCAGACGCAACAAATATTCAACCCGGGTGAACTTGAACGGATCAGTGAATTCTCGCTCGATAGTCGTACTGACGTTCGCGGTGATCTTGGCGAACGTGTCGCGCTTGGCGCCACCAGTCGCGACGGTAAGCCGGTGCGTCTTATCGCGCGAATCACTCAAGTTCAATGGGGGGCAGCGTCAGCGATCCTGTTGTCTTTTGTGGATGTCGCATTAGCTGAGTCGTCGGTTCCTGCCATGAACAATTTCAAGTCAAGGTCGCATGAATACGATTCGCGACAAGGAAATCCGACAAAAGCCACCTTGGCAACTGTCAGTCCCTTAACAGCTGCAACGGCGACAACAGTAGCGCCTGGTACATCAGATGCTGCGAATGCGGCAAGGGTAAAACTTAAATCTGTTGCAACACCTGCCAAGCCAAGTGTCGACGATGTGTCGGCACATGATTCAGATGTTGTGTTGCGAAACTTGCGTTTGAACCTGCAACG
>CAYULV010000137.1:0-10701 GCA_964445655.1 uncultured Granulosicoccaceae bacterium | reverse complement strand
CGGCGTAACGTAAAGAGACGATGGAAGTTTCAACCATCATGGCCGAGCCTGAACACTCAGCATAACCCGCTAGACACGCTGATGAGCAGCAGCGCTCCTAAGTAGCTTGAATAGTTCGCCCCACCCATACAGCGCAAATTAGAACGACTAAATTCGACCTGAAACGCTGATATAAGCAACAAAAAAGGGCCTTTTCAGGCCCTTTTTCTTGGTAGATCAAACTGTTACCGTGGTCCGACCCGTTAGATAGCCAAATACTCGTGGCGGAGTTCTTCGTTGTTGAGTACTTCTTCGGCGGAGCCGTCGAAGACGATTTCGCCGGTGTCGAGAATCAGGGCTCGGTCGGCGAGCTTGAGGGCGGCGACGGCGTTCTGCTCGACGAGTATCGTGGTGATACCGGTTGCCTTGACTTCTATCAGGGCTTTTTCAATGTCGTGACGAACCACCGGGGCGAGGCCTTCGTAGGGTTCATCCAAAAGCAACAGTTTGATATCACGAGCAAGAGCTCGGGCAATTGCCAGCATCTGTTGCTCACCACCAGACAAGGTTGTGCCTTCTTGCTTGCGTCGTTCTTTAAGTCGCGGGAAGAGCTGATAAATTCGTTCGTAGTCCCAGCCTGATTCACCTGAGATAGTCGCCAGGTCCATATTCTCTTCAACGGTGAGCCCAGCAATGATGCGCCGGTCTTCGGGGACAAGTTGAACGCCTGCCAAGGCCGCTTCAAAATCCTGCATTTCATGGATCGACTGACCACCCAGCCACACACCACCTTCGCGAAGTTCTGGCTCAGCAGCCCTCGCTATTGCTCGCAGGGTTGATGTTTTACCAGCACCATTACGCCCAAGAAGCGCAATGATCTCACCTTCGTTTACCGAGAAAGATACATCTTGAACGATATAACTGTCGCCGTAATAAGCTTTTAATCCCTGAACACTGAAGTAAGCATCAGTGGCAGGTGTAGGGACAACGGCCTGTGCCTTGCTCATTAGACTTGCTCCTCGCCAAGGTAAGCTTCTTTCACGCGTGGATCTGCCTTGACCTCTTCAGGTGTCCCCTGGCAGATGATGCGTCCACCGGCAAGTACCGAGATACGATCGGCAAGACTAAACACCACGTGCATGTCATGTTCGATAATGATCTTGGTCATGCCCTGTTTCTTAATCTCTTTAAGAAGCGCGATCGTCGCATTGGTATCATGTCGTGCCATACCGGCTGTCGGCTCATCAAGCAGCAATAACCGCGGCTCCTGAGCCAAACCCATTGCCAGTTCGAGGCGCCTTTTGTCACCACGTGACAGGCTACCGGCTTCATCACTTATAAATGACCCAAGCGCCAGATCAGTCAGAACTTGCTCGGCTTTTTGCCTCACCGTTGTCTCACCAGAGAAACGACGAAACCAGCTCAATTTGAACGAGCCGTCGCGTTTGGCGAGAATCGGCACCATGACGTTCTCTAGCAAACTCAACTCGGGAAAGATCTCAGGCGTCTGAAATACACGCACAACACCAAGCTGGTTTATCTGGTGCGGCTGCTTGCCAATCAAGTTTTCACCATCGAAAACTACATGACCCGAATCAGGCTTCAAGCGACCGATACAGACATTGAGCAAGGTGGATTTACCAGCACCATTTGGCCCGATGATCGCGTGTGTTTCGCCTTCCTTGACGGAAAGGTCGATATCACTCAGCGCATGAAGACCCGCGAAGCTCTTGTGCACATCAGCGACATGGAGAACAACATTATCCATGACTGGCACCCCCTTCAGTAGCGACCGATACAGGCGCTACGGGCGTCTTTTTACGCTGGAACAAGGCGCCGATTCGACGTACACCTTCCATGATTCCACCTGGCAGGAAAATAACAACGATCATGAACAAGAGACCCAAGGTCAAATGCCAGCCGTCTCCGACAAACTGACTGGTGAGCGCGACAACGAAATTTTGCAGGCCATCGGGCACGAATGAAAACACCTCAAACAATTTTTGATCATTGAATGCAGAAAATATGTTCTCAAAATACTTGATCAGAGCAGCACCGAGTACTGGACCGATCAGAGTTCCAGCCCCGCCGAGTATTGTCATCAAAACGACTTCACCAGAAGCTGTCCATTGCATGCGCTCAGCACCTGCCAATGGATCAGTTGACGCCATCAAAGCGCCCGCAAGACCTGCATACATACCTGAAATTACAAATGCCCAGATAAGATAAGGGCGTGTGTTGAACCCGGTATAGGCCATTCGAGTCTGGTTCGACTTGATCGCTTTGAGCATCATGCCAAAAGGCGAGCGGGTTATACGCATTGCGATGAAGAACGCGATGATTAACACAACCGCACAAAAGTAAAACCCGGGTAAGCCGCTCATCTTGATACCAAAGAGGTTGGTTGACGGCAAACTACGACCGGCGACGATACCCGCCATCGAATCCACGACTCGAGGATCAGAAAGACTCAACTGCAGGCCTGATTCACCGTTGGTAATCGGTGTCAATACAGAATAGGCCAGGTTATAGGACATCTGTGCAAAAGCCAGTGTCAGTATCGAGAAGTAAATTCCTGAGCGGCGTAAGCTCACAAAGCCAATCAGGAAAGCAAAAATGCCAGCAACGATGACACTGAAAATTACTGCGGGAAGTACGTTCATGGTCATGAGCTTGAACGTCCACACTGCCGTGTAGGAACCGACTCCCAGAAATGCCGCGTGGCCAAAAGACAGATAACCAGTCAGGCCAAAGAGAATATTGAAGCCAATGGCAAAGACGCCAAAAATAGCGAACTTCTGCATCAGATCCGGATAGTTCGCACCAAACGGCTCCAACCAGATCGGCATGGTCAGAACGACTGCCGCAAAACCGAAGAAAAGAACCCAATCCTGCACTGCGGATAATTTATTCATGGCTATCTCCTAGTCCTCCATCACGCCCTTGCGACCGAGCAAGCCTCGCGGACGAACCAGCAAGACTATAACGGCAACAAGATAAATGATGATCTGATCGATACCCGGCAGAACGCTTTTGACCTCGTTCATCGAAGCAAAGGATTGAAGTATGCCGAGCAGAAAGCCTGCTAAAACAGCACCGCCGAGAGACCCCATGCCACCAACCACCACAACAACAAAGGACAGCACTAAAAAGTCCATTCCCATGTTGTAGTCGGGGGGCAATATGGGCGTGTACATAACCCCGGCAACACCAGCAACCACTGCGGCGAGGCCAAAGACAATCGTGAATCGACGTTGAATATTGATTCCGAGCAAACCCACCTGCTCTCTATCCTGCATGCCAGCTCTGACGACCATGCCAAAGGTGGTGAATTGTAGAAAACCGAATACAGCGGCAATGATGCTCAAGGAAAAACCGAGATAAATGATTCGCCACCAGGGATAGACAACATTCTCACCCAGACCAATCCAGGACCCGATGTTTGCACTACCCGAAACAGCCGACGGAGCAGATTGAGGAATAGGGTTAGCACCGAAATAATGGCGAATGATCTCGGCACAAATGATCGCCAGACCAAAAGTCACCAGAATCTGATCAGCGTGTGGGCGTTTGTAAAAATGTCGAATCAAGCCACGTTCCATGGCCAGACCGATAAGCAACATGATGGGTATCGACAAGAGCACAGCAAACGGCACGGAATAATCGACAATGAATGCACCGGCGACGGGAAACTTGGCTTCCAGAATAGGCACTTCCTTGTAGGCATCAAAAAAGGTGATGCTTTCATCCTTTACCTTGGTGGATATGGTCAACACCTTTTCCAGCGAAACCGCACAAAAAGCGCCAAACATAAAAAGTGCGCCATGCGCAAAATTCACCACCCCAAGGGTGCCGAAAACCAGAGTCAGCCCAAGAGCAATCAGCGCGTACGCACCGCCCTTGTCCAGACCATTCAAAATTTGTAGAAATATCGCGTCCACTCAGCTGCTCCGCGCTTGGTAAAACCAATCAAAAAAACTCTCCCCAGCCTAACGTTTCAAGTCAGGGGATTGCTGTGAAATTGATCAGGGGAATGACAGATGGTTTCGTGCTCGGTCAGACAAAAACGACGCACAAACCATGATCCGTCAGATTCAGGGAAAAACGGGTCATGGCTTGCACCATGACCCGCGTCCCTACGATCGAACTAATTCCTGAAGTGGAATCAGGCGCCGTTATTACAAGAACCGAGATCACCACCGGCAAACATTGGGTGATCAGCTGGGTATTCAACCTGAGCACGCGGAGTGACTTCCACAACTTCGAGGAGGTCAAACTGCGATGACGGGTTATCTTTACCCTTCACAACCAGTACATCTTTGAAGCACTGGTGATCTTCGGCACGATACTCGGTAGGACCATTACCCAGGCCGTCGAACTTGTGACCTTCGAGAGCCGCGACAACTGCACAAGGCTCGAATGTTCCAGCGCGTTCGCAAGCATCTGCATACAGCAGAGTTTGTACATAACAAGTATGTGCAGCCTGTGAAGGAGGGAAACCATATTCCTGACCAAAGGATTTAACGAACGCTTGTGAACCAGCGTCGCTCAATGACCAGTGCCAGTTGGTTGAACCATAGATGCCTTTAACGTTTTCGCCAGCACCCTGTGCCATCAGACGTGAATACAAAGGAACGATGATCTGGAAGTCTTTACCATTGACCTGCTTGTCCTTCAAACCAAACTGGATGGCCTGAGTCAGGGAGTTGATCATGTCCTTACCATAGTGGTTGAGGACCAGCGTATCAGCACCTGAGTTCAGAACTGGTGTGATGTACTGCGAGAAGTCACCCGCGCCTACTGGCGTCAGTGTCTTTTGAGCAGTTTTCCAACCAATGTTCTCAGTAGAGGCAATGATTGACTCTTCTTGCGTCCAACCCCAAGTGTAATCAGCAGTCAAGTGGTAAGTAGTTCGCTCTTCACCGTATGCATTTTTCAGTACTGGACCAAGTGCTGCACCCGACATGAAACCGTTAAAGAAGTGGCGGAAGCCATTGGCTTTTCTGTCTTTACCAGTCGTGTCGTTTGAGTGTGTAAGACCAGCCATGAAGATGATACCCGCATCCTGGCAGAGACCCTGTACCGCGATCGCAACACCAGAAGAAGAACCACCTGTGACCATGACAACACCATCTTTTTCGATCATGCGCTTCGCAGAAGCACGTGCCGCGTCAGATTTAGTCTGTGTATCACCTGTCACGTACTCGACTTTCTTGCCGAGAATACCGTTACCTTTCAGCTCACTCGGCTGCATGGTGTTCATCATGCCGCCATCGCCTTCACCGTTCAGATGTTTGACAGCGAGTTTGTAGGCTCTCAGTTCATCAGCACCTTCGTCAGCGTAAGCACCTGACTGCGGTACGTTGAAGCCCAAAGTGACAGTACCGCCGTCCCCCGGGTTGTTCAGGAAGTCAGCGCCATAGGCGTGACGAGAAAAAAACATCGGCGCACCAGTAACAGCTGCGGTAGCAGCACTCGCTTTGAGTACATCGCGACGCGACCAATTATTGCTTGTCTTTTTAGTCATTTAGTCATTCTCCTCGTGGATATGTATGTAGAAACTCAAATCATGGCCCCCGTCGTCGGACGCCGAACCCGACACCTACGACGGGCGAGAGCCATGGTTACCGTTGTCTTGTACAAACTGGGAGCCTTGTCGATGGGATCTTGCAGACTCTCATCCTGATGAGTTTCCAACGCGCAGCAGCCCTACCGAAACCGGCATTAAGCTCTGCACCGAGTATATGAAATCCTAACCCAATTCCCGAGAATTCTATTATTTTCCTTTATTTTCAAATACTTAGCTCACTACAACAGATTCACCACACCTTTTCCTGAAACGAATGAATCAATGATGTTACGAAAAGTAACGTTACGCAAGAAAACCCCGTCACTCGGGCAGGGGAATACCGAAAAGCCAGTTATCCAGCACCGCGTGCGTATCCTCCACCCCATTTGCCTTAAGTGCCGAGAACATCTGCAAGGTCGCCTCGACGCCTCCCTCCTCTAGCCCCTTTTGGACACCCACAATCGCGCGGCTGGCCTGACTTCGCGACAGCTTGTCCGCTTTGGTCAGGAGGATATGCAGGCCAGACTCGCCTTGTTGCTGAATTTCGATCAGCTGCCAGTCAGCCTCAGTTAGTGGGTGTCTAATATCCATCACGAGCACCAATCCGCACAGGGCATCTCGCGAGACGAGATAGTGGGTCATGGCCCGCTGCCAGGCCTTCTGGCGTGTCTTTGATACCTGCGCGTAACCGTAACCAGGCAAATCCACCAGATATCGCCCTTCGCCGAGCGCAAAATGGTTGATCAGCTGGGTGCGCCCTGGCGTCTTGCTGGTACGAGCCAACTTGCCATTTCTGGTAATGGTGTTGATGGCACTGGATTTTCCGGCATTCGATCGACCCGCAAAGGCGACTTCAGCAATCGATTCCGGACATTGTCGCGAATCACTGGCGCTGGTCTCGAACTGAGCGCTGAAATAAGCCTTGTTCACCTTCGAAGTGCTCATGTTTGGTCCGTTGCCTGCAGTGGGTCTGCTAAAATTCAAGGAATGCTTGGAGTCGTGAAGCGGGACAGCCCGAACCTCACGCGCCCCTGAAGTCTAGCGCCTCAGACTACTGCGACGGTCAAGGCGTCAGACAACATAAACATATAACTTATATTTTCGGAGTACTCATGAAGAAGTGGACCCTGTGCGCTGCGCTGCTCTGCGCATGGCTCGGAAACTCTGCGGCCCTTGCCGCAGGTGACGCCGCGGCTGGAAAAGCGAAGGCTGCCGTATGCGCCGCCTGTCATGGCGCTGACGGCAAAGCTATCCAGCCAGCCTTCCCGAATCTTGCGGGGCAACACGCCGCTTACATCGAAAAGCAGTTGCAAGACTACAAATCCGGCGCCCGCGTGAATGCGCTGATGGTCGGTCAGGTCGCGGCACTGTCGGACCAGGATATGGCTGATCTTGCCGCCCATTTCAGTTCTCTGGCGAGCATCCAAAGCATTGCCAGCGAAGAGAATCTTGCCTTGGGTGAAAGCATTTATCGCGGCGGCATCACCAACGCCGGTATTGCAGCCTGCAGTGCCTGCCACGGACCTACAGGGGTCGGCAATCCCCAAGCAAACTTCCCGGTGCTTGCAGGTCAGAACACCCAGTACATTGCAGACCAGCTTCGCCTCTTCCGGTCTGGCGAACGAGCCAACGATGCGAATGAAATGATGCGTGGCATTGCTCATCGCATGACCGATAAAGAAATTGACGCCGTGGCAAATTACATCTCAGGACTGTACTCGGCAAAATAACTGTCGGCTTTGTCAGAAACAAAAAAAGCCGGCATCACAGCCGGCTTTTTTGTGTACAAACGAACAGTGTGTCGACGCAACAACTCACACTGGTTGTCCGAGTTTCATGATTCCATCAAATCAAGGTTCCAGCGCCTCATCCAGATCCTTGATGGGGAATGCACGAACAAAAGTCAGTACTTCGTCAGAAGAAAGATTTTCCGACGAGATCGTCAGCATCCCTTGGGTACTTTTGAGTTGCACTAAATATTGAGCGTTGCCTGAAGACTCGCTCATATCAATCACGGTACGCTTTTGCACCCTGATTTTCTTGCCAGCCCCGCCCGCACCAAGACCGAGTTGGGCTAGTGCCGCCAAACCTCCAGCTGCAAAGCCTCCGCCAGCAACTCCGGATATCAGAGAAACAGAAATGATATCGCCATCACGGGTGTAATCACGCTCGATCATGCTCATGCCCAAGGCGCTCTCGTTTTGCAGCTCACCACCGACAAAACCATCGATTTCATCAGGAAACACAGTAAACGCACGTTCGCGCTTGAGTTGCTCAAGACTTTCCACACACCACTTCGCCTCATCAAGTGCATTGGTAAAGTCATTTTCTTCGATCATGCGTGCCGCTTCGAGACAGGCAGCCGATGCATCTTCAGCTGTCTGCGCCTGAGCACTGTTGACACTTGAAAAAAGCGCCGCGATAACAAACGCGCCTGCTATTTCGTATTTGTACCGAGCAACCACAAAGCCTCCTGAGGATTCTTATATATCGACGACGACCGGCGCGTTTTGAATCTTGTACCCCTGATTCATGGTGCTGACGTTATGAAAATCAACCCCATGTTCGCGATGCAAGCCATAACATTCATGAATGTGTCCGAATATATGCAGTTGTGGTGGGTGCTGCCTGATGTGCGCCAGCAATGATCTGGAACCCGTGCTTTCAACTTCCGAGGTGCTGCGATTGACCTCATCAAGAATGCCCTGAGGTGGCCCATGAGTGATAAGGACTTGCGTATCTTCAGGAATCATCTTCCAATGTTTCTCAATATCCTCACCTGGGTCACGCATGAAAGACCAATGTAAAAACCGCGGCGTAATCGGCGAACCCCAAAAAGATGTGTCTTCAATGACACAACCTGAATCGTTCAACCAGGTAACACCTGCGTCCTTGCTCCACTGCTGCGTTTGTTGAGGATCTGACTCACAGAAGGCATCGTGATTGCCAGCGATAAAGATATGGTGCTTGAACGCCTGGCGACCAAACCAGTCGATGAATTTTCGCGTGTCCTCAGCGGTGCCGTGCGCACTTATGTCACCAGCATGAATCAACACATCACCTTCCGGCAATGTGACCAATTCATGATCTCCATGGGTATCACTGATACAGACGAGCCGCATTACTGTTGTCCTATAACTACCTCAATTCGCAGAAGTGCTCCATACGCACTTCTGTACTGATTCGACGCCGGCCAGGAAACCGAAGGCCAGAACTCATAAAAAAACCATTCTCTCCACACATTATGTCGCCAGCGAACACGGAGCTCCGAGCCGCGAAAACGCTCGTCCACCCCGTCATTGAGCGCGGTGTGGTAACTGGCCAAGCCCTCGACAGCGAGCGATTTTGAATCACTGATTTGCCGATAGATCCCGAGTGTCTCATCAATTACAGCGCCTTTTTGCCCATTGCGCCAGTTAAAATCGGTAGATGTACGAAAGAACAGGTCCTGTTTATTGTATAGCGGCCGCCGAAAGACGAGATTCAGACGATTTTCGAACCCCGATTTTGAGAAGTAATAGTAACTATTGGAGTATCGACCTGTCCAATTTTCCCAAAATTCGTCACGGTAGGTGGTGTTGATTCGCCCAAAAATCTGCACAGCACTGTCGCGCTGACGAACACCGAGATCAAAATTCACGCTGGATTTCTTGCGCGCCGAGCGAATGAATCGCAGCGCCAGCGACGCGTTCTGGCCGTCATTGGAAGTTGACGTGTTTTCAACCTCTCCGAAGTCCGATTCGTCATCTTCAGTACTCAACAAAAGACGAAGGCGGCGTTCGGTTTCAGGAAACACCGCGCGCACTTTGATCGATCCACCAATTTCTGCATCTTCGTCGCCTGGCTTTTCGGCATCCACACGCAACCGTGCCCAACTCTCATTGCTGACAGCGTCGGCTTTATCACTCCCGTCAGAGAAGAAACCATCTACCTCGGCCATGAAATTGAGAAAGCGTAAGGACGCAACTCGCTGCGCGTCGTCAACGATCACGGTCGCCTGTTCGAGCACACCCGGCTTCTCTTCTTGATCGTCAGCTTTACTCGAAACAGCAACAGTGGATTTGCTCGCATCATCCACATTTTCCGGCGAGCGATCGAAAATCGCGCAACCACTGACAACAGACGCCAGCAGCAACAGGATGCCCCCCCTGCGTTGGCAGTGCCACATCAAGACATCTTTCACGTCTCAGGATACCAGCGCATCAAGCGCAGCAAACATCTTTGCCATATCCTGAGGCGTTCCTATTGATATCCGAAGCCATTCGGCTATGGGTTCACGTGACCAGTAACGCACCAGAATATTTTGTTTGTTCAGTATTTCAAACACAGCCTGTGCCGAGCTTTTTGTGGGTCGCGCAAAGACAAAATTCGCAGCGCTTGGCAACACATCAAAACCACGCAGTTGAAGCTCTCGAATGCATTCAGTGCGAGTGTCGATAACGGCTGCAACCGTTTGCCTGAAGTAATCGTCATCGTTTAATGAGGCGACAGCAGCGCGTTGTGCGAGCACATCAATGGGATATGAATTGAAAGAATTCTTGACCCGCTTCAATCCTTCTATCAGCGATGCCTGAGCAAAGGCGGCCCCTATACGCATACCTGCCAGCGAACGTCCCTTTGAAAAGGTCTGGCTAACCAACAGATTCGGATATTCCTTTATCAAAGGGATTGCGCTCTCCGCACCGAAATCAATATACGCCTCGTCCACTACAACAAGATACTCAGTGTGTCGTTCAAGCAGTGTGCGAATGGCTTTTCGTGACAAGGCACGACCTGTCGGCGCATTCGGGTTGGGGAAGATGATACAACCGTCATTTACCGTAAAGTTATCAAGTCGGATTTCAAATTTATCAGTTAGTGGAATTGGTCGTTGAGGAATATCATAAAGATCACAATACACCGGATAAAAGCTGTAACTGACCGCCGGAAATTGCAACGCAGGGCCACCGGTAAAAAAGCCCAAAAAAGACAAGGCCAGTATTTCATCGGAACCGTTTCCAACGAATACTTCATCCAGACCAAGACCGTGATAGTTGGCAAGCGTCTGACAAAGAGCAGTTGACTCAGGGTCTGGATAACGGCGAAGTTCATCACCTGCTACCGCAGCAATTGCCTTGAATACCTCTGGCGACGGCGGATAGGGATTTTCATTG
>CAYULV010000136.1:0-10717 GCA_964445655.1 uncultured Granulosicoccaceae bacterium | reverse complement strand
GCCTTGGATAGCATGTCCGATGGATTCTGTTTGTACGATAAAGATGATCGTTTGTTGTTATCCAATGACCGTTTCCGCAGCGGATTGCATCCTGGGATGGAGGAGCAATTCGAAGAAGGTGTCACGTTTGAAACGATCATCCGGGAATCAGTGGAGCGCGGTTTGATACCGGAGGCGAAGAACGACCCTGATACATGGGTAGCTAAACGAATCGAGCGCCACAAGAATCCGGGAGGATCGGCCTACGAACAGGAAAGACTGGATGGTCAGTGGTTACGCATTGATGAACGTAGAACTGCCAGTGGTGGAACGGTCTCGATCTATTCGGATATAACGGAACTCAAACACCGTCAGCAACTTCTGGCAGAAGCGGCGGAGGCGAAGGACGCCGTACTCAACGAATTGAACGTTGTACTTGAAAATATCGATTACGGAGTCTTGTTCATGGACAATGAGCTTGATATCCATATAACTAACAATGCCTATAGAAAGCTCTGGAATATTCCAGAGTCATTTTACAAAGACAGGCCCACATTGCTTGATGACATGGCTTATACCCGTGAGCGTGGAGCGTATACAGTGCCCGATGAAGAATGGGACGATTTTGTCGCAGCACGAATCGAGGCCATTCGTTCCAACTCCAGCGAGCGTCAAGAACTGTCACTAGCCGACGGAAGAACATTGCAGCATCAGTGTATAGCGCTACCGGCGGGCGGGTATATGTTGACGTATTTTGATATCACTGAACTTAAGGAAGCGGAAGCAACCATGCGTTCGGCTCGTGATATCGCGGAACAGGCAACCTCTGCAAAAAGTACGTTTCTTGCGACCATGAGCCATGAGATCAGAACGCCAATGAATGGCATCATCGGGATGAGTAATCTCATGTTGAACACAGAACTTGACCAGGAGCAGGAGGATTTCACTCGTACCATTGTCGATAGTGCCGAATCACTGTTAACTGTAATCAATGATGTACTCGATTTTTCCAAGATTGAGGCGGGCAAATTTGATTTGGATCCTCAAGTCACCGATCTGCGGGAGTGCATCGAAGGTGCCTTGGATCTTGTAACTACCAGCGTAGACAAAAAAAATCTCAACCTTGCTTATTTACTCGAACGAGATACCCCGGAAGGGGTCGTTGCAGATGCCGGGCGGCTCCGACAAGTATTGCTCAATCTGCTTAACAATGCGATTACATTTACGAGTAAGGGTGAGATTGTGTTACGTGTTGCATTGGCTTCCCCGGAAGATGAGACAGTTCTGGCGAATCGCACTGATGATGCTTCTGATTTGCAGACAGTTATTCACTTCTCGATTGCTGACACGGGAATTGGCATTGCCGAAGACAAAATTGGCATGCTGTTCAATTCCTTTTCTCAAGTCGATGCATCGACGACACGCATATATGGCGGAACAGGCCTGGGCCTGGCGATCTCAAAGAACCTTGTCGAAATGATGGGTGGGCGCATTTGGGTCGAAAGCGAATTAGGGAAAGGTACAACTTTCCATTTCACTACGGTTTTCCCGAAAGCTACGATTCAAAGGCGTGTCGCCTTACATGAGATCAAACCGGATTTGGCCAACAAGAAGCTATTGATTGTCGATGACAATTTAACGAACCGTAGGATATTGTCAATTCAGGCTGAAGAATGGGCGATGTCCAGCGAGCAAACAGAATTTCCCGTTGAGGCATTGGATCGTATTCGTGATGGGCAACACTATGATATTGCCATCCTGGATATGAGCATGCCGGATATGAATGGTATCGAGTTGGCACGAAAAATCCGCCAGTACAAAACGGCACAAGAGCTACCGCTTATCTTGTTGAGTTCTCTGGCGACTTTATCGGATGTACCAAAAAATGAACTTGAAGAAGCTGAATTTGCTGCAAAGCTGGCAAAGCCAATTAAGCCATCAGCTTTGCTCGATATCATGATGGATACATTTTCGGAAAAAGCGACTGCGTTCAAGCGACGTGAAAGTAAGAAGGATCGAGAACTGGATAAAGAGTTGGCGAATAAAATGCCATTGAACATCCTGCTGGTCGATGATAACAAGACCAACCAGAAGCTCGCCTCCCTGGTCTTGGGTCGTTTGGGTTATCAGCCGGAAATCGCCTCTAATGGTGCTGAAGCGGTCAGTAAACAGCTCGATGCGAACTATGATGTCATTTTGATGGATATCGAAATGCCTGAAATGGATGGTGTTGATGCAACAAAGGCAATTCGAGCTGCTGAAGACAAAAGTGCCAGGCCGGTGTATATAGTCGCAACTACCGCCAATGCGATGCAAGGTGACCGAGAACGTTATCTTACGGCGGGTATGGATGGGTATGTTAGCAAGCCAATCCGCATTAGTGAACTCGTGAGCGCGCTAGAAGTTGCTCATGATGTTCGCAATGCCTGACGTTGATCTACACAAGAGTCGTCAAGAGTAAATGTCAAATATTACAAAAGAACGCATTCTGATAATTGATGATCAGAAAGTGTTCCGAAAAAAACTTGAGTTGGCTGTTACTCATCTGAACTATGAAGCCAGCTCGGCCGAGAGTGGTCAGCTCGGATTGGACAGACTTCGGAAAGAAAATTTCGATCTACTGTTGCTGGACATTATGATGCCCGGTATGGATGGGTTCGAAGTCATGCAGTTCATGAAGCAGGATCCGAAGTTACGCGACATACCAATAATTGTTATCTCGGCACTTGACGGTGAAATGGATGCCGTAGTGCGCGCGATTGAGTTTGGCGCGCAGGATTTTCTGTCCAAGGATTTTGATCCGGTTTTATTGGAAGCTCGTCTCAGTAGCTCTTTGGAAAAGAAACGCAATCGCGACCGCGAGTTGGAGCATTTGCAACAGGTAGAACGCCTGACCAGGGCGGCAGCGGTGCTCGAAAATGGCATGGTCGATCCAAAGAGTTTGCATATCGATGACGTTGCCAGTCGAACAGATGCACTCGGTCAGCTGGCTCGTGTTTTTGTCAACATGACTGGCCAGATATTTGAACGCGAGAAACGTTTAAGGCAACAAGTACGAACGTTAAAAAGCTCAGGTGTATTGCTGGCGGTTGGTGTTATTTCCGGGCTTGGAGTTGTACTGTCTAGAATTGCTGCTGAGGCGGCTGCTCATCCGTTTGGTATTGCGCTGTGGGCGAATATAATTGTTTCGCTTTTGTGTATTCCACATGCAGCCTATCGTGGGAAGCTGCCTAAGCTGAATCGCTCATTGGTTATGGTGTTTGCACTTTGGGCGTTTCTATCAACAGTTATTGGTGAATCCGTGATATTTCTTGTCGCTCAGCAGTTGCCTGCATCAATCATTGCTCTGATATTGTCGACAGAAGGCTTGATGGTCTTTGCGTTTGCGGCGAGTATCGGTATTGAAAAAGCCAATCTCAAGCGTTTGGCCGGTTTTTTCGTTGGCTTGACAGGAATCGCAATGGTTATTTTTGCCACCAGCGATTCGGCGACAATCGAAAATATATGGATATGGGCGTTGCTCGCTCTACTTGGACCGCTGGGTTATGCACTACGCACACTCTTGATTACCGTAAAATTACCGAATGATATTGATATGACTGCGGCAACTGGTTGCTGCTCAGTCGCTGCAGTCGTCTTGTTAATACCATTGGTTATAGGATTTGATGATTTCGTACCGCTGTCGTTAGATAAGGATACTGGTAACATCTCGTTGGTATTGGCTATCATTCTGTTTGGAATTGTTTCCGCGGTGGGTGTGTCACTGCGAGTCTCGCTTATTCGTTCGGCCGGAGCAGTATTTGCCAGTCAATCAAGCTTTGTTGTAACGTTCGCCGGGATCGTCTGGAGTATATTGTTGCTGGGCGAGTCATTGCCGCTGCTAGCCTGGGCAGCATTGTTGTTACTGGTGATCGGTTTGATTCTTGTCGGGCCCAAGGAGGAGGCCGAAGAGCAAGACCCTATGTCGTTGCGAAAACCTGATATGGAAGAGCTAGGCTCTATGTCGTTGCGGAACCCTGATATCGAAGTGTAAGCAGCTTTATTAGTTACTGTCGATATAGTGCTGCAATTCAGAATGGGCTGCGGAGAATTGCTTGGATATATCTTCAAGCTGTGCCGCTGCATTGTCTGGCCATTCGTTTTTGCATTGCGATTCCAGGCTTGCATTCATTTCGGACAACGTTTTTGCACCGAAATCCTGAGCGCTTGACTTCATTGAATGTGCGCCTCGTCTGAGAACATCGAGGTCCTTGTTCGCAAGAGATGCATTCATTGATGCGACAATTTCAGTGCCTTCTTCGAGGAAGGTACTGATCAATTCATGCAAAGTTTCCTTGTCCCCACCGATGAGCTCGGATAATTGGTCCAACGATCGGTGATCTATAGTGGTCATGGTTTTTTGCCGCGAAGAAAGACAGCGTTCTTCGATAGAGTTGAAGCATGGGTGATGGTAGATTTTACGCCTAAACAGGCGTGGACACCATAGTAGGAATGGCGCGAGTGGGAAAAGCGCGTTTCGGGATCTCTACCGGCTTTCTACTTCATCGAATTCCCGATCAAAAATAACCAGATGATCGAGCTGCAAACGTAAGCCAAATTCCTCACCAACTCGGTGATTGTGATGCGAAGGCGCAAGACACAGTAATCGCGTATTACCTGGCATTCGCAAGGTATACAGATGATCGGCTCCACGAAAGTCACGCGCAATGACGGTCGCTTTGTTGGGGCTGGCATCGTCGTGAATGATGTCGTCCGGGCGGACCAGTAGTTCGATCAAGGTACCCGGTGGTACTGACTCGGACAATTCGCCATGGATAATCCCGAGCTCGGTCTGAATGACATTGTTTTCAAGCGTATTGCCACACAAGAAAACACCCTCACCGATAAAGTCTGCAACAAAGCGATCAGCTGGCGTGTGATACAGGTTGTAGGCATTGTCCCACTGACGCAGCTGACCCTCCGACATGACGCCTATATGATCAGCGATGGCAAATGCCTCGAACTGATCATGCGTGACCAGTATCGCGGTAATGCCATCACGTTTGAGTATCTCGCGAACTTCGTGCGCCAGTTGTACTCGGCGCTCGGTGTCCTGACTGCTGAAAGGTTCATCAAGGAGTAACACCGGGGGCCGCGGCGCCATCGCGCGTATCAGGGCCACCCGTTGTTGTTGACCGCCTGAGAGTTGATGAGGGTAACTATCACCGAAGTGTTGCATGGCAACCAGCTCGAGGAGTTCATCGACTCGCGCCTCCACCTCTCGACGAGAGAAGCCGCGCATTCCAAAGGCGACATTCTTTCTGACTGTCATATGCGGGAACAGCGCAAGATCCTGAAACACCATGCCAATGCGGCGCTCCTCTGGACTGGCCTGAGCGTCTGCCGTGGCGACGGTCTTGTCAGCGATGATTATTTCACCGGCAGATGGATTCTGAAATCCGCCGATGGCGCGAAGCAGGGTGGTCTTGCCACAGCCACTGGGCCCAAGCAGGCAGCCAATCTCGCCAGGCTTCAGTGCAAACGAGACATCGCTGATGATCGGGTGGTCATCGATTTGGACGGACACCTCATTGAGTTCGAGCTGATTTGGCATGCTGCAATTCTACCCGAACGGCAGGCATTGCCCATGCTAAAGTCCACACAATGAGCAGGTGCTTGATTAGAGATCGATCGGTTGACTACGCCTAAATGTCCGGCGGACTTGAAGGCTTCGGCCTCCGTGTTAACAGCCGTGCAGGAGATCACCGCAGCACTGGGCCCTCACGCCTCACATCCACTTGTCGAGCAGCAGCTGGATACCGTGTGTGCGCTAAGTCCGTATATCGCACGTACTTGTCGACAGTATCCCGATGCATTGGCGGAGTTGTTGGACCTTGGCGTCTTCGATGATTCCGCCGTCCCGCCAACACTCGCTGCGCTCGAAGCCGATTTGCAGTTGGCGTTTGACGCATTACACGATAAAGCGTCATTGGTGGACGCAACGCGCACCGCTTTGGAAACACTGCAAATGCAGACACTAAGACGGTTCCGACACAAACAGATGCTGCGTATCCTGATTCGAGATATCACCGGCATTGCATCTCTGGACGAAACTTTGTTGCAACTGTCTCTTTGCGCAGATGCCTGTATCCGATGTGCAGCGGAATGGGCTGATGCCCATTGTGTCTCGCGTTTTGGCGAACCTTATTCTCAGGATGGTATCAGGCAGCACTTGATCGTACTCGGCATGGGAAAACTCGGTGGCTATGAACTCAATGTTTCGTCAGATATTGATCTGATTTGTCTGTTCCCTTCCGCTGGCTCAAGCGATGGGCGAAAATCGATCGACAACGGTGATTTCTTTCGCCGTGTCACCCAACAATTGACACGCTTGCTGAATTCGCCGACAGCAGATGGTTTTGTATACCGCGTCGATACGCGTTTGCGACCCTTTGGTGAGAGTGGGCCGCTGGTCATCAACTTTGATGGGCTGGAAAATTACTACCTGACGCAAGGGCGCGACTGGGAACGTTACGCGATGATAAAGGCGCGAGCGATTACTGGCGACACCACAAGCCTTGGCGAACTCGATGAGTTGATCACGCCATTCGTCTACAGGCGTTACCTTGATTACAGTGCCATTGAGTCCCTGCGCGAGCTCAAACGAAAGATCGCCTTGTCCTTGCGACAAAAGCAGATGGTAGATAATCTGAAACTCGGTGCTGGCGGTATTCGCGAAATCGAATTTATTGCTCAAGCGTTTCAGCTGGTCCGAGGAGGGCGTGATACTCGATTGAGACTGCGTTCGCTGCGAGCCGTCCTGGACGAGCTTGCGCGACAGGATCTGATGCCTCAGGAGGAAGTTGACAGGCTGCATGAGGCCTATGGCTTTTTGCGTCGCGCCGAGAACGCCGTGCAGATGATGCGTGATGAACAACTGCACAGCCTGCCGGTTGATGAGCAGGATAAGCGACGACTTCTGTGTCTGATGGGGTACACGGACTGGCAGCCGTTCAGAGACGATCTTGCAGGGCATCAGAATCGTGTTGATCATATGTTCAACGCCTTGTTTCGCGATGACGGTCAAACTGACTCGCCCGACCCGGTTGATAACGCTGCGCGCGACAGTTGGGCAGTGTTAAGTAGTATCGAGCTTGAAGAGCAGGATTATGCCGATGCGCTCACTGCCTATGGCATCGAGCCAACAGAGGAGCTGCTGGCAAGTGTTGCCAGTGTTTGTCGAGGTGCCTATTACCAGCGCTTGACTGCTAGGGGACAGGAACGTGTTGACGAAATTGTCCCACGCCTGATGCAAGCGACCCGTGGGTTGCCAGCTGCGGATGAAGCACTGAGTCGATGCCTGAAGTTTGTCCGATCGGTTGCCGGACGTAGTGGTTACCTTCAGGCTTTGATCGACAAACCTTCAGCCCTGGTCTTACTCGTCAAGCTGTTTGGTGAAAGTCTGTGGCTGGCCAATTTCGTGACGCGACAGCCGGTTGTTCTTGATGAGTTGCTGATACATGGTTCGGTGCAGGCTTGGCCTGATGCGACAAGCGTACGCAATGAAACGATGTCCATGGCGGCTCGTTTGAGCGAAGAGGAACTGGACGTCCAGATGGATACTTTGCGTCAGTTTCGGCAAGCGCGCGAGTTCCGGATTGCCATGGCGGAATTGACCGGCGAGCTGCCTTTGATGAAGGTCAGTGACCAACTGACCTGGCTTGCTGAATCCCTGATCGAAGCGGTGCTGCTGCTGGTCGAGAAACCGCTTCGTGAAAAACACGGCGAACCGCAATGCCTTGTCGATGGCAATTTGACGCCGACTGATGTCGGTGTCATTGCCTATGGCAAGCTCGGGGGTATCGAGCTCGGTTTTGGCTCAGATCTCGATCTTGTTTTCGTCCACTCGAGTCATGGCGACAGGCAGCAGACATCGGGTGACAAGCCCTTGGACAACAGTGCGTTTTACGTCCGACTGGCGCAGAAATTTGTCCATTTCATGACCACGGCCACCCCGGCCGGCATTCTCTACGAGATTGATCTTCGCCTTCGCCCGAATGGCAGCTCCGGCATGTTGGTCACAGGGATAGAAACGTTCGAAGGGTATCAGCGAGGCGATGCCTGGACCTGGGAGCATCAGGCGCTGATGCGGGCTCGAGTGGTCGTCTCCAGCCGGGATCTCAGCGCGCGATTTGATCAGCTGCGCCGCGCGGTGCTCGGTCAGCCACGCTCGCCAGACGAGCTTCGAGAGGCTGTCTCGGCCATGCGTAAACGAATGCGCGACGCGCTTGGCAGTATGCAGTCGGACCGAATGCATCTGAAGCAAGACGATGGTGGTGTCGCCGATATCGAGTTTGTGGTTCAATATCTGGTGCTGGCCAATGCTGCCGAGCATCCGACGTTGCTGTCCTACACTGACAACGTGCGTGTGCTCGAGTGCGTCAAGGCACTTGGTCTGGTGACAGAAAACGTCGCCAAACAGCTGACGAACTGCTACCTTGAGTTGCGAGCTCGCTTGCATCGACGGGCATTGCAGGAAGCCGATGCTGTGGTGCCGTATGATCGGGAATTGAGAGAAATAGTTGCCACTGTGGTGGCCATCCGCGAAGAGATACTGGGAAAAAATCATTGAGCGCCATGTCAGAACTAAATGTAACACCCGCGACGCAAGCCGAAACCGTATCCAACAGTGAAACACTCGTTGAGGTAACGCGAGATGAACTGCCAATGCATTGCCCAGCTCCGGCAGGGCCACTTTGGAACAGTCACCCACGTGTCTTTATTCCTCTCGAAGATGCTCCGGAAGCTACGTGTTCCTACTGTGGCACCGTGTACCGTCTGGTCGATTCGAAAAGCTGACGCCGCCCGAGCATTTCAATGAAGCATCAGTGTGATCGCGATGGCCGGATCACGTACTGCTACCGACAGGGTTCCGATCCCGACTTTCACACTGATGTGTTTGATGAGGAGCAACTCTCGACCCGTGGTTTGGTCCAGGGTGTCGCACAAGGCGGGCGAGGTAATACGTTTTTCATCGAACAGGACGGTACAGCTCTGGTGCTACGCCACTACCGACGTGGCGGCATGGTTCGATATCTCAGCGAAGCGTCGTATCTTTATAGCGGCTTACAGAAAACCCGCGCCTGGCGCGAATTCATGTGTTTGTGTGAGCTTGAAGATCTGAACCTGCCAGCGGCCAGACCCTTTGCCTGTCGTATTGAGCGACGTGGTCTGGTGTACTCGGCAAGTCTGGTGACATATCGGCTTGCGGGTGCGACGCTGGCAACGCTGTTGATCGACGGTAAGGTTGATAGCACTGACTGGGAGAATATTGGTAAGTGTATTGCCCGTTTTCACAAGGCCGGTATTTGTCATGCTGATCTGAACGCCCATAATCTGTTGCTTGACGATGCCGGCGGTGTTTCGCTTATTGACTTTGATCGAGCGCGTCGTCTGGGTACTGATGGGCAGTCTTACCCAGCCAAATGGAGCTACGCGAACATAGAGCGTCTCTGGCGGTCAATTTGCAAATCCACTGCGAACTCCGAGCGTCATCAAGCAGGCTTCGACTTATTACGTCAAGCCTGGCTTGGCACTTGATGGGCGGATAAGCTCCACCAGGTAGAGTGAACCGACTCGGTTAAATGACTCTGCCAGCATAACGGCATTTTGAGCGCGCTCGGCAAACGGCGCGTGACCTCTGGCGGCCGATACAAGCATCATGACCAGCGCTTGTACATCATGTGCGACGCTGATCGCGTTCTTTTCAATCATTAGCTGCATGATATCGGTGAAGTTATAGGTATGCGGCCCAACGATGGCTGGTACACCCATTCTCGCAGGCTCAAGCATGTTGTGACCCCCTCGCTCAATCAATGAGCCGCCTACAAATGTGGCTTGCGCTCCGCTGTACCACGCTTCCAATTCACCCAATGTGTCAGCAAGATATAGTTGATCCCCAGTGTGTGGATCCTCTCCCGCACTGCGCTGTTTGACAGACAGTCCAGTTTCTTTTTGCAGCGAATGCAAAATGACTGAGGCTCTCTCTGGATGCCGCGGTACGATAACCAGTAACGGTAAACTGTCATGCTTGATCCATTCTCTCGCCAATTGCAGTTCTTCATTGTCGTGAGTTGATGCGGCGACAATATAGTCGCCTTGGAGCAGTCGCTTCAGGTTTGCTGACTTACGGTTATCCATGTATTTCAGATTTCCGATTGTCTTGACTTTCGTCGGTTCAGCTCCGATAGATACATAGCGCGTGTTGTCTTCGGGCGATCTTGCAAGTACCTGTACATCAGTCAGAGCATGTTCGTAGCTTGAACGAAGGAATCCGGCTGCATGTTTGAGGGTCTTGTCAGACAAGCGAGCATTGATAATGGTGAGCTTGATTTGATGTTGGCGGCAGGTCGCATACAGCCGTGGCCAGATTTCGGTTTCGACGATCCAGGCTTGACGTGTACTGAGTCGGGAACAAAACCGCGAACAAGCAAAGGCAAAGTCGACCGGCAAGTAGGCATGTGTAATCGCAGCGACACCATGTTTTTTCAGTACCTGTTTTGCTGTTGGGGTATTCGTCGTCAGCAAGATGGATTTGATGGAATTGTCAGTAGATGCCAAGGCCGACTCCAGCAGCGGTAATACGGTAGTGACTTCGCCCACTGAGGCGGCATGTACCCATAGGTCTGTTGTTCGAGCTTCACGCGGGTAGTTGAAGCCCAATCGTTGTTTGAGATAAACCCAGCCACCGTCCTTGACA
>CAYULV010000135.1:0-10872 GCA_964445655.1 uncultured Granulosicoccaceae bacterium | reverse complement strand
TGAACGATCCGGAGGTTCTACAGCAAAGTATTCCGGGCTGTGAGGAAATCACCAAGCACAGTGATACTCAGATGGAGGCGACGGTGGTTGTGAAGTTTGGCCCTGTCAAGGCAAGCTTTAATAGTGATGTAACGCTTGATCCGTCCGAAGGCCCTGAAAAATTCCAACTCAGTGGCAAAGGCGATGCTGGTATCGCAGGCTTCGCTAACGGTGGGGCAGTGGTGACACTGACAGAACAGGGTAGCGACACATTGCTAGCTTATGTAGTGACGATAGATGTCACGGGAAAATTGGCACAGGTGGGAAGCCGCTTGATGGAAGGCACAACGAAGCGTCTGGCCAAGAAGTTTTTCAAGAACTTTGAAGAAACCTTGCTGAATGATACGAAGCATGCATGAGGCATGTCACGTCACATTGCATCAAGCGTAGTAGTTTAGAGGTTGTAGTTCTTTTGCTGGGCTCGGTTCCGGGCTGTCAGTGAAAATATCGAAAAGAGAAATCCTCTTGGTTTGTCTCATTAAAATACGTAGCTTTAATGAAACAAACACAAGAGGATTCAATTTACAAAGTGCGTGCCAAGGTTTTAAAACCTTTTATATAGGTATTTGTACTAAGCGAACGCGGCTGATGTATTAGCTGATAGCCTTGTAGCTACAAGGCCAGGATTGGATACCATGCCATGTACACGTGTGACCTTGTCAACCTTGCCAGGAACTCGAGTCCCTGGTGTTTCCCATAGTTGCTTTTGATAGGGAGTCGGTCCAATCGCTACTGTCAGTACTGAATAGTGTTTGCTTTCGTGTGGTGCGAGATCAATGGGGCCATTTGAAAGCAGTCTGTTCAAATTAAAGTTATGGTGTTTGCTCATTGCAATCTGATCGCGATCAAATTTCTCGATATGCAATGCGCGCGACGAATTGTTTCGCACAACAACATTGATTTTACCGAGAGGCGTGCTCCTGATAACTGTAATGTCAAGATCTGCCGCTGTCTGGCCGCTTGATAGCGCATTCAGTACAGGGTCGGCACTAGAGGTTTCACCGGCAAAAGCTTTTAAGCCCATTGTGCCTGTAGCGATGCCAGCACTAGTGCCAGCGAGTTTTTTTAAAGTATTGCGTTTTTTAGAATCGAATTTAGACATAGATGTTTCTCCTGTTTATGTATGTCGGGGTTCAATATATGGGCATTCTTCGCATATCGAGTATTCCGTGACATTGCTTAACAATTTGCTGGCTGAATTGCTCTTGATCGAAAAAGGTTCATCGTTCGATTTATTGCTTGCCAGATGAGTGAGTCTGGCTTTGAGTGGATGTAGGTTTGGCAGGATTTTCGAACTACAAACCGATTAGATCCATATTCAATTTCTCCTGGAAGCTGCAGGCAGTAATAACGTATGGAAAAAATAGTATTCAGTTTTCACTGTATCGGTAGTCAGCGTAACAGAGAAATGCGCCTGGGCGAGACTTGGAAGACTACCGGTTTCGTTGGTGTGAAAATAGTTTTGCAAGCATCATTCGATGCATGAGAAGAGGTCGGGTAAATCAATATCAGATATGCATCAGTCGTATATCACAAATGCTCGCAAAAAAAGGACTTCTATCTATTCGAGACCGCTTTGTGATTTTGATTGAATCATGTTTATGGCAGCCCGTCTGCTCGAGATAAATCTCTTGTCAGGTGAAAAATGTGGTGTTGGTCAATGTTCATCAAGTGTTGCGAAACACGTTTCTTGATACTTAAGTTTGGTTAAATCCGTAAAATGTGTCACATGTTTTAAACACCGCACAATCAAGTTCAATATTTTCCTTTTCGGATACTAGATTTAACCAGACAAGGGTCGCTGTAAATGAGAAGCGCAGTAATTCTGAGTGATGAGGTTTTTGTAGGTGGGTTTGACCACTGATCATTGATCTTCGTTTTCTTGGTAGAGGTAAATTTGTTTTGCTTCAAGTAGAAGCCCCAATATCGCACTCTCGTCGTATATTTTTGCAAGGATCGATCTTGATCCCTGCAGTAGCATGTAGTGTTCCGGCCTTGGCTCTGCCGCCGGATTCAATGGTGACTGAGCCTGAAAATCGTCGTTTGAATCTAATCAATATGCATACGGACGAAGTGCTCGACGTTATTTATTGGAAGAATGGTAGTTACATCGATAACCATGTCGGGCAATTGAATTACTTCATGCGAGATCATCGTGCGGATAAATCCACACTAATGGATAATAATCTCTATGATTTTTTATTCCATCTTTACTCAGTGCTGGATACCGAAGAACCTTTTCATGTGCTTTCCGGCTATAGAACGGAAGCTACTAACACCTCTTTGAGGGAGCAGTCATCGATGGTCGCGAAGCGTAGTTATCACGTTCATGGCCGAGCCATTGATTTCTATATTCCCGGTGTTGATAACGAATTTATTCAGCGAGAAGCTCGTCGTTTGATTCTGGGCGGTGTTGGTTATTATAAAAAGGCCGGCTTTATACATCTGGATACAGGCTATCCACGTCATTGGGTAAGCACTTAGGTACTACAAATATCTGGCGTAAATTGCCGTTGCCGCTTGACAAGCCCTTATCGATTCCTCGGGCAAGTGTGCATATCAGAACCCTATCGAAATCCCTAACAACTCCCGATCTGATTCTTTTTCATTTATTGATAAAAATCATATGGTTGGGAGATTTTATTCAATGCTCTCTAACCCTGATGCCTTAGGGTCTGGCCACTAGCTCTTAGTGGAGCCGATTACAAGGTAGTACCTGATACCTGTCAGCGCGTGAGAATTTGCTCAAACGATACGATGTAGTGTTGCGTCACGATAGCGCAGTGCCTTAGTCAAAATGGGGCTCAAATTTAGGTTTGCTTTTTCGGTCGCTGTCGATGCAGAATGGGTATTACGTTCGCACGGCTGACAGGGGCTTGACTTTGATAAAGATCCGTAAACCGAGTATCTCAAAACGGATTGCATTTTTGGCATTTCCGCTGAGCGTGTTGCACCTTGTTCCAACTGTTGTAATTGCGGCTGACTCGGTGGGCTATGGAGATCGTCCAGGTCAATTGATTTCAGGTTTGCCAGACGGTGAGCTTAGATCTACCCTGCAGGCCTGCGCAGGCAATACAGCGAAACAAAGTTTGTTTTCGATTGCCCATCGAGGAGCACCTTTGCGTTACCCGGAGCATACGCGAGAGGGCTATCTCGCAGCTGCCGAAAATGGTGCAGGAATTATCGAGTGTGATGTTACCTTTACACGCGATCAAGAGCTGGTTTGCCGTCATTCCCAATGTGATCTGCATACTACGACAAATATTCTGGCAACCCCGTTGGCACAAAAATGTAGCGTGCCACCGGATATGTCCAGTAAAACACCCTTTAGCGATGTTAAATGTTGCGCCAGTGATCTCACTGTTGCAGAGTTCAAATCACTTGAAGGACGTGTCGACAGTGTCAACAAGAAAGCCAGGACTCTTGCTGAATACCTTTCGCTCGAAGGCACTCCCTATGCTCAAAGTGCAGGCAGTGGAACCTTGCTGACTCACGCTGAAAGCATCGAGTTGTTTAAATCTCTCGGTGTGAAGATGATCCCCGAATTGAAAGCCCCTCAAGTGCCTATGCCATTTACGTTTACCAATGGTACTCAATGGACGCAGGAGCAATACGCGCAAGCCCTTGTCGATGAATATCGAGCGCATTCTGTCACGCCGTCTGATGTTTATCTGCAGAGTTTTGATCTTGACGACGTGAAATACTGGATTAAGAACGAGCCAGAGTTTGGTAAACAGGCGGCGTGGCTTGACGGGCGTTATCGAGATAGAAGTTTTAACGTGGCAAAACCCAAGTCGTGGGACCCATCAATGGATGAATTGGTCGATGCCGGTGTAACGACTCTGGCGCCACCAATCTGGATGATGTTGGACCTGGATAAAGATAAGAATATCGTACCTTCGAGTTATGCCAAGGCAGCTACAGAATCAGGCCTTGATCTGATCGGCTGGACGTTGGAGCGTTCTGGTTCATTGGAAAACGGTGGGGGGTGGTACTACCAAACGATAAAACCAGCTGTCAAAAATGACAGTGCGACATACCAAGCGTTGCATGTATTGGCTGAAGAGGTAGGTGTTAAAGGTGTGTTTAGTGATTGGCCTGCCACAACAACTTACTATGCCAATTGCTTCGGAAAGTTGTAGTAAGGTGGCTAGCGTCATATATTGATGCTGCCGCTTAATGTTGTATTGCTTGTAGGCCTTCAAGACCTGAAACAAGGCGGTTTCAGATGCTGGGGATGAGGGAGGCGGTTTTTATGATTTCCTGGCGAAGTGTTTGGAATTTAATATTGTTGAAATAAATCGAATATACGATTGTTATGAGACGCGTCAATTGCGGCAACCGTTGTTAAGTCGCGCTTGATTAAATTTAAAACTACTTAAGGAGATTAGAACTATGCATTTCAAACCATTAATTGCTGCACTTGCACTAAGCAGTGGTTTATTGACTAGCACGCAGGCCCTGTCTGCTACTGAGATCCAGTGGTGGCATGCTATGGGTGGTCGCTTGGGTGAGGTCGTCAACGAGATCGCCGAAAACTACAATGCCAGCCAGTCGGATGTTGTCGTTGTACCTACCTATAAAGGTGGATATGAAGACACTATGACAGCAGGTATCGCGGCATTTCGTGCAAAGGAGCAGCCGCACATCATCCAGATTTTTGATGCTGGTGCTGCCACAATCATCAATGCCAAAGGCGCTACAGTTCCTGTGGCAGATCTAATGAAAGACTTTGATATTGAAGACTATATTCCGGGCGTTCGGTATTTTTATGCCGATTCTGCTGGAAAAATGATTGGTCTGCCGTTTAACTCGTCGACCCCATTGTTGTACTACAACAAGGATGCTTTTGCGGAAGCTGGAATTGATGCGCCGCCAAAAACGTGGGAAGAGTTTGAGGCAATTGCACCAAAACTAAAAGAGGCGGGATATATCGCGCTGGCACAAAGCCACAGCCCTTGGATCTTTTCAGAAAATTTCCATAGTCGTCACAATCTACAGATGGCTACGGGTAATAACGGCTACGACAGTACCGACGTAAAGCTGCTTTACAACAATGAACACATGAAAATGCATTGGGGTAAAGTCAAAGGATGGTTGGACGAAGGTTATTACGGCTTCTATGGTCGTGCCTGGGGTGATAATCAAGACGCGTTTGTACAAAAGAAGGTTGCCATGTGGCTGGGTTCTTCAGGCTCATTTGGTGGTCTGACCAGTTCTGCTGAGTTCGAATTTGGTGCAACCTTTCTACCCTATTGGGAAAGTATCATTGAAGAGCCAAAGGGTACCTTTATCGGTGGCGCAGCGTTGTTTGCCATGGCCGGTCATGAGGATGATGAATACGAGGCAGTCGCCGATTTTTTCTCCTATATGACAGCTTCAACCAATCAGGTGTTCTGGCATAAGCAAACTGGATATGTGCCTATCACTCAGGCTGCTTACGACGATGCCAAAAAAGACGGCTACTATGAAAGTACACCGGATGCAGAGATTGGTATCTTGCAGCTAAGCCAGCCCGGTGGTGAATGGACCAAAGGGTATCGCTTGGGTTACTACGTGCAGATTCGTGATGTCATGTACAAGCACTTCGATGACATATTCTCTGGAGATGCCTCAGTAGATGACGCATTTGCGGCAATGGAGAAAGAGTCCAACGCCTTGTTGCTGCGGTTTAGCGACACTTACAAGTAAGCTACTAGCTATCTGTAAATTGAAGTGACGGCATTTTGTCGTCACTTCCTTCTCCGCGACTCACGCCTGGAATTCATTAGTGAAGAGAGTTCAATTCGAGCACAGTGCGATTCCGTATCTCTTCGTCGCGCCGCAAATCGCCATTATTCTTGTTTTTTTCCTTTGGCCGGCGGCGCAGGCAATTTATCAATCGTTTCTGTTAGAAGACGCATTTGGATTGTCCAGCCAGTTTGTCTGGTTCAGAAATTATAAAGACACAATTCTCAGCGACACATGGTTACAGGCTGCGGGCTTTACCATTGTATTTTCTGCGATTGTCACATTCTTGTCTTTGGCGCTGGCTTTGTTGTTGGCAGTTAAAGCTAATGAAGTAATCCGTGGCGCAAGTACCTATAAAACTACACTGATGTGGGCGTATGCCATAGCACCGCCTGTAGCTGGTCTAATGGGTAACCTGATGTTCAATCCCTTGATTGGAGATCTGTACAAATTCTTTAACGCGATCGGCTGGGATTTTGACCACAAGCTCGACTCGTTTGATGCAGGTTTTGTTGTGGTACTCATATCAGTATGGAAACAAGTCAGTGTTAACTTCATTTTCTTTTTATCCGGGCTACAAGGGATACCTAAATCGGTTAACGAAGCATCAATGATGGACTGTCGGAGTTCAATTCGCCGATTTTGGACAATTACCTTTCCGTTGTTAGCACCGACTACCTTCTTTTTGATGGTAATCAACATCACCTACGCATTTTTTGAGACTTTCGGAATTATTGATACTACAACCCGTGGTGCACCAGGGGGTGCTACCAATACACTGGTGTTTAAAGTATTTCAGGATGGATTCAGAGGGGCTGATCTCGGTGGGTCCTCGGCTCAATCTGTGGTGCTTATGGTGATGGTATTGGCGCTTACCGTTGTACAGTTCCGATTTATTGAACGCAAAGTACACTACTGAGGCTTGATGCATGAAACAGTGGAACTGGCGATTAATCACGACTCACGCAATTCTGCTTGTAGGCGTGCTGTTCATGAGCTTACCTGTTTGGGTGGCGTTTGCCACCTCAACTCATTCGGCCGAAACTATTTTAAGAAATGGATTGCAGTTTTGGCCGGGCAGTGATTTTCTGAAAACGTATAAAGAGGTGTTGTTCGTTGATGGTGGTGTAATGAAATCTGTACTGGGTACAACCATGCTAAAAAATAGCCTGATACTCGGAATAGGTTTTGCGATTGGCAAGGTCATAATTTCCATGCTAGCAGCCTATGCCATCGTTTATTTTCGATTCAAGCTGGCAGTGCCGTTGTTCTGGGTCATATTCATGACCTTGTTACTTCCTTTGGAGGTCAGAATCATACCGTCATATGAAGTAGTAGCTGGTCTGGGTCTATTGGATACTCATGTGGGACTGATTGTGCCTCTGATTGCTTCCGCTACCGGAACGTTCTTCTTTCGTCAGTTTTTCCGTTCGGTGCCAGATGAGCTGCTTGAGGCGGCGCGTCTCGACGGAGCAACCGCTTGGGGTTTCTTTAAAGACATATTGGTACCGCTCTCCAAAACGATGATAGCCGCCATTCTCATCATCATGTTTGTCGTCGGCTGGAATCAATACCTTTGGCCGTTGATCATGACCACAAAAGAAGAAAACTACACATTGGTAATCGGCATAAAGCAGATATACCAAATATTGGCTGAAGGTGGCGAACTGCCGCAATATCAAAAAGCGTTTGCATTAACCATTCTTGCAACCCTGCCGCCAGTATTGGTGGTCCTGGTATTTCAGAGTTGGTTTGTTAAAGGATTGGTGGAGAGCGAAAAATAATGTCCAAAGTGCAACTAAGCAATGTCATAAAAACGTACCCCAATGGAGCCGAGGCGGTACGTGGCGTGGACATGGAAATACAAAGTGGAGAATTTATAGTTTTTGTTGGGCCATCGGGTTGTGGAAAATCTACCTTATTAAGGATGGTTGCAGGCCTTGAGAAAATCACCGACGGTCAGATCCAAATAGATGAAAAATTGATTAATGACGTATCGCCTGCGGATCGAGATGTTGCGATGGTTTTCCAGAACTATGCTCTTTATCCCCATATGACAGTGCGAGGCAATATGTCGTATGGGCTGAAAAATAGAGGTATGCCGAAATCGGAAATCGACAAAAAAGTTACTGATGCGGCTCAGATGCTTCGGATTGGTGACTTTCTTGATCGTCAGCCTAATCAGTTATCAGGTGGGCAGCGACAACGTGTGGCGATGGGTCGCGCGATCGTGCGCGAACCAAAAGTGTTTTTATTTGATGAGCCGTTGTCAAACCTAGATGCGAAGCTGCGCGTGCAAATGCGTATCGAAATAAAACGTCTACAGCGTCGGATGAATGTAACGAGTATATACGTAACTCATGATCAAACTGAAGCCATGACCTTGGCAGACAGGCTTGCGGTGATCAATGATGGCGAGATTGAGCAGATGGGTAAGCCGATTGATCTATACAATGATCCAAAAACTCTGTTTGTTGCTTCATTTATAGGTTCGCCACAGGTAAATTTGCTACCGGTTACCTTTGATGGTCAGTATCTTATCAATGGGAACCTAAAGTTATCTGGATTCAGTGACTTGCCAAGCTCCAAGGAGTTGGTGCTAGGTATTCGGCCAGATGATCTTACTCTTGACAGTAGCGGGCAGTTCCCGTTGCGAGTAGATATCGTTGAACAACATGGTTCAGACAATTTGATTTATGGCGCGCTTTTAGGTGCTAGTAGTGATGAAATTGAAGAGACAGAGTTTTGCTTCAAAGCCGGTCAGGATATGCTCCCGGATCTGGAATCTACTCTGACACTTGGGTTTAATGCAGAACGTGCCATGGTCTTTGATAAGCTATCGGGAGAACGTCTACGGTAGTTATTTCTTTATGGGGAGCTTTGTAGTCAGTTTCGACACGGTTTGATTCATCATTGCAACGGATAATCAGTGGTAGTTAAATCTAATAACGATCACCGTGTTGATGTTGCTGGGAGTAATCGCACTCATAAGTTGCTTGCACATCTCATACTTTGTATAGGTGTGGTGTTTATGCTAGGCCCCATCGTAGTGGTAGTCGCTTCGTCCACTCATCTTACATCGGTACTTCAGAACGAAGGTTTGCAGTGGTTGCCTGGCAATCATGCTTATCAAAACTACAGTCGAGTTCTGTTTTTTCAATCCGGCTTCACTGATCAAATTACGCCACTTGCCATGCTTATCAATTCGATGATTGTGGCAGTCGGTGTGGCAGTGCTCACCACCCTGTTGTCGTTGCTGACTGCATATGCCATCGTTTTTTTTCGTATGCCAATGAAGAAATGGATATTTTGGACTGTGCTGTTAACCTTGTTGTTTCCGTTGGAATCACGATTTGTCAACACATTCAGCGTAGTCGCGTCATTGGGACTGATTAATACGCATGCGGGTATTGTTTTGCCGGCATTGGCAGCGGCCTTAGGGACCTTTTTCTTTCGGCAATATTTTCTGACTCTCCCAAAAGAGCTGATAGAAGCGGCGACATTGGATGGAGCTGGTCCTTTCAGATTTCTAAAGGATATTGTCATGCCATTATCTTTTTCCAGAGCGGGTGCGATATTTGTTGTTGCGTTCATGATCGGCTGGAATCAATATTTATGGCCATTGATGATCAGTACTGACGATAGTTTATATACCTTGGTGCGCGGGATTCGACTGATAGGGCAGGAGTCTGGGCCAGGCATGGCCTTGGTGGTGATTACTATTTTGCCGCCATTTATGCTGCTACTGGCCTTTCAACGATGGTTCTTTAGATCTTTGTCATCTTGATTGGATTCATATCAATCGGATTAACGTCAGCAGATCTGTTGCATGGCAGGGCGGGTGCCCGTAAGTAATTTAGCGCGATGGTTCCTCGATATGATTCAGTCGAAGCGTCGTCAGCAAACCAATGGCAGCTAAGGTTGCCAACAGCAGGAATGCCATATCATAACTACCTTGGGAATCAAATATCCAACCTGCGACTAATGGCCCGGCGGCGCCACTTAGCGTACCGAAAAACACTACCGTCCCGAAGATGGTTCCAATGGCGCGCATCCCGAAAAACTCCGCGAGTGTCGGGGATACTATGGTGAAAAATCCTCCGTGTGCAAACCCGTAAATCAGCGCGAAGCCAAACAGGTAACGTGGGTCTTCAATTTGCTTCAGCAACATGATGCTGATGAGTAGCAGTGAAAAGCAAAAAATATAACCTTGTTTTCCTCCTATCTGATCGATACTCCAGCCAAGCGCCAACCTGCCAAGGATACTGACGGCACCAATACTTGATAGAACCGCAGCCGCTGTCGTTGCATCAAAGCCAAGATCTTCCGCGTGAATCACAATATGAACAGGAACCGTCATCAGGGATGGAAAAAACAAGAATTGCAACGCACAGAACATCCAGAACTGATGGGTGCGACGTACTTCCTTGAAAGACAGCCCTTGCTTTTCTGTCCCATCATTGTTGGTAACATTCGGCTCTGTTGGTTTGCCACCTATTAGCCATGCGCCAATCATCAAAATGACCAAAGCCATCAGCCCCATAAGAAGAAACGATTGACGCCAGCCGAACTCTGCAATCAACAAGGCTGCGAGAATGGGCACCGTTATCTGGCCACATGCCGTGCCCACCTTGACGACGCCAGTCATTCGCCCGCGCTTTGTGTTGAACCAGCGAGCGACTGTTGATAGCGTAACGATGTCGTGCGTTGCCATTCCAATACCAACGGCGACGCCAAACAGCAATATTGCCTGCCAGGGCTCTGTTATCCAGGAGAGAAGCGAGTAGCCGCAGGCGTAGACCAGTCCGGAGGCAACCAACACCCAGCGTGGGCCAAAACGATCATTCAAACGGCCTGCGCTGATGGCCAGAAGACCCATGATCAGAAACGCAAGAGATGTACAGGCTGACATGATGGTACGTGACCAGCCAAGCTCGGTTTCCAGCGTAGAAAAAAACACGCCGTAAGCAAAAACCCCTCCGATCACGGTGAACTGCACTAGGGAGGCGCCGAGTACTATCGGTGCTCTGTTGCGCTGAGTTGGTTTATTCACTTGAGCAGGATTCTGGGTGACGGAATGGGTGTGCGAGTATGGTGCTATGG
>CAYULV010000134.1:0-10883 GCA_964445655.1 uncultured Granulosicoccaceae bacterium | reverse complement strand
GAAGCAGGGAGGTTGCGGCGCAACGTGAGACGGTGGAGGGTCAGGCAGAAGAGGGACAGATCGAACTCGGGAGCGCAGAGGAAAAACATACGACTGCGGCAGAACTACAGCCACAGATCGCGAGTCTGTCGAGCGAGAAGTCTCTGATGCTTGAGCAGATTGATTTTCTGGCAGCTGGCCAGAACGAATTGACTGAGCAAGTTGCCACGCTGGAAGGCGAAAATGGCGCCTTGGTCGAACAGGTCACCACGCTTGAAACTGAAAAAACCGCCTTAAGTAGCCAGATCAGTGAGCTTGAAGGTGTCGTGGGCGAGCGTGATGCCTTGCAAGGTGAAGTCACCGAGCTGGGTACAAAATTGGGTGATCTTGAAGGCCAGCTTGTTACCGCAGAGGAAACGATTGTTGACCGCGATAACCAGATTTCGACGATGACTGCCAGTCTGGACGATCAAACCGGTAGCTTGAATACGCGAATCGGTGTGCTGGAATCCGAAAAGGCCGAGCTACAAGAACAGGTCACCGCAACGGCTGAAAGTTTGTCCGGCCTCGAGGGTCAGATTCAGCAACTCGATGACGCAAAATCTGCACTCGAAGCACAACTGACTGAAGCCACCAGCGCCAAAGCGGCATTGGAAACTCAGCTCGAAGAAGTCAACGCCGCCAATACGGCGCTGGAAGGGCAATTGTCAGAAGCGCAAACCCTTAAAGGTAACGTCGATTCAGAACTAGGCAATGTACGTAGTGCCAATGCGGCAATGGAAGTGAAAGTCGGCGAACTTGAAGGGCAGACAGAGACGCTTGCAGCCTCAGTTGCTGAGCTCGAAGGAGCGAAGACAAATCTCGAATCCCAACTCGGCGAGTTGCAAGCTGAAAAGGATGGGCTTGAGACCCAGCTTGGTGAGTTGCAAACCGAGAAAGATGGGCTCGAATCTCAATTGGCCGAGCTCGATACTGGAAAAGGCGATCTTGAAGCCCGTCTGGCGGATGCAGAATCTGCACGTACCGACATTCAATCAGAGCTGCAGGAAGCTAAAGCCCAAGTCGCTGAACAGACTGCTCTGGCGGAAAACGTAGCGAACAAGCTGGCAGCCTTGCAACGAGGGTCTGAAACGCAGATACAGAGTGCACAATCATTGCGGGATCAGATCGAAGCGCAACTGAGTGCCAGCGGCGTTGAAAGTCCCGATGTCTCTGTCCGAAACGACAATAGCATCGTCGTGAACCTGCCCAGTCAGGCCTTGTTCAATTCGGGTCGTGCGCGACTTAGCTCCGCAGGTCGGGGTTTGATGGGACGCGTCGCCGATGCGCTAGGCGGGATTGATAATCCGATTCTGGTTGAAGGCCATACTGATAGCATTCCGGTCACCGGAGATCTTCAAAACATTTATCCGAGCAACTGGGAGTTGTCAGTGGCGCGGGCGGCCAACACGGTCAATTACCTCGAGAATCAAGGTGGCATTGACCCGACGCGTTTGTCTGCAACAGGCTTTGGCCAGCAGCGTCCTGTTGCCCCCAACAATACGCGGGCCGGCCGCGCACTGAACCGTCGTGTCGAGATTGTCGTAAAGCCATGACACTGAAGTTTTAAAGCACAAGCTGTCGGGGCAACCACGCAGATGCAGTTCAAGAAAACAGTCTGCGTGGCAATGACAGGCGCATCGGGCATCCAGTATGCCCTGCGCCTGATCGAATGCCTGGTGCAGGCAAATTGTCAGGTGTATGTACTCATGTCGAAGCCGGCGCGTGTCGTCATGAGTATGGACACTGATATCCCGGTACCAGCACGAACGTCTGATGTGCAAGCTGATTTTTCAACCCGTTATGGTGCCCGCGATGGCCAGCTCAAGGCATTCGGTCAAGAAGAATGGACAGCGCCTGTTGCTAGTGGCTCGGGAGCACCGGACGCCATGGTCATCTGCCCGTGTACGACAGGCACTCTCGCCAATGTCGCAAACGGTGCTTGTAACAATCTGATTGATCGCGCTGCTGATGTGGTTTTGAAAGAAGGGCGCAAATTGATCGTGATGCCACGCGAAATGCCGTTCTCTTCGATCCATCTTGAAAACATGTTGCGCCTCAATCGTGCGGGGGCAGTCATCATGCCGCCGAACCCGGCGTTTTATAATTTGCCCAAGAGCATTGATGAACTGATCGATTTTGTTGTCGCGCGGGTTCTGGATCAATTGGCGATAGAGCAAACATTGATGCCTGCTTGGGGCCTCGACGCCACGTCTGACAAAGACGTCACTAATTAGACTACCCCATGCAACTGCCGTTATTCCCATTGTCCAGTATCGTCATGCCGGATGGCTTGATGCCGCTTCGACTCTTTGAGCGACGATACATCGACATGGTCAAGAATTGCTTCAAGACCGATACCGGTTTTGGTGTTTGTCTGATCAAGGAGGGCAATGAGGCGGGTGAGCCTTCAACTCCGTATCCCATTGGCACGCTGGCAACTATTGTTGATTTCGATCAGGGAAGTGACGGCTTGTTGCACATAACAGCGAAGGGCGAGCAGGAGTTCCGTATATTGACCTATGCTGCGAACGAAGCCAAGTTGCTGGTTGCAGAGATCGAGTTGATCCCTTTACGCCCTCCGACGCCTATGGATGAAAAGGTTGAAGCTCTGGCGTTAAAGCTTGAACTCATCCTGCAGTATCTCGAGCCAGATATTCGTTTTGAAAAACAGGGGCTCGATGATCCCGATTGGATCTGTCACCGATTACTTGAACTTTTGCCTTTGACGCCTGAGGCAAAGTACGAGTTGCTGCAGCTGCCCAGTAATATTGAACGTCTCGAATCCCTGAGTGCTTTGCAGATTGAAATCGCCGAGCAGTAGTTGATTTTGTGCTGGCAATGGATGACGTGTGATCAACGTCATAGCTGTTTGACGTAAACCTTTGAATTACGTTGTCGATTGTAGTTTTCTCTGCGAGTGGTCGGCAGTGTATCGGGGGCCACCTCAGAGTAGCCTCTTTCAACAAACCAGTGACCGGTACGTGTACTCAACAAGCGTACTGATTCGCAGCCAGCGCGTTTGGCTTTCTCTTCCAGCAAGGTCAGTATCTGGTCAGCGCGTCCTTCGCCGCGATAAGCCTGATGTGTGGCCAGGCAGGCAATCTCCGCTTGCTTGTCTTCGGCGAACAAGGCCCCGCAGGCGACTACCGTACCATCTCGTTCGCTGACGACGAAATGTTCGAGGTCCCCTTCTAGTTGCTCGCGTGTTCGCGGTGCTAGTGTACCGTCTGCTTGCAAGGGTTCGATAAGTTCAATGATGCCAAATACATCGTGATTGTTAGCGGCTCGAACATGTTCCCAACGCTCACGAGTAATCAAGGTGCCACTACCATCGCGAGTGAAGAGCTCACGCAGCAAAGCGTCCGGATCATCATTGCGCAACAGGTGTACACGTTCTATGCCTTGACGACAGGCTTTGACTGCGTGTTCGATAGTTGTGTTGCAGGTTTCCTTGATGTTTTCCTGAGCAGTACGTTTTTCCTTGTCGTTGGCCAAGCGGACAGTTGACAGATTGACCAATCGATCAACATCGCTTGCACTGGCTTGGCGTATTTCTTTACCCTGTTTGTCGAGCAGCAGCTGATCAACAAAGAACACTAGTTTGTCGGCATCAAGCTCACGCGCACATTCGCTGGCAACTTCGTTAACCGTGATATTGAAGACATCGCCGGTCAGTGAAAAACCGAGCGGCGGCAACAATACGACATTGCCGGCGTCAAGTAGTGCGTTCAGGGCAGCACCGTGTACTTCGCGTACAGACCCCGTGTGTTTGAAATCCACACCGTTATGGATACCAAAAGGCTGTGCCGTGACATAGTTACCTGAGGCGACCGACAGTCGAGCACCTGCCATCGGGGTGTTCGGCAGGCCCATTGATAATCTGGCTTCCAGTTCGTTCCGCGCAATTCCCGCTTCGGAGATGATCGTTTTCAAGGCTGAGCTATCGGTGATTCGACGCCCTTCCACAATGTCACTTTCGCCCCCGTGATCCTTCAAGGATTCTTCGACCTGCGCGCGTAAACCAAAGCAAATCACCAGGCGTAAACCAAGATGACTCAGCAGTGTCAGGTCGTGACACAGCGTCGGTAGAAGCGCGCTTTGCAATATTTCCCCGGGTAGGGCAAATACGATGGTCTTGCCACGATGCGCGTTGATATAAGGTGACGCTTCGCGGAACCAGCGGATAGCGAAGGACTCAGAGCTTTCGGGATCAATTTTAGTTTCGCCAGTATTTGGCGTTTTTGCTTGGCTCATTTAGTGACACAGTCAGTTCATGGACGGTCGTTTCGGATACTCACCTATAGTAAAGGATCTGGAAATCATTCTTCCGGGTACCCAAAAAGCCGGGAATTTCCTCGGGACAGGCCTACGTTAATGCATGAAACATGAAAAAAATCGAATGCTGAGCTTATGGAACACTTGTTGCGCCACAAATCAGTCTTATTTTAGCTCTTGTACCTGGAGTCACCTACCTGTGAGCCTGTTAAAAAGCTTTCCACGAAGTTCGACCGCTGTTTTGCTCGGACTAGGTCTCGTGGTGGGGGCCGCACTGGGTCTGGCGAGTAGTTCTGCTCTAGCCTCCGGCGACGATTCCTGGGCCGAGACGGTATCGAGAACGGCCAACTCGGTCGTGTCTTTGCAACTTTCCCAGCTGCGGACCTTTGACGACACACCCCAGGGAGGCAGCAACGCGACTGGGTTCGTGGTCGATGCAGAACGAGGAATAGTGCTGACCAATCGCCACGTGGTGGGTTCTGGACCGATACGTCTGTCAGCGACCTTCCAGAATCAGGAACGGGTGGATGCGGTTCCTCTGTATCGCGATCCCGTACACGACTTTGCCTTCGTTCGCTACGATCCCAAGGCGCTGGAATACGCCACGCCTGCCTCGTTGCAACTCCGGCCTGACAAAGTGCGTACCGGAATGAACATCCGCGTAATCGGTAGCGATGGAGGCGAGCAGTTGTCCATCCTGCCAGGCACCATCGCAAGGCTCGATCGCGAAGTGCCTTCCTATGGACGTTATGGGTACAACGATTTCAATACCTTTTATCTGCAGGCAGCATCGGGGACGTCGGGCGGTAGTTCCGGCTCACCGGTTATTGATTTCGAAGGTGATGTGGTGGCTTTGAACGCGGCCGCCAATACTAAAACGGCGAGCAGTTTCTTCCTGCCGCTGCCACGCATTCAGTATGCGCTGGAACGCTTGCAACGCGGTGAACCAATCTCACGTGGCGGCTTGCAAACCATTTTCAGTCATCAGCCGTTTCGTGAGTTGCGTCGCCTCGGTCTTGATGGGGAAACCGAAAAGCTTGCGCGCGAGGCCGCTGCGATATCAAGCAATGGCATGCTTATCGTTGCTCAGATCATACCGGGAGGTGTCGCGGAGAATATATTTGAACCCGGAGATATTCTGGTTTCAATTAACGACACAGTCATTACAGAATTCATCGCGCTTGAAGATTTACTCGATAGTAGTATCGGTAAGACCCTCGATATCGTAGTCGTGCGTCAAGGCGAGTCGCATAGCCTGTCGGTCAACGTTGCGGATTTACATGAACTCGCCCCGAAGCGATTACTCGAATTAGGTGACGCCGTACTACAGAACATGTCTGTGCAGCATGCACGTGCAATGAATCTTCCACAATCAGGCGTGGTGGTAATGGAGCCCGGTTACTTCTTTACCCGCGATGGCGTACCGCAAGGTTCGGTCATCGTTGAACTCAATGGTGAAACTATTACGGATATCGACAGTATCGTCACAGCGATCCGAACAGCGCCCACTGACGAACGCCTACTACTGCGCTACGTGGTCCCAGGGCGAGAATTCAGCAGTGAAATCGCCCAGGTCACGATAAACAATCGTTGGTTCGGTCATCGCTTTTGTTCGCGTGTTGATGATGTTCGATTCTGGGATTGCCAGGAAATGGATTTACCCGAACAACAGGTCACCAGTATTGATGGCATTGATACCTTGCCGAGTTTCGAAGATCCACTGTTGAACAAGGTCGCACCGGCGATGGTCAGGGTGGACTTCAGCATTCCGTACTCAGTTGACAACGTTTATGCAAGACATTTCAAGGGCGTTGGCCTTGTTATCGACCGGCAACAGGGCTTGGTTGCAGTTGATCGAAATACGGTACCTGTCGGCTTAGGCGACGCGGACATTACTTTTTTTGGATCACAGGTACTAGAAGGCGAGGTCGTCTTTCTTCACCCGCGTCATAACATCGCTTTGTTGCAATATGATCCGGCTTTTTTACTCGATGCAGATTTCGAGTCGTTGCAGCTGGCCGAGCCGGATACCCCCATACCCGATGACATCACGATGATCGGCTATCGTTCGGACGGTACATTCCGGCCGCATGAGATAGATGACATGAGTCGCTTGACCATAGATTTTCAGCCTCCGGGTCTGCCCCGTTTTCAACAAGCATCGCTTGATGTCTACAACATACCTGATGTGCCGTCTTCCCTCGGTGGTCCGCTGGTTGATGAGAACGGTCTTGTGCATGCACTTTATATGAGCTTTGCTTACGAGGAAGGCCGCGAGATTCGTCAGCGAGAATGGGCCATGCCTGCCTCGGTAATCGCCGAAGCACTGCGACAGTACCAGTCTCAAAGCCCGTTTTATTCGCTTGACGTAAGAATGAACTATCAACCCTTGTCAGTCGCACGCCAGCTTGGATTGCCAAACGACTGGTTGCAACGGTATAACGAACTACCCGCTGAACAACGACGTGTGCTTTATGTTGATCAAGTCGTACCCGGCACTGACGCAGAAGGCAAGTTGTATTCGGGTGATGTCGTTCTGGCTATTGATGATGTGCTCGTCTCGGAGCTCTTTCACGCCGAGAGGCTTGCTCAACACCCCGCCGTCAGTCTGCTGATACTACGTCGTGGCGAGGTTTTGCCTGTCGAGCTTGCTCCCAGTATTCTCGATGCCTTGGGTACGGATCGTATGGTCAGCTGGGCCGGGGCCGTATTTCAGGAAAGCTTCAGTGATATCGGTTATCAGAAGGGTGTCGATTTTCCTGGTGTCTATATTGCCAGTACGGACAAGGGCTCTCCGGCGCTCTGGGATAGTCTGTATCGCAATCGATTCGTTGTCGCTGTCGACGGCGTCCCAGTAGAGACTCTTGACGACTTTCTGAGTGAGGTTAATACACGGACGCAGGACGAGATTACTCGTCTAACGGTTGTTTCGATGAGTGGACGCAAGCGTATTGTGACGGTGCAGCCTGAGTATAATTTCTGGCCAACTTTTGAAATCAAGCGCACAATACAGGGATGGCAACGCGTGAACTACCTGAACTGAACCCTCTGAATTCCTCCTACGATGTGCTGATCGTCGGCGGCGGCATGGTCGGCGGCATGCTGGCCTGCGCGCTGGCGTGTTCGCCGGAGGCAAAAGCTGCCAGGCATCCCTTGAAAATTGCGGTGCTCGAAGCCGCCCGACCGGCAGAATTCCTGCCGAGCAGCAAGCCTGAATACTCCATTCGTGTATCGGCGGTCAGTGTGGCTACCGAGCGTATGTTCGAACGTGTCGGTGCCTGGCAGGGCGTCGTCAATCGTCGTGCCTGTCCCTTCACCGAAATGGCCGTCTGGGACGGCGAGGCCGGCGGCGAGACTCGATTCGATGCGAAAGACATTCATGCCGGACACCTGGGTCACATTGTCGAAAACGATGTATTGCAGCTAGCCTTGTTCGAGCAACTTGAGCAATCGGACGCGGTCAGTCTTTATTGTCCGGCGCGACTAAACAGCTTTCATAAAGATAGCGATGGCGTGCATGTGACATTGGACGACGGCAGGCGCTTAAGTGCGCGACTACTGGTCGGTGCTGATGGCGCACGGTCGAAGGTACGTTCCTTGGCAGGTATAGACGTCGAACGATTCAGCTATCCCCAGCATGCATTGGTCGCGACGATAGAAACTGAACTTGCGCAGCAATCGATCACCTGGCAGCGTTTCAGACCGACAGGTCCAGAGGCTTTTTTACCCTTGTGTGGTCATCGTGCATCCATGGTCTGGTATCACGATGAGGAGACAGTCGCTCGGCTTGAAGCGCTGGATGACGATGCATTTGCGAATGAAATGGAAACGCAGTTTCCAACTGAACTTGGGTCTATCAGGCGCGTCGTCCAACGTGGCAGTTTCCCGATCGCCAAGGCGCACGCGGAGCGCTATATCGATGATCGAGTTGCTTTGATTGGCGATGCGGCGCACACGGTACACCCGCTTGCCGGGCAGGGTGTGAACCTCGGTATGCTTGATGCGGCCGCGCTGGCTGAAGTGATACAGGATGCTGTTGATGAGTCACGCGATCCAGGTAGCTACAAGACGCTGCGACGTTATGAACGATGGCGTCGTGGAGAAAACGCATTGATGATCAATGTACTCGATGGTTTCTATCATGCCTTCAAACCGCAACCTGCCTTGGTGCAACGGCTACGATCAGCGGCGCTGGATGTGGCCAATCAGGCAAAGCCTGTCAAACATTTTCTGATGCGTCATGCGATGGGTACGGCTGGCGATTTGCCGCGTCTGGCGCGCTGATCAATCGCAAGCATTTGTTAACGCCAGCAAGGCTCAAATCGACATTGAAAACTAGTTGTCTGGAATCAATCGCTTGCCAAGACTGACAGAAGCATCTTCAGTGAAGCCGAGTGATTCGTAAAAGGTCATGACCGATGAATTCTCACGCCGAATCTGTAAATTGATTTTTGGGCAACCGAGAGCGAGCAAGCGCGCTTCCATGTCTCGCATCATTTGCTCACCAAGGCCCTTGCGTTGCTGCTCTGGATGCACGGCAAGATAGTAGATCCATCCTCGATGTCCGTCGTAGCTTCCCATGATCGTTGCCACAATCTCACTGGCGATCTTTGTATCGTCATTTTTATTGGGTTCTGCGTCAGTTTCATTGCGAGTTTGACGATCCAGTTCACCGACCAGAAATAGCCCGTCATCGACCGAGCACTTGCGTGCGATGTCGAGCTCCGGATTGTTCCAGGGTCTGGTCAAATTACAGGCTTCCCAGAGCGCGACTACACTGGCTGTATCGTTAGTTTGAAAGGGTCGAATTTTCATCGCAACAGGTTACACTAAAGTGAGGGAATTGCTTTCCGTCGCTAGTGGTCTTTACGTGACTGGCCGTGCGGATCCGTTTCAAGCTGGAACCCATCCTGGAAACCTATCGATGACTGAGAATCATGGCAGACACTGAAAAGCCAGAATTGGAGAACGCTTCAACCCCTAAGCTTGCCGATCCCGTAGAGGTGCTAGCGGCGCTCAAAGCGTCCGTTGGTACGGTGCAGCTTGCAACACTTGGTGACGACGGATTTCCGCACAGCGGGTATGCGCCCTTTGTTTTTGATGGTGTTGATGTCATCATTTTTGTAAGTCAGCTAGCCTTGCACACGCGGGATCTGCTCGCTAATGGCAAAGTATCGGTCATGCTGATTGATGATGAATCAAAAGCACGTGAAATATTTGCGCGAACTCGCGTCAGTTATCAGTGTGAGGCAGGCGTGGTTGCACCCGATGACAAAACATACGAGGCGCTACTTGATGCATTGCAGGCTCGACATGGCAAGATGATCGGTTTGTTGCGTCAGCTACCTGATTTCGTGCTGTTTCGATTGTCCCCGAATGCGGGTCAATTCGTCATGGGTTTTGGGCAGGCTTACAAGCTGAGCGGAGAGAAATTCGACACCTTTGAACATGCCAGACGTGCCTGAGCAAGTGGCATTGTCGATGACTTGGATTTACATATACATTTACAGGACTCGCTAATACAATGGCTGACTCCAGTGAACTGCTTGAGGAGCTCAAGCGAGCTCTTGGCATCATTGATAAGACGCAGCTCGAGCTTTTTCGTCAAGGCCCACTAATGAGTAGCGATGAGCGTGGGCGTCGTATAGATGACATTCTGTCGCTCGAGAAATCCGACAGTGAACTTGCAGTTAGCAAAGCTCGTGAACTACTCACCGATGTGCAGCGTGCCTACGGCGACCCCTTTGCGAATTACATCACGCCAGTCAATCACGGTAACTACCAGCGTAGTCGTGGCGGTAATCTTGTGGGCATTGGTATCAAGTTTCGCTCGCGAGACAAAGACTATCCCGTTGTTATCGGCCCCTTGCTCGGTGGACCGCTGGATAATTTTGATGTTCAACCGGGTGATGTATTGAAGTCGGTTGCTGGAGAATCACTTTTTGGTGCGAGTGCCCGTCAGGTACGGTCGAAGCTATCCGGTCCTGCTGGATCCCGCGTATCAGTAAACCTGGGGCGCGGTGGGTCAATAACAACAACACTTGAAGTCGAGCGACGCTCGGTCGAATTGCACTACGCGCGCAAAGCACTGCTCGCCAACGATATTGCTTACATAAAAATAAGTCGCTTTGGTACTGATACGTTTGAACGAATAAAGGATTTTGTACAAAATTTCGAAGCACAAGGCGTACGTGCTTACATACTCGATTTACGGGATAATCCGGGTGGGTCGACACGCGCTGCCCGAATCATCATGTCCCTATTTGATGATGCCTCCTGGGTCTACTGTGAACAGTACAAAGGGGGGCGATCCAGACAACTACCAAGAGAGGGTGAACAAATCAGCAATGCGCCTATGGCTGTTTTGATCAATGAGCGCAGCATGTCCTCATCGGAGATTCTTGCCGGCGCCTTGCAAGCGCGCAAACGCGCAACACTGGTCGGAAGCCCGAGCTTTGGCAAAGGCCTTATTCAAAAAGTGTATCCGTTGAAAACGCCGATTGAAGGTGCGGTGCGCACAACAATCGCGACCTATGCGACCCCGGACAATTTGCCGCTGCATTCTCGTGGGCTGATACCAGACATCT
>CAYULV010000133.1:0-11028 GCA_964445655.1 uncultured Granulosicoccaceae bacterium | reverse complement strand
ATACGAAACAGTGCAAGCCGGGTCCGCGCCCGAGACACAGGATCGACTGGCATCAATGGTGGGTGAGGATAACGTTCGTCGAGATAATCGATAATGACGCGAGCATCATAAAGCGTCAGATCGCGATCAACGAGCACGGGCACTGTCGATTGTCCGGAGGCTTCGACAAGCTCGGGTGGTGGCGCTTCAGAATCTATCCATACAACATCAGCTACAACTGATTTTTCCGCGAGCACGAGTCGGACGCGATGGCATTCCAGGCTCACCGCGTCCGAGTACAACACCAAGGTTGTGCTCACCGGAATGTCCGCTATACGACGTCTTTCCAGTATTCCTTCTTCAGGAGGTACGTCACAGCCAGCAAACCGAACAAGAACAACAAAACCCAGGTGCCGATGCGATGACGGGTTTGCTTGATGGGATCACTGACATAGGCCATGAAATTGGTAATGTCCGCGGCCAGGGCATCGTATTCCTGCTCTGTCATGGTGCCTCGCGAATCAAGCGCCAGTGACTCGATTGGTGCAACGCCATTTACTTCGTCACCATAAACAGGAACCTGCCAGCCTTGCTGCTCCCACAATACATGTGGCATGGCCGTCCCCGGGTAGACAAGATTGTTGACTCCGCCACCGGGCTTGTCTGGATCCACATAATAAGATTTCAGATACGTGTAAATCCAGTCGACACCGCGCGACCGAGCCGTCAGTGACAGATTGGGCGGTACAACACCAAATGCTTGCTTGGCGTAGTCTGTTGTCATGCTGTTAGTCATTAAAGAACCCACCTTGGTAGGTTCTCCAGCGTCATCTGTTGTGAAGATCAGATTGGCCGACACATCCTCCTCGGACAGACCGAGATCCTGCGCCAGACGGCTATAACGCTGGTAACCCATGCTGTGACAGGCCATGCAGTAGTTGACGAAGGCCTGAGCGCCACGTTGCAGTGACTTCTCGTTACCTTGATCGATACGCGGCGATTCCAATGCAATGCCACCGCCTGCCCCGAATGATGCCATCGGTGATAACAGCGCAGCGCTTGCAAGTATGCTGGCCGTCAATGCCCTGGTGATATTCATCTTGGTGATTTTCACTTGGTGACCCTCTCAGGAACCGGCTTGGTTCTTTCGTTCCTGCTGATAAAAAACAAGGCGACAAAAAAACCAAAGTAAATCAAGGTACAAAGGCGGGAAAGCCCGGTAGTAAAAGTCGTTGGCTGTTGCAGGCCAAGGTAGCCCAAAATCACGAAGGCAATGGCGAACGTAAACAAAAGAAATTTGAATGCCATGGAGCGATATCGGATGGAGCGAACCGGACCACGATCAATCCACGGCAGGAAGAACAACAGCACGATTGCACCACCCATGGCTATAACACCGCCGAGCTTGTCGGGCACTGCACGCAGAATCGCGTAGAACGGCGTGAAATACCAAACCGGCGCTATGTGCTCGGGAGTCTTGAGAGGATCAGCTGGAACAAAGTTGGCGTGCTCGAGAAAGTAACCACCCATCTCTGGCGCAAAGAAAACGATTGCGAAGAAAACAATCAGGAATACTACGGCACCCATCAGATCCTTGACCGTGTAGTAAGGGTGGAACGGTATGCCATCCTTTGGAATACCTGCAGCATTTTTGTTTTTCTTGATGTCGATTCCGTCGGGGTTATTCGAACCGACTTCGTGCAGAGCCATGATATGTGCCGCCACAAGCATGATCAGTACCAGTGGTACAGCAATGACATGCAGCGCAAAAAAGCGATTCAATGTCGCATCCGAGACGATGTAATCACCTTTCAGCCAGAGCGTAAGGGCATCACCAATACCGAAAGGAATTGCGCCAAACAACGAGATAATGACCTGCGCTCCCCAGTAGCTCATTTGTCCCCAAGGCAAGAGATACCCCATGAAGGCCTCGGCCATCAGCGCAACATAAATAAGCATGCCGAATACCCACAGAAGTTCACGCGGTTGTTTGTATGAGCCATACATCAAAGCGCGGAACATATGTAAATAGACAACGACAAAGAACATCGATGCACCGGTTGAATGCATGTAGCGAATCAGCCAGCCGTAGTTGACATCACGCATGATGTACTCAACTGACGTGAAGGCAAGCCCGCCATCGGGTTTGTAGTTCATGGTCAGAAAGATACCGGTGACGATCTGAATCACGAGTACCAACATCGACAGGGCACCGAAGTAGTACCAGAAGTTGAAGTTCTTCGGCGCGTAGTACTTGGTGACGTGCTCTTCGAGTAGCTTGGTCAGAGGGAATCGATCATCGATCCACCCCATCAGACCGCCTTGCTTGTCAAGATTGGCACTCATGCGGCAACTCCTTCATCTTCACCGACCACGATCAGTGTGTCGGAGGCATAGCGATACGGTGGTATTTCAAGATTGCTTGGCGCAGGTACTCCAGAATATACGCGGCCAGCCATGTCAAATTTGGAACCGTGACAGGGACAAAAGAAACCGCCATCCCAGTCGCTGCCAAGATCCGCGGCGGCTATTTCCGGGCGATAGCTTGGTGAGCACCCCAAATGGGTACAGATGCCAACGACAACGAGATACTCAGGCTTGATCGAGCGATTCTCGTTTTGCGCGTAGGCAGGTTGTTGCTCGACTTCGGAATCTGGATCGGAGAGTCGATCACGACCTTCTTCGAGACGCTTCAAGGTGTCAGCCGTACGGTTAACGATCCAGACGGGCTTGCCTCGCCATTCAACTGTCAGCAGCTGACCGGGGCTAAGCTTGCTGATATCCGCCTCAACCGGAGCACCCGCCGCTTTCGCACGCGCACTCGGCGACATTGAACTGATCAAAGGTGCAGCCAGAGCGACACCACCGAGTCCACCCAAGGCTGCAGCGCCGCGCACCAGCAACTTGCGTCGCTTGGGATCAACATTGGCATCGGTAAACGACTCTTCTACCGGCGCGTTGGCTATGCCTCCGGAAGGATCGGACTTTTGGTGGTTGTTCGCACTCATGCGAGATCTCCAGAAATATTCATATTTTTAAACTGGTAACAAAGCGGCAGGCGAGCCTCCACGAGGGAGGCGTTCTTTCGCATGCGCGGTAATTTGTAGAGCCGGCGCAACACTATATTTTATCATGGTAACTCTTTACTTAGGCCGGATTGTCGATGTTAATAAAACGGTGATCAATGGCAAATTGCGAGGCAAGATGCGCACCCAGAGCCTGGACACCGTAACGCTCCGTTGCGTGATGACCAGCAGCAAGATACAAGAGCCCTAATTCTCGCGCCTCATGGGTTGTCTGCTCACTGATTTCACCAGACAGAAAGGCGTCGCACCCTAGCTCTGCCGCCTCGTGAATATAGCGCTGCGCGCCACCGCTACACCAGGCAATTTTCTCGATGAGACGACCAGAATCGCCTGCACTTATGACGTTACGTCCAAGGGTATCTGAAACATGTTTCACAAAGGCATCAGCTGACATCGGGACCGACAGCCGCCCCTGCCACAACAGATTCTGGATGCCGCTGACCGTGTGTTGCGACTCGACGAGCAGGCCTAATTGCTTGCCGAGCTGGGCGTTATTGCCTAGCTCGATGTGCGCATCAAGTGGCAAATGATAGGCAAGCAGAGACACATCCGCCTTGATCAGCCTGGAGATGCGCGCATGACGCATACCGGTAATTGTCGGCGATTCGCCCTTCCAGAAGTAACCATGATGCACCAACACGGCATCGGCACCAGCGGCAATCGCTGCGTCGAGAAAGGCCACGCTTGCCGTTACTCCAGAGATCAGCGTCTGGATCTCGGACTTACCCTGAACCTGCAAGCCGTTCGGCCCATAATCGTCGAAACGATCACAATCCAGCGTTCGGTTAATATAGTGGGTTAGAGAAGCGAGTGTTTCCATGGAAAGGCGTGACCAACAAGCAAATTCAACGAAGACGAGTGTGCACCGGTATACAGGAGCTTAGCGTGTGATGAGAAGCTTGCCTTTTCTCCTGCTGTGCGCGGTCCTCGGTGTCGCTGTCGGCCTTGGCTGGCAAAGACTTAATCAGCCGCCAAGCGCCAGTGCGGGCTTGTTGGACAGCGGTATCAAGCGCGAGGCCGAGAGCGTTACCGAGTTGAATGAAAAGCCCCCGCTAGTGCCTGCCACTAGCCGCCCGGCTTATTCCCAACATTCTTACCATGATGGCATCACGCGCGTGGCGCCTTCCGTCGTAAGCCTGTATGCGCGCGGCAGTAGCGACAACGGTAATCAGGGCTCGGGCGTTATCGTCGACTCGAACGGCATCGTACTGACCAATCTGCATATTGTCGAAGGCAGCACCTCGATAACAGTCGTGCTAAGTAACGGCGAACAACATATCGCGGAGATGATCGGCAGCGATCGCGAAACTGATCTCGCCGTTGTTCGAATTTCTCGCTCAGGTCTACCGGCACTCAGTCTTAACGAAGCACCGCCTTTGCGCGTGGGTGATATCGTACTTGCGATCGGCAACCCCTTCGGCGTCGGACAGACCGTCACACAAGGTATTGTCAGTGCAACACGACGAAGATTGGCCGGCAGTACGGCCTGGCAGAATTTCGTCCAGATCGATGCAGCCATCAACCCTGGCAACTCTGGCGGGGCGTTGATCAATCCCGATGGGCAGCTGGTGGGAGTCAATACCGCTGTTTTTCGCGGTGCCGATGGCGCGACGGGCATCGGTTTCTCTATCCCAGCGGAGCTACTGGCGCAGGTGGTCCCACAAATCATCGAACACGGTCATGTTGCTCGAGGCTGGCTTGGTATCGGCGCTGAAGATCTGACCCTGTTTCCCAACCTGAGCACACTCAAATCCGGTGCCGTGATAACCAACGTACTGCCCGGAAGCCCTGCTCAGGTAGGTGGACTACGCCCCATGGATATCGTGACTCAACTTGGCGAACAGCCAGTAGAAAATGCCACAGAACTATTATTGATGGTGTCGGCACTGCCTCCCGGGGCGACTAGCCGAATTGTCATCAATCGCGGCGCTCAGAGCGGAATATCCTTGAAATTGCGACTCGGTGAGCGCCCAGCTGTTGGAATATCTTCGTCCGAATAGATCTTTACAGAGGCCATCTGACAGCAGGCCTTGGCGAGACACCTCAAGCGGACTATACTGCATCGGGCAAGCTGTCTGACAACTTCCCGACGCATATGGCACAACCGTGATTAAGATAGGACCTCTGATCAAGAATTGCCGAAAAGCACTGATGCAATGGCACCTGCGAGGAATCAAGAGTCGCGATTTCACCATTATCGCGAGTAACTGCACTGGCACTCTGCCCTATCGTTTCAGCGATATGGAGTATCTAACACCAACGGTCAATTTGTTTTTTCACGCGCCGTGCTACCTGAAGTTTGCGACTCATCTCGATCACTATCTGGCACAACCACTTCGATTCATCCCTGAATCTCGTTACGAGAGCGGGCGACGGACCCACACCGAACACGGCTTCTACCCGATCGGCATACTCGATGACATCGAAATACACTTCATGCATTACAGCGACGCCAGTGATGCGGCAGAAAAATGGAACCGGCGCAAACAACGTATCAATCGCAACAACCTGGTTTACGCCTTTACCGACAGAGACGGCTGCACGCCCGAGATAATGCAGGCATTTGACCGTTTGCCCGGACGCAAACTGATGTTGACCGCAAAACCTTCACCATGGATATCATGTGCGGTGACCGTGCCCTACTGGCACGGACAATCTGAAATTGGCGATGCCTATACCCGCTATGACACGCTTCTACATGTGAACTACCGCGAATTCATCGATGGCGACGCTGACACGTTCAATGTGTACAGTCAGTTATCGACGACGACACCCGTATCCACCAAGTAACAAAAGGCCCAATATTCCAAGGCCACCACCACCTGCACTTCCACCACTTGCCAACGTTTCAGTCGTGGTTCCACTTGTTGCCCCCTCAGCGCCAGCCGAGATGGGCAGATGATTATCACTACTGCCGGCCAATGATGTCGTTGCGGTATTGTCGATAGGTGACAATTCCATCGTGTTGACAGGAACCAGTTGTGCGGTCACCGGCGCATTGCTCGCCTGGCTATGGGCACTAACACTGAACGACAACGTGCGCGCTTCCATCGCGCCAAGCGCATCCAGGTAACACACGGCACTGGTCGGCGACAATGCCTGACATCCCGCTGGCCAAATCAGTTGATCGGGGTTACCCGTCTCAAGAAACAATTTGGCATCAAGCGTCAAAGCACCATCTGGATTTGAGGCTACGAATTCAAGCGTGTTCCCGGATGCCTGAGCACCAAGCGACAGATCCACAGTATTGAGCAAGCATGATTTGATACGAGATTGAAGCACGCTCTCTTGACTGCAACTGGTGAAGGTCGTTTCAGTGCGTGAAGATATGTTCGGCCACATCAGCGAACGCGAGTTGTTATTGCAGCTCGTATCAGTATCGTGCAGGGAGCCTAGTGAGTGACCCAATTCGTGAGTCAGAAGCACATCGCCAAATCCCGTTGGTGTCGTGACTCCAACATCATAACCATCGAGACGACAAGCGGTATCAATCCAGGCCAACCCAAGCGTGATATCGGTCTTTGGGTTACCTGAAAAAAGGTACGTCAGTGCACTGTCCTGAAACAAGGTAGCGTAATCCTGTCGGTAATCTCGAAATGAGCGCAGGATGGTCTCAAGCGTTACTGGACCCAGGTTCATCGGATCATTATTGTTGTCAAAGGTTACTGCCTCATCCAACGTCAATGCGATCCCGAACTGTCGATAAATACCATCAGCAATATTCAAATTGTTCAAGGCTGTCGACAACCCGGAGCCTGCATAATAGCGATCGAACTGGCTATCAACGACTATCGACACCGGTACCGCCCGAACATCTGTCTGTACGGTGCGTGAGCGACGTCCGAAATCCCGCACCAGTTCTTCCGGCGGCGCTTGCAGCACGACATCAATACCCGCGAGATTGTCGGCCAGTGCCGAATCATTGGGAGTCGTTCGTTGACCACGTCGGGATCGTGGTTGATAGTAATCGATCGTGCCAATCAGATTTGCCGGCGTCAGCCGCATTCGTTGACCGTTGATATCGATCACCCCGGTGATCGAATTGTCAGCAAGGACAGCACGCACCCATGAATTGGACATGCCTTCTACAGAGCCATGATAAACACCGATTGCAGGAGGCAAGGCCTCATCAAGATTGCCACTATGCCAAGCGGTGCTACGCGTCAATGGGCTGGGTGACAATAAAAGTTGCAGGTCTACGCCATCGACATTAACGCCCACTCGCAAACGACCATCATCATAGCTATCACGACTGGTCATGTTACTGGCTGACTGCATGCGTTTCTCGACAATGGCCAAACGACGATCAGCCCGGTCAAACCAATAACGTGACAGCACCGAACCCACTGGCCAGCGAAAATTCAACGGTAGGCTCAACGCAGTATGTCGATCACGCAGCTGTATCAGTGCTTGTTTGGCACGGTCGGTCTCGCCCAATTGCTCAAGCGCTATCGCGTCGAGATAATCAGCAGAGTCGCGATAAGCACTGTCCGGAAAACGCGTTCTCAGCTCAGCCAACACGATTCTCGCCATCGCATAATCGTAGCGATCCATAACTAGAAGATAAGCCGTGACATAGAGCGCATCATCGGCCAACACACTTACCGGGTGTTCGGATGCGATCCAGTCAAGCGCTTTCATCGCCTCGCTGGTCTTGCCCGCATCACGTAAATCAAGCGCGTTCAAAAACATCGACAAGGCTTCGCCAGCATCCCGCGCTTCTTGCAAAACGGCGATACGCGTCTGCACAGCGGCCATACGACTGTAGGCAGGGTAACGCACCTGCAAGCGCCGAAGTAATTTCAGCGCTTCGGTATAGTTTTCTGTTTCGATCGACAGGAGAGCCGACTGATACTGCATCTCGGCGCTGGTTTCACGAGCCTGATCAACCGACGCGGCATTTGCCTTCGGCAACAGCACTGGCAGCGCGGCGAACGCGACCAGCAATACAAAAATTTTAAGCATTGCCATCTTTAGCACGAGGCTCAACCATCAGATTTTCTGGCAGCTTGTCAAAATAACTCAATACTTCACGGCATTCGTTCAATGCCTTGCGAACGGCAGCTTCATCGGGTTCAGGTTGATCCTCAAGTTGTTCGATAACCCGAGTCAGTTCGCGCGCACTGCTGATTTTTTCATGAACTTTGTCCAGCGCTCGATTCAGAGAATCACACAACTCACTGAATTCATCCGAGTCTCCAGTGCGCAAACGTACCGATAAATTACCGCTTCCTATCTCGTTCAAGGCGCGCTTTATGGCGAGGATCGGATTACCTAGTTTGCGTAATACATAAACCGCGATCGCTGTCGTCACAAGCGCATTGATCAACAACATGACCAACAACCACTTGCCCAATACCGTTGAGAGGTTCGGAATCTGCTCGGAAAATGCCGCGAGGTCTTCAGAGGCAAACAGCAATGGGGCTGTACCCTCCACGAGACTGCCGAGAAAATAGTGGTAGAACACACCGAGTACGATCGTCGACTGCACGATAAAAAACAAGGTGAGCAACAGAACACGACGGACTTGCCGCATCTGGAACGTCTTGTCACGAACCAGTGATAATGGGAACGCGGCGTCGGATGAGCGTGCCATGCGTGTTTGACCTCTTCAGCACTCAGTAACTCTGAGTACTTCAGAAATCGGCCTGATCAGCCGGTACTTGATGCAAGGGAGCGGCTAACTACCCGCTTACAGCCGGCACCAGGTTCAGCGACAACAGAATTGTGGCCCGGTTAACAAAAAACTCAAGCGCGACGTCGCTCAACCGCCTCAGCCAGATTTTCCAACAACGGGACTGTGTCGTCCCAGGCCAGGCAAGCATCGGTCACACTCATGCCGCGAGTCAAAGGCTTGTTGCTTGGATTTTGATTGCCCTCAAGCAGATTGCTCTCGATCATGACGCCCATGATACGCCCGTCTCCATCACCGACCTGTGCACAAACATCGCGACAAACATGCATCTGTCGCTTGTGCATCTTGCGCGAATTGGCATGACTGAAGTCGATCATGACTCGCTCGGGCAGCCCGGCTTTTGACAACAAGCTACAAGTATCATCGACACTTGCCCAGTCATAGTTGGTATGCGCCTTGCCACCGCGCAGAATGACATGACAATCATCATTACCCGCCGTCTGAAAGATTGCGCTACCCCCTTCCTTGGTAACCGACAGAAAATTATGTGAGCCTCGCGCCGCCCCTATCGCATCGACCGCTATTTGCACACTGCCAGCGGTGCCATTCTTGAAACCAACGGGACATGACAGGCCCGATGCAAGTTCACGATGCCCCTGACTTTCGGTTGTACGAGCACCTATCGCTCCCCAGCCAACAAAGTCTGCGATGTATTGTGGGCTGATCAGGTCCAGATATTCGACGCCGGCGGGCAATCCCTTGTTGTTGATATCACTCAACAGACGACGGGCTATCTCAAGCCCTTGATTGATCTGGAAACTATTGTCCATCAAGGGATCATTGATGAGCCCTTTCCAGCCGACTGTCGTGCGCGGTTTTTCAAAATACACGCGCATGATGATGACCAGTTGATCTTTCAAAGACTGCTGATACTCGACCAGCTTGTCCGCATATTCAAGGGCAGCGTCCGGGTCATGAATCGAACAGGGTCCAACAACCACAGCCAAGCGATTATCGTTACCGGCAAGGATGCTACTGACATCATCCCGGCATCGAGTGATCGCTTGCGCAGCAGTATCACTGACCGGAACAAGCGATAACAATTCATCCGGGGAGCGCAGTTCGCGACGGCCAGTTATGCGCAAATCATCAGTGTTGGTAGTCATGTTTCAGTTATAAGGTCGTGACGTTATTAGCTTGAACAGCAGCGGCGACGCGCTGAATCAATTCGTTGATACGGGCGTGCTTGGTCTTCATTGAAGCACGGTTGACGATCAGGCGCGAACTGATATCGCTTATCGGCTCAAGAGGCTCAAGACCGTTGGCCTTGAGAGTCGCTCCGGTATCGACCACATCGACAATCAGATCACTCAAGCCTGCCAGTGGCGCCAGCTCCATCGAGCCATAGAGTTTTATAATTTCGATCTGACGACCACGCCGTGCAAAATGCCGTCGAGTGCAAGCCGGGTACTTGGTCGCGACACGCAATCGATTGCCATCGTCAAGTCGAGTATGTGGAAATCCTGCGACCATAAGACGGCAGCAGGCGATACGAAGATCTACCGGCTCAAGCAAACCACCACCGCCGTGTTCCAGCAATACGTCCTTGCCGGCAACACCCAGATCTGCCCCCCCATGTTGCACATAGGTGGGGACATCACTGGCACGAACGATCAGAAATTCGACGTCATCAACAGTGCTTTTCAGGATGAGTTTGCGCGTCGAAGGGTCGTCCGCCGGAGCGATACCACAGGCATCAAAGATCGGAACCGTTTCGTCAAAGATGCGCCCTTTCGACAGAGCAATACGGATCACTGGTCTGGTGCTCGCCGAATGTCAGCGCCGAGAAGATGAAACTTCTCTTCGATGCGTTCATAACCACGATCTATGTGATAAACGCGACGCACGGTCGTTTCACCATCCGCGACCAATGCCGCGAGTATCAGGCTTGCCGATGCACGCAAATCGGTCGCCATGACTGGAGCTCCACGCAAGCGCTCCACACCTCGGATAGTGACGGCATTGCCATCAACTGTCATGTCAGCACCCATGCGCTGTAGCTCATTGACATGCATGAAGCGATTTTCAAAAACCGTTTCAGTGACTTTTGCTGTGCCCGAAGCTACCGAGTTCAACACACAAAATTGCGCTTGCATGTCGGTCGGAAAATCCGGGTACGGGGCTGTCGTGATACTGACTGAGCGTGGTCGCTGTCCGTGCATATCCAGCTCGATCCAGTCATCACCGACCTTGATATCCGCGCCACATTCGGCAAGCTTATCCAACACCGCGGTCATATTGCCGGGCACGGTATCTCGAACCTTGATC
>CAYULV010000132.1:5613-11042 GCA_964445655.1 uncultured Granulosicoccaceae bacterium | reverse complement strand
GGTATATCACCAATACATACTACTGTATAAATTATTAGTAATACTACCCCACAATCCCCCAGCAGCCAATATCAAAATGTTAGCATCCACAAAATAGCCCCTACCCTTGGTTCAGTGATGATTGCCATGTCAGATACCGTTACCCCCACTCGCCAATTGTCGAGTAATGAGCGAGACAAGTATCTTGAATGCCTGGAAGCTCAGTCTGTTCGGGTGAATCGCCGACCGTTCTACGTGGCACGCGTCAACCAGTTTCTCGCAAAGATCAATGGTCAAGATCCAAGCACATTGGATAAACAGGCACTCGCCAGGTTTTTCACATCGATGGAAAACGCCAAGCAAATGCAAGACAGGCATTTTGCGGAGCTGGTCAATGCCGTTCGAATTTACCTTCTTGAATATCTCAAGTCGAACTCGGCGGCAAGCTTTGACTGGGCCTATTGGAGCCATTCTGCAAGAACCCTGAAAGCGGATCACGCGACCACCGCACGGGAGTTTCGACCTGAGGAGCTTGTGCGGCAGAAAATTCAAAAAAGCACAGGTGGGCTTTCGGATATTCGGCGCGAACATGAAGATCTGATCGTGCGCCTGGTCACCGAGATCCGGGCGCGCGGTTACGCGTTTCGAACCGAACAGGTCTACGAGCAATGGGTCTGTCGCTACATCGAGTTTTGTCGCGGTGAGGCGCCTGAAGTTGTCGGTCCCGATGAGGTTACAGCGTTTCTCCATCACCTGGTTGTGTCGGGTAATGTCAGTGCCAGTACTCAAAACCAGGCTTTGAATGCGCTGGTATTCTTGTACAAGAACGTACTGAATTTACCGCTCGGATTGCTTCAGGATTTCGCCCGATCAAAGCGCAAGAAGAACTTGCCGGTGGTGATGACGCGGCCGGAAGTAGATCGACTACTGGCGGAGCTCGATGGTTGGCAATTACAGATCGCGTGTCTGCTCTATGGCACCGGTATGCGTGTCACCGAAGGGCTCACTCTAAGGGTCAAGGATATCGACTTCGATTACGGACGTATCCATGTTTGTCAGGCTAAGGGCAAGAAGGATCGGTTTGTACCTCTACCAAAACAACTCATCGATGGCTTGCACACGCAGATTGAAACAGTGGCCAAACTGCATCAAGAAGATCTGCAGGCAGGTCACGGCGAGGTATTGATGCCGGAGGCGCTGTCGAAAAAATACGCCAATGCAGCAAGTGAACTGAAGTGGCAGTTCCTGTATCCGTCCGCACGGCTTTCAATCGATCAGCGCTCAGGCAAGATTCGTCGTCATCACTTGCACGAAAGTGGCTTGCAACGTGCGGTCAAGCGAGCCGCAGCACGTGCCGGTATTGAAAAACGGGTGGGTTGTCATACCTTCAGACACTGTTTCGCAACCCATCTGCTTGAAGCCAATCACGACATCCGTACCGTGCAGGAATTACTCGGACACGCGGATGTCTCTACCACCATGATCTACACGCATGTGCTGAATCGCCCGGGCATCAGCGTATCCAGCCCGCTCGATCTTGGCCCTATCATGAAAACGAAATGACACCGCCACGACCACACGCTCAGCAGTATGCTCCAAGCTAAGGCGAATGCTTATAGTAGAAACCAGTGTAGTTCAACCATGTAGATCAACTCGCTTCACGCTCAGCCCACCCAGCAAATATCTTCTCCAACACGACAACAATGTAGTAAAGCACGATGCCTAAAAACGCGAGTGCAATCAATACCGCAAACATCAGCGGGTAGTCTGAATTGGTTTTGCCTGAATCAAACAAGGCACCTAGCCCACGACCGTGTGGCGATACGATCTCCATCAAATTGGTACCGATAAACGCAAGCGTGACCGCAACCTTTAACGCACCAAAAAATTCAGGCAGTGTTTTGGGCAAGGCGATTTTCCAGAAGATTGTTGTCTTTGATGCACCGAGCGCGCGGAGAATATCTCGATACTCAGGCTCCAGTGTGGAGAGCCCAATCGATATGGATACGGCTATCGGGAAAAACGAAATCATGAAAGCGATCAGAATCGTGTTGAAGTCGTGTGCTCCCACGAACATCAAGGCAACTATGGGCACAACGGTAGCTTTCGGTATTGCGTTAAAACCCACCAGTAAGGGATAGAGTGCCTCGCGCATGGTTCTGGAAAAACCCATCACCATGCCCAGCAATACGCCAACAACAATGGCAATCAGTAGCCCGACCACGGTACGCCACAGCGTTTGCCAGCCCATGCTGAGAAAGAGCGGCCAGTATCGTTGATAGGCCGGGACCAAATCCGATGGCGATGCCATTTTGTAGTTTGGCCAGTTGTTGATCCAGACCAGTGCTTCCCAAAAAATCAGAAATACAACAATAGCCAGCAGTGGAATCAGTACTTTTCTGATACTCATTGTGCGGTTCCACCGTTGTTGCTGGCTGATGTGCTGACAGCGCTAGTGGCCTCTGCGCTTGCAGGTGTTTTCGGTGCACGACCCTGCGCGACCTCGATCTCATGTCTGAGCACTTTGAGCATCTCTGAAGCTTCCGGTGTGTACAAGGTTTCCAGAGAACGAGCGCCGGTGACTGGAAGATCCAGCACGTACTGTGTTTTGGCTGGCCGACCCGACATCACGACCACCTGATCAGCCAGGTAAATTGATTCGCGCAGATCATGTGTAATCATCACACCGGTAAACGGTTCGCGCTCTTTGACTTCGTGCATGATTTGCCACAGGTCTTCTCGAGTAAACGCATCCAGTGCACCGAAGGGCTCATCCAGAATCAACACATCGGGCTGGTGTATCAAGGCTCGGCAAAGTGATGCACGCTGGCGCATGCCACCGGATAACTCCGAGGGCCGCTTTTGTTCGAATGAGTACTTTGAGCATCTCTGAAGCTTCCGGTGTGTACAAGGTTTCCAGAGAACGAGCGCCGGTGACTGGAAGATCCAGCACGTACTGTGTTTTGGCTGGCCGACCCGACATCACGACCACCTGATCAGCCAGGTAAATTGATTCGCGCAGATCATGTGTAATCATCACACCGGTAAACGGTTCGCGCTCTTTGACTTCGTGCATGATTTGCCACAGGTCTTCTCGAGTAAACGCATCCAGTGCACCGAAGGGCTCATCCAGAATCAACACATCGGGCTGGTGTATCAAGGCTCGGCAAAGTGATGCACGCTGGCGCATGCCACCGGATAACTCCGAGGGCCGCTTTTGTTCGAACCCTTCAAGACCCACCAGCGACAACAAGTATCGCGCTCGTTCTTCCTGTTCTTTTTTGCTGAGTTTTGTCGGCACGATTTCCAGTGGCAACATGATGTTCTTCAGAATACTTCGCCATTCGAGTAGCACCGGGTTCTGAAACGCCATACCGACCGACGCACGTGGTGATGTCACTTGCTTCCCGTGCAACCAGACCTCACCCTGGTCCGGCATCATCAACCCGGCTATCAATCGGGTTAACGTTGACTTGCCGCAGCCGGAGGGTCCAACGACCGCAACAAAACCGCCTTCAGGTACCGACATGCTAAAGCCGTCGAGCACAGGCAATTTGCCACTGGCTGTGTCATAAGAAAGATGAACATCAACAATGTCGATCAGATTTTGCACGATAAAAATTCCAGAAAAAAAGGCGCTGACAATTGCTGCCAGCGCCTTTTTGTTTCGCTATTGAATGCTATGCAGACACAAGCATATCAATTGAGCTTGAAGCCACCTTCTGGCAGATAGTCAGTGGTGAAGTACAGCGCCGCATCTGGTGTAGTCTTGAAATCATAGGTGAGTTTGATTTGTTCCAGCGCGTTGTTGAAACGGTCCTGATCAATACCACCCATACCGTTTGCACTGGTGTAGTCGGTGACGACATTCGCATCGATCGCCAGTTGCAGGCGACGTTGTTCAAGCTCAGCATCTGCCGCAGGGTTACGTTTGGTCAAGCTCGGCATGGCGGCAGCAGGATCTGCGATTGCATCCACCCAACCCTTGGCGACAGCCTCTAAAAAGCCTTTGACTGCATCCGGGTTCTTCTCTGCGAATTCTGTATTGACTATAATCGCGTTGCCATACAGATCAACACCATGATCGGCCATCAGAATGGTCGAGATATCATCTTCCGGAACACCCAGTCGCACCAGGTTCAAGTAAGACGAAAAAGAGAATCCGGTAACAGCGGCCACATTGCCTTCGGCAAGCATGGGCTCGCGGGTAGGAAAGCCAACCGGCTCCACTTTAACCGCTGAGACATCAATGCCGGTTTCATTGGCGAATATGGGGAACTGTGCCCAGGCACCATCCGGTGGGGGTGCACCGAGAATCCTGCCTTCGAGATCTTTCGGGTTTTCCACACCGAGAGACTTGCGACCGACAATGGCAAAAGGTGGTTTGTCATAGATGATCATGACGGCTGTGACTGGCGCCCCCGGGTTCTGATCGAGAAAACGCACCAAGGCATTAACATCAGCCATACCCACAGGAAAAGCACCGGTTGCGACTTTCGGTATCGCATCAAGCGAACCTTTGCCCGGTGACACTTCCACACTCAAGCCGGCGTCGGAAAAATAGCCCTTGTCAACGGCTACAAAATAAGGTGCTGCCGGACCTTCGAATTTCCAGTCTAGGGCGAACGGCATGGCGGTTTCCGCGTGGGCGGTCACCGATGCAAACAGCGCTGCCGCAGCAGCAAAAGAACGTATAAACATTTAAAGCGCTCCAGTTTAAAGGTAGGAATACGAAACTATTTAGTGCCAGCAAACTAAAAGACCCAAGCGCAAAGAACCGGGCCCAACAATTCTTGATTCCGCAGATAGAACGTGCAAAAGCAAGTTTTACACGGCGCACCTCTACCATTGCAAGATTTCTCGCAACGAACACGCATCAAACCGCAGGAAAATACTCTCCAGGACAGGCAGCACTGAAATCACAGATCAAACTTGATGCTGCAACCGCCGCAATTGTCCAACAATCAAGATTGTCTCGTGTTGGCGAACAGAGCGCAAGAAAATTTCGATCTTATGGAAGGATAATTGGCAAAAACTGGTACAAAATCAGTTGATTGGCTGGCGACATTGCGTTCTTCGGCGAGAAGCCAGCGGATGTCGCGAGGGTAGCGCTGACAACGGCTAAATTTCAAGTGTCAAGGCCGTAGTTGCAGGGCAAGCAGACGTGAGTCTCTACCCTTCCAATCCGGTTCACTTATGGCAAACGAGGAACGCAATGAGTGGCCCAACGACCTAAAGAGGGGCATAACGACCCAATGAGGGGCATAACGAAAAACGCCAGCATGATCGCTGGCGTTTTTCTGATCAGGCTATGTTAAAAATAGTCATTGGTCGCTTCTAACTACCTGCTTCTATCGATAACTAAGCGACAGTAATACGAAGCTTACGTCTCCAACGTGTACCAATAGCGGCTGTCAATGCTAACAAGGCAAACATCGGATCCATTGGCC
>CAYULV010000132.1:3574-5513 GCA_964445655.1 uncultured Granulosicoccaceae bacterium | reverse complement strand
CGTGTACCAATAGCGGCTGTCAATGCTAACAAGGCAAACATCGGATCCATTGGCCCATTAGGATTAGCCGGTCCAATCGAACAACCGCCACCCGACAAGCCTGTCAAGATTGTTTGAGCCGGTAAGCTGTCTGGCTCATCAGAGACGTCCAATACATCCGGTATGTTGTCACCGTCGGTATCCGGCAAGTCATTGGTCGTCAACTCCACACCATTGACCACAATAGGCAGGAAGCCGTCACCGAGCATGTCATCATCAAACGGATCCACGATGCCATCACCATCTGTATCCGGTAAAGCAACGAAGTCAACATCAGCAAAGTCATCGATACCATCGCCATCGCTGTCTTCACCACCGGTGACATCAACATCAGCACCATCTGGAATACCATCGCCGTCACTGTCAACCCATTGGTCAACCAGACCATCATCGTTAACGTCAGCACCACCGGCTTCAACCAGATCAACCAAACCATCGCCGTCACTATCAAGATCCAGATGATCTGGAGTACCGTCTATATCAGTATCCAATACGTTGTTAACACTTACATTGTCAGCAACACCATCACCATCAAGATCACTGTTGTCGTCTAACATTCCGTCGACATCAAGATCAGCGGCAGGCCCTGTGGATTCCCACACATCCGGCAACCCATCGTTATCCGAATCCAGATCAAGAAAATCCGAGACACCATCACCGTCGGAATCAACAACACCCTCGAGCGAATCAAGCAGACCATCGTTATCAGCGTCCCGATCGAGAAAATCAGGGAAGCTGTCGCCGTCGGTATCGATCGGGTTGTTCAAATCGTTTCCGGCTTCAAGCGCATCAGCAATACCATCGTTATCTGAATCAAGGTCCAGATTATTAGGAACACCATCGCCGTCTGTGTCACCCGTACCTTCTAACGTGTCAATAACACCGTCGCCATCTGTATCCTGTGGACCCGCAGTTGGGGCGACTTCCTGGAAATCAGGCGTACCGTTTCCATCAGCATCACCCGACCCTTCTGAGGCGTCATCAATGCCATCGTTATCCGAATCGAGATCCCGAAAATCCGCAACACCATCGGCATCGGTGTCCACTGGATTACTCGGATCGTTACCCGCCTCTACACTATCTGCGATGCCATCGTTATCCGAATCCTGCTCACGGAAATCCAGAACACCATCGCCATCGGAATCGTTCGGATTGGCAGGATCACTACCCGCTTCGAGCATATCCGGAATGCTATCGGCATCTGAATCCAGATCCAGGTAATCAGAGGTACCATCACCATCGGTGTCGACCACACCTTCCAGTGCATCGAGAAGACCGTCATTGTCTGAGTCTCTATCCAGATAATTGGCAATAACATCGCCATCGGTATCAACAGCAAGCTCTACACTATCGAGAATCCCATCGCTATCCGAATCAAGATCTCGATAATCCGGGATACTATCGCCATCGCTATCAATAGCTAACTCTACACTGTCAGGGATACCATCATTGTCTGAATCAAGATCGAGAAAATCCTGAGTACCGTCATTGTCGCTGTCAACGCTACCCTCTACCGAATCAGGTATGCCGTCATTATCCGAATCGCTGTCGGCAGCACTATCGTCAGTATCTGGGTCGAGGAAGTCAGGCACACCATCACCATCTGTATCAGTACTGCCTTCATCAGCATCTGACACACCATCGCCGTCTGAATCTTCATCGCGAAAGTCTGGTGTGCCGTCAGCATCGGTATCTACATTACCTTCATCAGCATCAGAGATACCGTCAGCGTCCGAGTCTTCATCACGATAGTCAGGCACATTGTCGCCATCAGTATCGTTTGCGAGCTCTACACTATCCGGGATGCCATCATTATCTGAATCATCATCGCGAAAGTCAGGTGTTCCGTCAGCATCGGTATCTACATTACCTTCATCAGCATCAGAGATACCGTCAGCGT
>CAYULV010000132.1:0-3474 GCA_964445655.1 uncultured Granulosicoccaceae bacterium | reverse complement strand
CCGTCAGCATCGGTATCTACATTACCTTCATCAGCATCAGAGATACCGTCAGCGTCCGAGTCTTCATCACGATAGTCAGGCACATTGTCGCCATCAGTATCGTTTGCGAGCTCTACACTATCCGGGATGCCATCATTATCTGAATCTTCATCGCGAAAATCAGGTGTGCCATCAGTATCGGTATCAATGTTACCTTCGCTGGCGTCAGGAATGCCGTCGCCGTCTGAATCCGGATCAAGGTAATTTGGCAGGTTATCGCCGTCGCCATCACCTACCAACTCGAAACCGTCTAGAAGGCCATCATTATCAGAATCTTGATCAAGATAGTTTGGTGTGTTGTCACCATCAGTATCAACATTACCTTCTACAGAATCAGGGATTCCATCGCCATCTGAATCACTATCCAGGTAGTTGAGGATGTTATCGCCATCAGTATCCAGGCTGCCGGTTTCGAGTTGATCAGCTAAACCGTCATTGTCTGAATCAGTGTCCTGGAAATTTCGATCACCATCGTTGTCCGTATCGCTTACAGGCAACGGTGTTGTCGCCGTGGCATCATCAAGTCCATCATCATTGTTGTCAGTCAAGCCGTCGATGATTCCATTACCGTCGGCATCCACGCCGCCAGCTTCTACTGTATCGGTGATACCGTCGTTGTCCGAATCACGGTCAAGCGAATCGACAAGACCATCACCGTCTGTGTCACCCGCTCCTTCAACTGAGTCGGGGATGCCATCATTATCATCGTCAAGATCGTCTGCATCAGGAATACCATCGGCATCGGCATCACCTAGAATCGTAACGTTGAACGAGCTGAGTGCTTCTGTAGTATCAGCGGACGGTGAAAACCCATCGCTATCAGTTGTAACAGCACGTACTGCAACTGGAAACGCTCCGGCATCCGGCGAGGTATAGCTCAGACTACTGAGCGTCCATGCAACGATGTTAACGGTGTCGCCACTGGCTGATGCGGTAAAGCTATTCGTACCATCACTGAGGATGTGGCCCGGCGTCAGTGTCACATCAATGGCTGAAATCGATTCTGAACCATCGGTATCCACCAGCGCTACCTCAATACCGCCTGGAATATTGTAAGGGAGATTTTGTTGACCGTCTGGCTGATCAAGCGTGGTCAGAGTCGCAGGATCGGCTGCCGCCACCACGTCGATATTAACCAGGTCAACCTGTGCCCCATGGGTGACCGTAACCTCGTTGTCGTTACCTGAGTAATGCGTGTCAGGAACAAACGATAGCGTTGGCGCATCTGCAGGATCTATAACCAAAAGCCCGGTAACCGGGTCAATGTCACCGGCGCTGAATGTACCATTACCCGATGCGGTTACGGTGATAGGGGTAGGCCCCGACCAATCAGCATTGGCGGTGATGTAATAGTCTCGATCACTTTGATTCCACTCGGCAGTTCCTCGAAGCACCTGATCACCATTATCATCGGTTGCCAATGAAAACGATAATATTGCAGAAAACTGATCAGCAAATTCTGATTCGTCTGCCTTGTTTGAAACATGGTTGCCATCAATCAAACGTGTACCGAATGGGACACTACTCCAGGAAATAAAATCGGGCTCATCGAGGCGGGCGGTAAAGAAAAAACCGGATGTCGTCCCAGCGTCCAGATCGACAAACATGTTACCAAAGCCAGAATTTTCATTATCTTGATCTACAAGAACTACGCCTTGCCCCGGGGTCTGACCAAAGTTAACTATGCCTGTCTCCGCACCTAATGGAATAGCAAGATCAAATACATCTATATTGCCGTCTAAACCTATGCTTTCAAAACTGACCGATGAACTATTCAAACGTGTCGCGATAGAGCCTACGGATAGTCTGGAATAACTCGACGTTTGCAACATGCTTATAGTGTTATTGGCAAAGTCGGAGCTACGTGTCATTGTGAGCGTCGAGCCCGTCAAGCTTAACGTCGGGTTGGGTAGATTTGAAGCCACAGCGACACTATCACCAATAGTGATTGCGCCACTGGCGCTGTCAAGAATCGGCAACCCGGATGACAAATCGTAATTACTAAACGAATAGGCAACCGTATTATCCTCACCGCTACCAGACTGAAAAAACATATTGCCTGATGCCGTTTTGGAGGCAACATCAACACTGATATTGCTCGAACCCTTATCTTCGTTCCTGAAATTACTCGATGGCCTGCCGTGTAAAATCTTGACGTCAAGAACTGCCGCGTCAGCTGGCAAGGTAACCGAGCCATTCAGGACGCCACTGTCCAACACAACCCCAGTGTTGCCAAGTAGATTACCGGAGCTATTTTCACTAGCAAGGTACTCCACCAGATATGCTTGATCCAGAAAGGATTGATTGTCAGTTACCGACAGCGTATTGCCAGAAAGCGATACTGTGACAGTCAAAACAGGATCGGCTCCAGTGACAGTACCCGTACTCGAATCTTCACCCAGCTCTACATCCGTGAACGAATAGTTACTATTGGCTATGCTGCCATCAAAAATATTACGCACAATTCCACTGTACGTTTCTGCAGCGAGATCAACAGTTACATCCGTCAGCAAAAATTCTTCGTCCAGGCTACTGCTTGCAGCGTCATTACTGCCCCCCGCCCCTCGAATTCGAACATGTGCTGTACCCACTGGGAGAGTAAAAGTCGCCGTCGAGGTCGAAGGCGTAGACGCATCACGAAAGCCGATCTCAGTCCCAATGACATCCAACTGTTTGCCACCGTCGAAGAAGGCAGGATCAATTTCTACATTTAAAGGGATGGAATTATCTTCAATTCCAGAGACCGTAGATGAGGTGGTGTGTACAACATCCACTGTCGCCAGCGCAACGGTCGATCCGCTCGCCAGGGCGACAATGCAACACTTACCGAACAAGCTGAGTGGGCGCTTCAATCGATGATGCGCTGTTCGTTGTTTACTTTTCTGCATGTTTGCTTTATCTGTTTATTTTGGTATTTTTAAGCAATCCATGCTGAACTCGCAATTTTTATTGAGTTCGGATCTAACAACCTCCTCCTTCGTAAAAACCCATTAAAGCGCCGGATCTGATACAAAAAAACAGGTCTAACTTTGTCTTAACTAACCTCTCTAATCCAAGCCAACGACCGTTATGGAACTCAGATCAAAAAATGTATATGTAAGATACGACCTACATTTTGATTCCTGCCTCAAAAAACGATTGAAGTAGGCAAACATGGGGCTCCACCAACTATCCCCCCCATGACAGGTCATGACAGGTAGCGGACCCTAGCCTTTTTACTTGAAAATTTTTGATTAAAAGATCGTTTCTAATAAAAACCAGCAACATTTTCAAAGCGGAGCAAACTAACCTGAAGTTGTTACAGTTATTTATAAATCAGGAATTTAAGGCTCGATACGAAAACAAAGCTGCGAGGGCGGGCAAGAAAAATGCCAATTTCTTATAAGCTCTACCTTTGTGTCGGTGAATTTCATGAGCCTGCCAACTCTGCCAACT
>CAYULV010000131.1:0-11083 GCA_964445655.1 uncultured Granulosicoccaceae bacterium | reverse complement strand
TTGCCTATGTATTCGAAGGATCCGGTGATTTTAAAAATGCATCGAACCCGATGGGCGTAAAGATCGAGAAGGAAATTCAAGGAAAAGAAGTGCACCTGCGAGATTTCTCGGGAAATCGTACTTTACTTGTCTTCGATACCGGCGATGAGGTGGTCGTTCAAGCAGGTGAGCACGGGCTGCGGTTCTTGCTCGTATCGGGCAAGCCGATTCAGGAACCCGTAGCCTGGCATGGCCCTATCGTGATGAACACGCAGGAAGAAATTCGACAAGCCATGAAAGACTTGCAAACCGGCAACTTTATTACCCCCTGATCAATGAGTTGATCAAACCCGGATGATAATCAAACCCTGATTGGATTCGACTGGGCCGTTTGTCTGAAACTGATTGGGTAAAATGTACAAACAAGATCAAGCAATGCTTGGTGCCTCAAACCAGGCACTAACAGCAATCTCTAATTGAGTTTACGTAACTTCATCATCGCTACAATACCGAACAGTGGACCGAGCGACAGGATGACAAATAGCGCCGGCCAACTTGTTTTAGCCGCCAGCCACGGTGTGACTTGCACTGTGAAAATGGTAAGCAAAAAACCCAACGCAGTTTGTAAAGACATCAAGCTGCCAGCTTTGTCTGGTGGCGAATGATCTGCAACCAGCGCTGAAAACTGGGCACTATCTGGTATCACTGACGCTCCCCATAACACAGCGACGAGAATCACCAACCAGACAGGCCCACCGAATACCAATGCCATCAGTACCGCCGATGATCCACTGACAAACATAGCAAGAATGGTTAGCTCCGCTTTTCCGATCCGGTCAGCATAATGCCCTGCCAAAGGGCACATAAGTCCACCTACAGCAATCGCAGCAAAACTAGTCAACTTGGCCAACTGACTTGCCTGATCACCATCAACTTGCAATGAAAACGAAGCCAGGAGTGCAACCCCTAGCCAGCTCCACATGGCATACAGTTCCCACATATGGCCAAGATATCCAAAATAAGCCATACGTACATGCTTGTTATGCCAGGCATGCGTGATTGCTCGCGCATCGAGTTTTGGGGCACGCTGATGATGAGGCCCTAGCTGCGTGAACAGTATCAACAGAGCCGCCAACCAGCAGCTTGCTGACGCCAGAGTAGTTGTCAATCGCCAATCGGCTCCGCCTAGAAACGAAAGCATATGAGGTGCAGCGGTACCAAAGGTCAAACCACCGACCAGCAAGCCAACAAGCCACCCGCGATCCTTGGTACCCCAGCCTACAATGATCTTCATGCCTACCGGGTACACCCCAGCCAAACACAAACCGGTCAAACAACGCGCAACAATACTCAACAGCGAACCGGGTATCAAAAATACAAGCGCCAAATTCGCGAAACCGGCTACGACGGCCGCCAAGGCAAATATACGACGCGGATCAAATCGATCTGCAATCCCTGTAATTGCCAAAGTCAGCGCACCAATGACAAATCCAGCTGGGACCGACGAGGCGAGCAATGCCGCTCGGATATTACTGATGGCAAACTCGTTTCGCACATCTCCAAGAACCGCTGACGAAACAAACCAGAGGCTCATTGCGAACACCTCGGCAACGACCAGCAATACGATAGCTTGGCGTTTATCTTGGTTTAACTTTTCCTGATCCACCGTCACTTATCCTGTTTCGAATTGTTCAGGCCAGTTAGCCTGATGTAAAGCCATAGCTCGAAGCCAAGTGTAGTCGCTCTGTCGAGACCATCGAGAACTGAGCCTGTACCTCGCAAAGTCTATCAATTCAGACAGAAAGACCAGTGCAAACTGGCCGAGTTCACGTTTCAGGGTGAATTCGCCCCTGACATGGACGATTCGTGTGCTAGCAACTCAATAGAAACCGCGTCAAGTCGACACAAATGGTAGTACGCTCGACTGGATTCTCCGTCGGCGCTAACGGCTCAATTAAAGGGTATCTTAGTGGACGACTCGTATTTAGAAGCGCAAGTACAGGGGCAAAGAAAAACGATCGAAATCCTGGCGGTTTGCCTCGGTGCTTCAATATCCGTGTCTGTCGCACTGATGACAATTCTAATTACTGGCAAATCGCTATTATCAGGAGTCATTCTGGCCGGATCGTCTGCTGCCCTTGTTGTCAGTCTGATTGTCTCTATTCCGATATTGATTTCGCAGAGAAAAGCGAAACGCAAATACAATCTTCTATCCGGCGCACTGGACATTGTTGACGCGACTGTTGTTGTCTACGACGAAAACGATCGCGTCATTCTCTACAATGCATCAGCCAGACGATTCTATGCCACTCGAGGTGTAAAACTACGCAAAGGAATGCAAGATATTGACTTGTACGCAATTAGCGCAAGATATATGTACCGCAACCCTGAGGAGCAACAACAATGGTTCCGTGACGTCATGGAATCTCGCACACGACAACTGACGCTCGGCCAACCCTTGATTGTCAGACTGGAAAACCCCGAGCGTTACCATCAGGTTTTGCTCGCCAGTCAGAACAATGGACATTATGTAGAAATGCGTACAGATGTCACTCAGCTAAAAAAACAAGAGTTATCACTTGCCCATCGCGAAATGGAACTTGAAGCTTCACGCAATGAAGCCCAGGCTTCAAGTCGAGCAAAGTCCGAATTTCTGGCAAATATGAGCCATGAAATCCGAACACCGATGAATGGAGTTATCGGTATGACGGAGTTATTGCTCGAAAGCGAATTGAATTCGGAACAACGCAATTACGCATCTACCGTATCGAAATCGGCTTTGGCACTCTTGATTTTAATTAACGATATTCTGGATTTCTCTAAAATTGAAGCTGGAAAACTTGAACTCGACAATGCGCCGTTTGATCTTGCTTCCGCTGTTGAGGACGTCGCTTCTCTATTGGCTGCCTCCGCCAATGCCAAGAACGTCGAGCTCGCTGTAGACTATTCGCCGGACTTACCGACACGCTTTGTCGGTGACGCCGGCAGACTAAGACAGATCATTACCAATCTGGTTGGCAATGCTGTCAAATTCACAGAACAAGGACATGTACTGGTGCGGATCGACGGCCACGTCAGTAATGAAATCGGGCACTTGTCTATAGCTGTCATAGATACCGGTATCGGCATTCCCGCGAACAAAAAAGATGCTGTTTTCTCGGCATTCGAACAGGTCGATGGCGCTTCTAATCGTCGTTTTGAAGGATCAGGTCTCGGTTTAGCCATCACACGACGCCTCGTGAATTTGATGCGCAGTGAAATTCAGCTTGAATCAACAGTCGGCGAAGGATCCACATTTACTTTTTCCTTACAGTTACCTGTTGACCAATCAACCGAGCATACCAATGCGCAAACTCACCCCGTACAACTCAATAACAAATCGGTTTTAATCGTTGATGACCTGCCGCTTAACTGCGATATTTTGCAACGACGAGTGATGAAATGGGGAATGCTGCCTACCATTGCAAACAACGGTAGAGAGGCACTTGAACTTGCCATGGAACAGGCTGCCAGTGGCAAGCCCTTTGATCTCGCGATATTCGACTATCAAATGCCAGATCTTGATGGACATGAATTGTGCGCGAAGTTCAAGGCATCACCCATACTTGAATCGATACCTATCATAATGTTGTCGTCAGTTGACCAATCGGTTCAAGGCGCACAGGTTCGCAAGCTTGGGTTTGCTGGGACATTGTTAAAGCCCATAAGAACCTACACCTTGCATCAGATGATTGGCGACACGCTTCGTGAAGATACCAGCAACAAACATATAACTGATCAGAGTTTGGGTAATCAGCTCGAAGAAAATTCTGAGACGAAAAAATCAATATTCGACGGTAAGAAAATTCTGGTAGTCGAAGATAACGTAATCAATCAGCTTGTGATAACAGGCATGCTTGAAAAATACGGATTTGAGATTGAGATCGCTGACAATGGTCAATCAGGTGTTGAGGCATTCCAGGCTTCCAGACCTGACTTGATTCTCATGGATGTGTCGATGCCAGTCATGAATGGACTCGATGCAACAGCGAAGATACGTTCTCACGAACACACTGTCGATGACGGTCATTGCCCTATCATTGCGCTAACCGCAAACGCCATGAGTAGTGACCGGGAAAAGTGTTTGCTTGCTGGGATGGATGACTTTCTGACCAAGCCCGTTTTGTTAGAAGATCTCGGCACAATGCTCGAAAAATGGCTGGCTCAGGGTGATAAAAACGATGTTATCGCAGCCTAATTGTGGCTAGATAGACCTGCACACGGTTTACATTGAATCTTCTATGTTGTAAAAAGCAGGTCAATGTTTAATTTTTCTCCGCAGAACACGATGTACCTTGTTCCGATATCAAGCCTTGGAATTTGCATTTTCCTCAGATGATTGATAGCAAATCAAACGAGATGGAAAGCAGTAAGGATTCAATCGCGAAGCTGACCCCCACTGAGACCGCCTTGGTCAAAAACCTGTTATTGGGAAACAGTAATCGACAATTGGCTGAACTGCACGGCATCAGTATCAATACAGTCAAATTTCACTTGCATAACATCTTTGCAAAACTCGGTGTGTCAAGTCGAAAACAGGTTGTCGCGCACTACCAAAAATCGCACGGTCTTTCTGGCCCGGAATAAATCATCGGATTGAATCATCCGACCGAACCATTCGCGCTGTCAGCGCAAGTGCAATCAGCAAAGCCACTCCAACATAAAAGCTCACATCAAGAATCCGGGATAGTTCTGACCAGACGAGTTCCTCACGTCCGCCACTTAGTAGCGACAATGCCCATAAGACTAGGGCAAAGCTTAAACGTCCAAATAGACTTTGCGCGGACAGATAAGTAGCTCGTTGCTCATCGGGCACGAGCGGTGCCAAGGCGTCTAACATAGGCGCATGGGTCAGGGACATGGCAAAATTTCGAAACACAACGACTAGCAAAATCATGGGATGCAAAAGAAGCCCAAGAAATGCGATGATCAAAACCTGCATCAAAACCCCAAGTAAAAAAAGACGGACCAACCCCAGTTTTTGATAAAGCTGCATACTGATAGTTGCCGCCAAGGCGCCTCCAAACATCGAAGAGCCGATAATGATGCCCGCAATCCAGGGCGATGCCTGTATGGATTCAATGGAAGCCGATAAATCGGCAACCAAAAGTTTTATATACGGTTGTACAAATTCATAAGGAATATGTTGCAGTGAATAGGCAATGACATAGAACATCATTATCCACAACAAACGTTGATCCTTGAGTAGCAATCCGATTTGTCGAAGCTGATGTGTGATCGTTGCCACCGCACGCAAACCAGAACTAGAAGGCTCGTGAAAAGAGATGGCAAGAAAGAACGACACGACGGAAAGAAGCAGTGACGCTACATAGGGCAAACTCAGATTCATGGTACCAAGCGCGCCGCCAACTACACAGGACAATGCAAGCGCTGTCATGGCAAAACGATGCGCTCGCGCTTCGCGTCTTGCATACTCGGATTCGCGTCCAAGTGCTTTCAGCGAATCGATCAACAAAGCAGAGTCACTTCCCGATTGAAAAGCAATGCCGGCGGCGATAAAAACCTGAGCGACGACAAAACCCGCAAACGTATCTGCAGCCAGAAACAAGACATAGGCACAGATAAACATCACAGTGGCCGCTACAAGCGTGCGTTTTCGACCAAAGCGATCAGACAGATAGCCTGATGGAACCTCCAACAAAAACACCGAAAAGTAGTAGATAGCACCTAGCGTGATGCCGTCGGCAAACGAAAGGTGTTCGAGGAAGTACAAGAAGAAAATTGGTAGCCATGGCAAGGCGCTGCTAAATGCCTGATACCATGGATAAAGCGCAAGATTTCGCTCGGTCACTGGGGCATTCATTCTTCTCGGCGTTAGATCAAAAAGTATACGTCACTGGCTTATACTAAGCACCTTTGAAAAAGCTAGACCTCACAACGATGGAATACCTGATAGCCCCTTCGATACTTGCGGCTGATTTTGCCCGACTGGGCGAAGAGGTGGAAAATGTATTGGCGGCCGGCGCCGATGTTGTCCATTTCGATGTCATGGACAATCATTATGTACCCAACCTGACCATCGGACCTCTGATATGCGAGGCCTTGCGAAATCACGGCATAACAGCGCCGATTGATGTCCATTTGATGGTCAAGCCCGTTGACCGCTTGATTCCCGATTTCGCCCAGGCCGGCGCCAGCATGATTACTTTTCATCCGGAAGCTACCGAGCATATCGATAGAAGCCTGGACTTGATTCGCGAGCACGGCTGCCAGCCAGGCTTGGTATTTAACCCTGCTACCCCACTGCACTACCTCGATCATGTCCTCGACAAGATCGACATTGTTTTACTGATGTCTGTCAATCCGGGATTTGGAGGACAAAGCTTCATTCCTTCAACGTTAAACAAACTAAAGGAAGCTCGGCAACGCATCGACGCCTCAGGTCGGGATATTCGCCTTGAAGTCGATGGTGGCGTCAAAATCGATAACATCGGAGCCATCGCTGCAGCAGGAGCAGACATGTTTGTCGCAGGTTCCGCCATCTTTGGAACTGACGACTACGCAAAGACTATTACCGCCATGCGCGAAGCTATTGATCAGACTTAACTATTGCTATTTCTTATTTTTTGCATGTAAAGCATTAGCCGCGGCATTGGCTCCGTGCATCATGAAACTGTGCTCCGATGCGATAAAGAACATCGTAACACCCAGCTCACCAAGCTCATCCGCTGTCTCTGTAGTTGGTGCAAACGTCATGAAGGTTTTCCGATGCTTTTGGGTCGCTTGACCAACGATACGCATTGCATTTCTTACTGGGGCCGAATTCGGGTCAGTAGTACCCAGACAAACGGACAAATCAGCGGGACCAACAAACAAACCGTCGATACCTGCAAGCGCCGCGATCTCATCCGCCATATCAACACCTTCGGGTTCTTCGATTTGCGCGATAACAACCGTTTCGTCTTCACTCTGTTTAAGAATATCCGCCATGGGACGAGTCGCAAAACCTGCCCAGCGCGTTGAGCCGGCAAAACCACGGCCACCATGACCAAAACGAGAACACTTGGCAATATTTCGCGCTTTCTCAACGGTATTTACGTGAGGCACTATAACGCCGGTTGCACCGGAATCCATCGCCTTGAGAATCTCCGAAGGCTCACCTGAGGGAACCCTCACAAGCGCGGGAAAATCGAGCGCCCGCGCAATGGCAAGACAGTTGTCGAGCCTACCGCGATCAAACGGTGCATGTTCTGCATCCAGAGCGATGAAATCAAGCGACGATTTCGCCAGTACTTCGACAACCTCAACTGCCGGTGTCTTGACGAAGGTGCCAGCTAGCGTTTCCTTCGCCTCCATACGAGCCTTGAGTGATTGCATCATGAATTTTTTGAGTCTGGGTGCTTGCTTTGCGATGAGATAAACCATACCGCATCAAACCCAATAAGGAGATACCTCTGCGCTTTTTAGGATGTCCGAGGTATCAACATTATTTGGATCACAATTGGTACTTAACAGGGATTGTGTCTTAGCGGTCACAAGGTATTGGCCTGCAAACGTTTTTCCGATACCCTGAAGGAACTATTGAGTATTGGTAATAAAGGGGAAAGTGTATATGGAAGAGCAAGTCGCTCAGTTAGCCGCTGAGATTGCTGCGTTGAAAGCCGCCAGTGGCGGTGGTACCAATACAGCGGTCGCAGAGATGTACTACTACATCACCATACCGTTAATGGTATTGATACACGTTGGTTTTCTTGCCTATGAAATGGGCGCATCGAGAACCAAAAATGTGCTCGCTTCAGGAATCAAGAACATCCTGGCATTTGCCTTCCTAGTCCCAGCCTTTTACTTCTTCGGTTGGTGGGTTTACTGGGCCTTCCCTACCGGTATTGAATTTACACCAGGTCCGTTTGAAATCAGTGGACTTGAATATGCAGCGGCCGCGGCCAATCCAATGAGCGAAGTCATGGGACCGCACATCGGTGATAACGCGACAGGTGTCTTCTGGGGCGCATTCACCTTGTTTGCCGCAACGACAGCATCAATCATGTCTGGTGCGGTCATTGAACGTATCAAACTAGTGGGCTTCATCATCCTTGCCATTGTATTGGGTGCGTTTGCCTGGGTTGTCGCGGCAGCTTGGGGCTGGCATGCGGATGGCTGGTTGGTCACACAGTTTGGTTATCACGATTTTGGTGCAGCTGGCGTTGTACATATGGTTGCGGGCTTCTTCGCACTTGGTGTACTGATCAACCTTGGACCACGTATCGGGAAGTTCAACCGTAATGGCACTGCCAACCATATACCCGGACACAGCATGCCGCTGACACTGATTGGCCTGATGCTGATCATCGCTGGCTTCTGGGGATTCCTGATGGCTTGCGTAATTTTTCCTGGTGAAGCCTGGTCATGGTTCGGAACTGAATATGCCAGTATCTATGGAACACCGGTTACCTTGTCAGCATTGAGCTTCAATATCCTGATGGGTTTTGCAGGCGGCATCATCGGCGCCTGGATGGTCACACGTGATCCTTTCTGGATGATGTCAGGGGCACTGGGTGGCATCATTTCCTGCGCGGCAGGTCTTGATCTCTGGTGGCCACCACTTGCATTCGCTATCGGTTTTATCGGTGCTTGCTTGATGCCAATTTCAGCGAAATTCTTCGAGAAAATTGGTCTTGACGATGCAGTAGGTGCGGTAACTGTTCACGGTACGCTTGGCGCCTGGGGTGTTCTCGCCGTCGGCATCTTCGCATCTGGCTATCCTGCGATCCCAGGAGAAGCTGGCGCGGTCGCGACAACATCTTTGATCGGTCAAATCGTTGGGCTTGCGGTCATGTTTGCATTGGGCTTTGTGCCGGGTTACGTCTTGTCTTTGATCTTGCGTATGTTCCGTCTCTTGAGAGTGCCTGAGCACGCTGAACTCGACGGCCTGGACATTACCAAGGTTCCTGCAGAAGCTTATCCGGAAGGCGCATTGGCTTCTTCGAGCCGGCTTTAATCCAACCAACATTGAGGAGATACGATAATGGGAGCACCTGACTTTATTGAAGGTACCTGGAACGGTGTAGAAAACGCCTACTATGTTGGTGCGGGATCAGGATGGGAACCAATCTGGCTTTTTGTAGCTGGTGGCCTGTGTGTACTGGCACTGATTATTGGCGCCGCTCACGAAGGGAGCTCTTATAGAAAGTCCAGGCGTCGCTAACAAGTTCGCTTGGCTGCTGTTGCTTGGAAATTGATAAAAAGTTTTGATTTGTCAAGCCGCGAGGTAGCCGACTCAGCTAATGAGTCGGCTACTGTGGAAGTGAATATAAATGGCAATTCAGTTCACCCTGCCCCGTTAGTCAACCCGACCAGAGTGATGTCTTAATCACACTAACGTTGTCTAAAGCTGCTTCAAAACGCTTTTCAGAACCAGCGGGTGATTCAAACGGTTAGTTGCTCGTGACGCAATACGCGTCCCCTAAGGTCTGCAACTGATGGCGACGGGGCATAGCCGTTGAGGCTACGCCGAGGACCATTTCCTCTTGAGCGTTGGGCGATCAGGCCCGAGTCAGGGATTTTCCCCACGCGAAAGCCCAATATGAAGCGAAGTTGCTCTCAAACCGTCACTTGGGCCAGTTGATATTGTCCCACCAACGACTCATTCTGTCTAAATTGAGGATTTGAACGCCGGCCCGCCTCCTCGATCCATACGACATGCACTATATGAACAAAATCGAATGACTTGCCCGAGAATGGAGCCCTAGTATGGCGACCCCTCAAAAAACGCCAGCCGGCAACAAGCACCTGAATGAGCCTGGTTTTTGCATCCAACACTGGATCTGGCCTGCGTCGAAAGAATTTGGAGACACAATTATGCTCGAGCGCCACAATAATTCACAGTTTAACCATGAAACGAAACTAAATAACTGGGGACAATAACGACAGTAGCTCGATTCACATCTCCGTTAGTAACTGATGTGTAAACCCAAGCAAAAATGTAAACACAACACAGCACAAATACCGTTGTTCCCAGCAATCCAGGTTAAATACTATGATTAGTTATGTACCAGCCAAGAAGGCTACTGCAAGATCTGCTGCAAAAGAAGACAACGTTCATTGCTCAGCGGCCACCAGCCTCACAAGCGGTTCTTTGTCCGAGTATCTGTATAACTCCAAAAGCTTGGAGTCTGTTCAGAACATGTTGAACGCTCGGCCAGAAATGCAAACGTTAGCCCATTGGGGCCTGACATTAAGTGAATATCGCACTGAAGTTCGAATCGCGATCGACTTTATCAAACACGATTGACAATCCGATGCCAGGCTTCCCTGCCTGGCACGCACTGTTTGACCTGCGACACGCCGCGGTCTTTCAGTTCTGCAAATAACTCTCTAGTGAATCATCCATCGCATCTTTCCATGCGGTGTGATGCACTGGTGCCATGGTTCCTGTAATTACTGATTTATAGGAATTATTGCGGAATGCCATGATGTCTACTTTCTTGTGCTTCTTCCACTGATAAAACGCTTCATTAGCGCCATCGACATCAAAACTCGGATAATCAGTTTCACTAATCAGCTCTTTGACGTAATCACCCTGATAAGCAATGCAGGCATAGTCGTCTTCAAGTGCATCTTCTGCAGCGACACGCGAGATGACATCTTGCTCCATTGTATTTGCATCCGGAAGATCGATACGGCCCATGATAATGTCACGCACATACCAGGCTTGTGCATCAAACATATTGAACGTATACCACTGGTCCTGCATACCCAGATAAAAAAGTGCTGGGTTATCGTTAAATACCACGCCTTTATATAAATTGGCAGTAGCCAATCGATTTGCGGTCTCTAACGTCAGTTCCGGCGTCATGAACGGAAAGTGATGTTGATATCCGGTACAAAGAATAATCGCATCAATCTCTTTGCTGCTGCCATCTTTGAAGGTACAGGTGTTTTCTGAAACCGATGTCAGCAAAGGTACTTCTTGCCAATTATCTGGCCATTTGTAACCCATAGGTGCGGTTCGATGACTGACCGTGATAGATTTCGCCCCATACTTCCAACACTGAGATCCAATATCTTCGGCTGAATAGCTGGTGCCTATGATCAGTACGTCCTT
>CAYULV010000130.1:0-11101 GCA_964445655.1 uncultured Granulosicoccaceae bacterium | reverse complement strand
TATCAATACCTGTTATGCGGCGGTACGTGGTACGAAAAAACATGTCGGTACCAGTTGGGTCGAGCCACATCATGTTGAAGAATCCTTGAAAATGTTGCACATGATCGCGGGTAGCGAGAAAGCCTGGCGAGAACGCCCATTCGTGAGCATGTCGAATTGTTTTGTTGTACCACCCTTGCGCTTTGCCGAGGATTCTTGCCATTGCCTGGAGACTGCCGTGCGCGGTGGTATGCCGGTGCTTTTGCTGGCAGCAGGACAAGCCGGTGCAACCAGTCCGGCGGCACTCGCCGGTAGCGTGGTACAAGAAGTCGCCGAAGTGCTTGCCGGTCTGGTATTTGTTAATTTGCTGGTGCCTCAACACCCGGCGATATTTGGCACCTGGCCGTTTGTCTCCGATCTTAGAACCGGAGCCATGAGCGGTGGCAGCGGGGAACAAGCGGTGCTGATGGCGGCCTGCGGGCAGATGGGACGTTTTTATGGCTTGCCTACCGGTATTGCTGCAGGCATGGCTGATGCGAAAACCCCCGATGCTCAATCCGGCTATGAGAAGGCTTATACCAACACCTTGGCAGCGCATTCGGGTGCAAACCTTATCTATGAGTCAGCGGGTATGCATGCTTCTTTGTTGGGTGTCAGTTACGAGAGTATGGTCATCGACAACGATATGTTGGGTGCAATCAATCGCACGGTACGCGGTATAGAAGTCAATGATGAAACTCTGTCATTGGATGCCATGCGCGATGTATGTGTCGATGGTCCGAATCATTATCTTGGACACGAACAGACGCTGGGTCTGATGCAAAAGGAATACATCTATCCTGAAATAGGTGACCGACGCAGTCCAAAGGAATGGGTGGAGGCAGAGAAACCTGTTTTACTTGAATCCGCAAGAGCACGAGTTGATGACATACTCGCGAATCATTTTCCAGACACAATCAGCGCTGAGCTCGATGCTGAAATTCGCGAGCGATTCAATATTTTGTTGCCTGTCGATTCAACACAAGCTAAATCCTGAGACATATAAAAAATGAACGAGCACGCGCGTGTAGTTGTTATTGGTGGAGGCGTTGCAGGTTGTAGTGCCTTGTACCACTTGGGATTGCGTGGCTGGACCGACTGCATGTTGCTTGAAATGGATGAGCTGACATCCGGTTCGACCTGGCATGCAGCGGGCAACATTCCAACGTTTTCCAGTTCGCGCAACATCATCAAGATGCAGCATTACAGTACGGAGTTGTACGCAAAATTAAGCCAGGATCCCGACTATCCGATCAACTATCACCAGACGGGTTCGATCCGGCTTGCGCAGAACAAACAACGCATGGAAGAGTTTCAACATGTCACGGCAATGGCCAATGCCATGGGTATCGAATACGAGATGCTAAGTGTCGAAGAAATGAAACGGCGTCACCCTTTCCTTGAAACGCACGAACTCGAAGGTGCCTTGTGGGACCCGCATGATGGGGACATTGATCCCAGTCAGCTGACACAAGCCTTGGCCGCTGCTGCGAGAAAACAAGGCTCCACGATACATCGTTTTACACGGGTTACCGGTGTTGCACGAACCAACACGGGTGAATGGGAAATAAGCACTGACAAAGGAACCGTTACGGCGGAGTATGTCATCAATGCGGGCGGTTATCGCGGTGCGGAAGTAAGTGACATGGGTGGAAAATTTCTACCAATGGTCTCGATGGAGCATCAGTATCTGGTTACCGAATCGATTCCAGAGCTTGAAGCCTTGTCGGGTCTCATCCCGTTGGTACGTGATCCGGATGACTCCTATTACCTGCGTCAGGAAAAGACCGGTTTGATACTGGGGCCTTATGAATGGAAAGCAACGGCGCGTTGGCAGGATGGCAAGATACCGGAAAAATTTGCCTACGAGTTGTATCCGGATGATCTTGATCGGCTCGAGTGGTATATCGAGCAGGCCTGCGCCCGTATGCCGATATTGGGTAGCGTTGGCGTGCAACGTGTTATCAATGGCCCTATCCCGTATGCACCGGATGGGCTTCCGTATGTTGGGCCGGCATTCGGTATGCCAAATTTTTTCCATTGCTGTGGCTTCAGTTTTGGTATTTGTCAGGGCGGTGGAGCAGGAAAATCGATAGCCGAATGGATCATCGACGGCAAACCTGAATGGGATTTGTGGAATCTTGATCCGCGTCGTTACACGGACTATGCGACGCAGCAATATGTTGTTGACCGTGCGATTGAACTGTATCAACACGAATACGCCATCGTGTTTCCCAATGACGAATGGCCGGCTGGTCGACCAGCGCTGGTCAGCAAGGTCTATGACCGACTGAAAGATAAGGGTGCGCACTTTGGTGCAAGAGGCGGCTGGGAGAGAGCGACTTGGTTTCCACGTGATGGCGACGACACGGAGGAAAAGCCGAGTTATCAACGCGGTGTCTGGTTTGAGGCAGTTGCAGCCGAATGCAAACACGTGCAAGAGCATGCAGGCATTCTGGATCTGAGTGGCTTCACTAAATATGACGTCAAAGGCGAGGGCGCTGCCAAGTGGCTTGATAGCTTGATCGCGGGCAAGTTACCGCGCGTTGGGCGGGTATCGTTGTCGTATTTTTGTCAAGACGATGGTGGCCTGTGGTCTGAAATGACCTTGACCCGTCTTGCTGATGATCACTTCCTGCTGATTACCGCCGCTGCAGCCAAGTGGCATGACTATCAATGGCTGGAGGAAAGATTGCCGAGTGATACCGGCATCACGCTGAACGATATCAGCAACGACTATGGAACCTTGGTATTGGCAGGTCCGAAGTCGCGCGAGATATTACAACAACTGACCAATAGCGATCTGTCCAATCAAGCCTTTCCCTGGCTGTCGCATCAGAAGCTACAGATTGGTGGTGCGGAAATCTTTGCACTGAGAGTCAATTACGTAGGCGAGCTTGGTTGGGAGTTGCATGTCAAGGATGGCGATCAACTCGCGGTTTATGATGCGCTGATGAGTGCGGGAGCCGACTATCAGCTCCGAGATTTTGGTGCCTATGCGATGGAATCAATGCGTCTTGAGAAGAGTTACCGTGCCTGGAAGGCAGAGCTTGATCATGAGTATTCGCCGCTGCGTTCGGGTTTGAGCCGATTTGTCGATCTGGAGAAAGCCATTGACTATCCCGGTAAGTCTGCGCTTGTCGCTGAAGCGAAATCCGAGTTGCCGGATGTCTTCACAACGCTAATACTCGAGGCGAGTGATACCGATGCGATCTACGGTTGCCCGATTCACGCCAACGGCGAGGTCGTTGGATACACTACATCCGGTGGCTACGGACATCGTATCGAGAAGAGCATTGCCTTGGGCTATATCAAGCCGTCGCTTAATACGGCTGGTACTTCCGTTGAGGTGAATGTGCTCGGAACGATGATCAAGGCTGAAGTTGTCGACGAATCTCCGTATGATCCGGGTAACGAAGCCCTACGGAGTTAGTCATGCAGACACGAAAGATTGGTTCACTATCAGTTTCAGCGATTGGTCTGGGCTGCATGAATGTATCTTTCGGATACGGACCCTGCGATGAGGCAACCGGTGAGCGCTTGTTCAATGAAGCGCTTGACGTTGGGTATACATTTCTCGATACCGCCTTCATGTATGGCGGCGGTCACAACGAAACGCTGCTCGGCAAGGCTTTGTCGGCTCGACGCAAGGAATTCGTGCTGGCGACTAAATGTGGCTTGTCTCCCGATGGCATCAATGGCCGTCCCGAGAAAATTAAAGCTGAGTGTGATATCAGTCTGAAACGTTTACAGACTGATGTCATTGATCTCTACTACCTGCACCGGGTGGATCCTGATGTTCCGATCGAGGAGTCGGTCGGGGCCATGTCTGATCTTGTCGCCGCCGGCAAGGTGCGCGAGCTGGGTCTCTCTGAAGTCAGCACCGAGACTTTCAAACGAGCGCGGGATACTCATTCGATAGCTGCCATGCAATCGGAATATTCACTGTGGTCGCGGACGCCGGAGCGAGGCATGTTGCAAGCTTGCCTTGATACGGGAACAACCTTTGTACCGTTTTCTCCTTTGGGGCGTGGCTTTCTGGGTGGATCGTCGAAGGGGGTGGATGAGTTGGCTGACAATGATTTGCGGGCAACCATTGCGCGTCCTCGTTTCGAAGTTGATGCGTTTGCCAAAAACCAGAAGTTGCTGGTCCGCTTTGGTGAAATAGCTGCTGAGAAAAACTGCAGCATGGCTCAGCTTGCGCTTGCCTGGTTACTGGTGCAAGCGAATAACACAACGGTTCCTATTCCTGGAACCAAGCAGATCGGTTTCATGAAAGAAAATATTGCCGCCAGTGAAATCCAACTGGACGTCGATACGGTTAGCGAACTGAATGCCTTGATCAATGAAGACACAGTCATCGGTGAACGCTACACATCGGACCGAATGGCGAGCACTGACTCGGAACGGGACTGACTAGCCGCATGTTGGCTGTCTATCCATTCAGGCCACAGCGATGAGTCACATCAAGCAGCTTCACTCTCGAATTTTTGCTGTCCCTCTCGCGGAGGTACTCGTTGATGCCAAGCATGGAAGTCACACCCACTTTGAGTTGATCACTGTCACCGTCACTCTCGATGATGGGCGTGAGGGGACGGGCTATACCTATACCGGCGGGCGTGGTGGTCGTGCTATCAAGGCACTGCTTGATCACGACCTTGCGCCGTTTCTTGTCGGGCAGGAGGCAGATGACGTCGAGGCGCTGAATGAAGCCATGGCCTGGCATATTCATTACGTGGGGCGCGGTGGTTGTGCCTCGTTTGCCATTTCGGCGATCGATATCGCACTGTGGGATATTCGTTGCAAGACCGTGCAACAACCGTTATGGAAACTGGCCGGTGGTGCGTCCAATCGTTGTGGCGCCTACTGTGGCGGGATCGATCTGAATTTCTCGCTCGACAAACTGCTGAAGCAGACTGAAACCTATCTATCTCGTGGTTTCAATGGCGTCAAGATCAAGGTCGGTCAGGAGACGCTTGCTGAAGATGTGCAGCGTGTTGAAGCTATACGGGCCTTGGTTGGCCCAGATATCGAATTCATGGTTGACGCAAATTACAGCCTGTCAGTTGAACAGGCGATTACGGCTGCCAAGGCGTTTCAACCGTTTGATATCAAGTGGTTTGAAGAACCGATTGTGCCGGATGATTATCGTGGCTATGCGCATATCAGTGAGATGACGGGGATGCCTTTGGCGATGGGTGAAAATCTCCATATATGGCATGAGTTCGACATGGCTTGTCGTGAAGCGGCGCTATCCTATCTGCAGCCCGATGCTTCGAATTGCGGTGGTATTACAGGTTGGCTGCAAGCGGCAGAATTGGCGCTGGCTCATGGCATTCCGGTTTGTAGCCATGGCATGCAGGAATTGCATGTGAGTCTCGTGTCGTCACAGGTACACGCAGGGACTATTGAAGTGCACTCGTTCCCCATAGACCAATACACGCATCGCCCGTTGGTAGTTTCTGATCATAAAGCCATTGCGCCTGACGAACCAGGAATCGGTGTCAGTTTTGACTGGAACAAGCTTCAGGCGTATGAAGTTTGATCAGGTCCCTCATTGTCTGATCCAGTACTTAGCGCGACATCAGTTCGGACATCCATCCAAGCCCAGCGTCAGTCTCCGAGTGGGGTTTGTATTCAGCGCCCAGGTATCCTGTCCAGCCCATCTCCGAGATAGCAGCAAACAGATTCACGTAGTTGATCTCTCCGCGATCAGGTTCCTGTCTTTCTGGCACGGAGGCAAATTGTATATGCCCGATGTAGGGTAGCGACTGGCGTAAACGCCGCGTCAGATCACCTTGCATGATTTGCACATGATAACAATCGAACATGATTTTCAGATTGTCCCTACCGACAGCATCTACCGTGCTGATGGCATCGTCTATCGTGTTCAAATGATAGTTGGGTGCATCGTAGTGATTCAGCGGTTCGATCAATATGGTGATGTCGTGAACGCCAGCGAGCTCGCAGGCATAGTGCAAGTTGTCGCGAAAGGTTGATTCGGCTTGGGCGTCGCGCGAGCTGAAACCAGCCATCACATGGACGTTACGGCAATTGATAGCGGCTGCATAGTTGACGGCTTCGTCGATAAAACGTCGGGCCTCGTCCTCTCGTCCTGGAATCGCGGCCAGGCCGTTGTCGCCTGCGGCAGTATTGCCACGCTGTGTGTTGATGCCGAGCATCGGCAGGCCGGCCAATTGCAGGGCTGCTTTTATATCGCTGCTGGCGTACTCATACGGGAAGTGAGCTTCAACGGCACCAAAACCTGCCTCTGCCGCGCGATGTATGGCATCGGGAAGCGAGAGCTCTGTCCAGAGAAAACCCAGGTTGGCTGACAAGGTCGGGTAGTTATAATTCATGGCGCTCAGTCTGAAGGGTCGCGAGTTGATTCTACCGGCCGCTGTCAACGAAGTGTTGGGTGCGTGCTTGAGCTACCCTATGTGGTGTTGTCTTCGCTCGCTTGTGTAAGTCAGCATCAGAACCTGAGCATGAATTTTCAAACGATGTCTAGAAAGACCACTTCTCGGCCGGCCGCTCGCAAGTCGTCCGTATCCAAGTCTGCATCAGTGTGGCGGCCAGCCGAGTCGGTATTGGTCAAAGTCATCGGCATCGCGGTTTACCGCGGCCGCTTGCTCGCTGCTGAAATTCTCGATGACAAAGGCCGGCTTAAAGGTGTACGGCCGTTGGGTGGTCGAATCGAGCGCGGTGAATCGCGCGAAGATGCTTTGCATCGGGAATTTGATGAAGAGTTGGGATGTGCCATAAGTTTGCACGGCGCTTGGCGAGTTTACGAAAACATCTATATGCACCACGGTAAAGTCGGGCATGAGTATCTGTTTGCGCGGAACATCCAGTTGCTCGATACAAAATTGTACGAGCAAGAGCACATCGTGTTTTCAGAAGATAGTGGTATGGAAGTCTCTGCGCACTGGTATGACCTCAAGCAGCTTGAGCAAGGTAGCCCCGAGCTTTTTCCACCTGCACTACGTCAGGATCTGATTCTCTGAATCAGTCCCAATCTGGTGCCCAAGGGACCAAGGTTTCGTCCACGATACGTAGTGCGTGCTTGCCGAGTTGATCAATTCTGTTCATATCAACATTCGACAGGCTGAATGTCATGATGTCAAAATTGGCTTCAAGGTTGGCTCGTTTTGTTGACATCGCGTTGACATTGACACCTTTTTGCAGAATCCAGCGAAGTACTACTTGTGCTGCAGTGACATCGTATTGTTCAGCAAGCTCATCGAACAGGGAATAGCTGAATACCTTGCCGCGTGCGACAGAACAGTACGATGACAAAGGGATACCTGTCTCATTCGATGCTTGCAGCAAAACGGACTGATCGAGCAAAGGATGAAATTCGACTTGATTGGTGACGAATTCTTCTTCGTCAATATCGGCAACTTGTCGGAGCATGGCCGCCGTGAAGTTGCTGACGCCGATATGTTTTGCCAAACTGCGTTGCTTTGCTTCTCTGAGCAAATCAATCGAATGTGCGATTTCACCATCAGCTGGAGGCCAATGCACCAGCAGAACATCAAGCTGGTCGATTTGCAGTTCTGTCAGTGACTGTTCTACGGACGGGATGAAAGTGTCTTGGGTAAAGTTCGAATTCGGAACCTTGCTCGTGATGAGTAGTTCCTCACGCGGGAGGCCCGCGTGAGCTAGTACTTTCCCAATGTCCGACTCGTTCTGGTACATCTGCGCTGTATCAATGGCGCGGTAGCCAATATCAAGAGCCGTACTCAACGCCTCTTTGAGAACATCACCCTTGAGAGGGAAGGTGCCAAATCCACGTTGCCAGATTCCCTTGAAATAGGGTGAGGTCATTTTTTGTTCCGCCTGCGAATTGCCAGGCGGAACCATAACATTTTATTAGAACTGATCAGTTTCGGCGATAGACCCGGACATAGTCGATTTCGAGCGCCGGGTTGCTGAAGTTGTTCAGATCTTCCTGTGTCGGGAAGTGATTGTTGGGCGCTCTACCGAGGCCACCGGAGTTGGTTGGGAAATTGGTCCAATCCCCACCGATGGCAAGGTTGATCAGTATGTACAGCTCTTCGTAGTCAACATTGCTGTTATTCAATTCGCTGACCTGCTGCCCGTCGATAAACCACCTGACTCGGCCCGGTTCCCATTCAACCGCGTAAGTGTGATATTCCTGACTGAAATCGGTACCGTTGAAGATCTGACCACTCGGTGATGGTGTCAGGAAGTGATGGTTACCGAATTCGAACGCACGCACTTCGGTGTTGTAGTGAAAAGAGTTATAGATGTACCACGGAGCATGCCCCAGATTTTCCATGATATCTATTTCAGTACGCTGAGTGTTTTCATAGGAGCGTCGCTGGTGATGTAGCCAGAAAGCCGGGAAGGTGCCGACGTGACTTGGTATTTTTATACGCGCTTCAAAAATGCCGTACTTTTGCGTGAATTTGTCATAGGTCGTCAGTGCACCTGAGAGGAAGGTTTGCTGGCTGGAGATATCCTGCAGATTTCCGTACGATAGATTCCCATTACTGGTCTTGATTGGGTTTTTGATTGCGCGAATAGCTAGACGATTACCATCCAACTCGAATGGATTGTGATGAGCAAGCATGCGGTCCTTGTGCGCCTGATCGTTACTGTAAATGTTCACGTAGAATTGGTCTTCCCCATTGATGACGCGATATTCGTAGCGCTCACCATTGAATTCACCATCCCAGCGAAGTTGAGTATTCCAACGCTCCTGACTCAAAACGCTGTTATCGAACTCGTCACTAAATGACAACTCGTACCCTGGTTTTTGGTACACCTCGGGGTAGCTCCAGGAACTGGGATCAATTTTGCCGCGGTCGTTATCTGCAGGCTCAGGGTTTGTTCTTGAACCAATAGGGTTCGGATCGTCATTTTGCGGGTTGGCTGGGGTTGACGTGGTGCCACCGTTCGAGCTGTTGGCCAGATTTACTGTTACCAGTTCAGATTCCCAGAAGTAATTCCAGTTGGCATCAATCGCCTTGACGATTATCGTGTGGTCTCCTTCTCCCAGATTCTCGCTGAGGTAGTTGTTCGTGGTCAATTGGCCGATATTGTTGTAGTCGACGATGACATCGAATCTGACGGCATTGCTCGGCCAGTCCCATTCCCACTGAATAGAGCCCGGGCCTGTGACCTGGCCGCGAACCTGACCACCGGAAGACCCGCTGCTTACAGGATTGGGATTGCCCGAAGTACCAGTGTTGGCGCCGCTACTGTCATTGCTGCCACTGGTGGATCCCGAAGATCCAGTGACCTGTGCTTTTGCTGTGATGGATTGCGATGAATATTGCCAATTACCGTCAATCGCTCTGACGCTCATTGAATGCTCACCGACCCAAAGATCGCGACTTTCATATGAATTGCTGGTGGTTTGCCCCACGTAGTTGCCGTCTACAGTTACGTCGAAACGACTGGCCCCGCTAGGCCAATCCCACTCCCACTTGACGACACCGGGGCTGGTTTCAGTTCCTCGCGGATTATTGGGTGGGTCGATCGCGAAAGCAGAAGAGATGAAGCAAAAAACAGATACGAGCAAGACGACGGATCGGAGTAGCATGATTTACCTAAGTGTTTCTGTTGAATTTTCGAATTAGCTGATCGTATTCAAAACAAAGCCCCAAATAAGGGGCTCAAAAGTTTTGGTTGATCGAAAAATTCTTTTCTTCGATTTGTTTCAGCGACAGAAAGTGTATGTCATGTAGCCAAGTATGCCGAGGCAAAGCATGGCTAAATTCATTAAGATCCATACATGGTTACTGATGAATAACGCACTTAAGTGCATTTTGAAAATTAAGCAAAAAAGCCTGTTTTTTCAGGCAAAACGCTCTTACGTTTATACATCATTATTGGATGATGACTAATGAAGTTTTGGTACTGCTATTTGCAGTAATTGTCACGCCGTCCCTTTTTGTTTGGCTCATCACACTTTTTCCTTCGTGCTACTGCCGAGTTCTTTTCTATATGAACTCAGCATGAATATATTTACGAATTAAACTACTTGTTTATCGCTGTTGATCATTGGAGTGAGCATCGGTTTGTATCCATATGCCGATCATATGTAACCGTTAGTTAGTTACTTATATTGGCTGCGTTCAATGACAGAAAAACAAACAGCGAATGACCGGCAAACAGCGCCAAATGATCGGTTTGTTTCGCCTCAATATTTTTAAATAACTGATTTGGTAGGAAAATAATCGTGAATTACTGGCCGGAAATGTCTCCATGCGAGTCGGATTGGTCTAAATTCATGGACACACGGGGTTGGTAGACTAGTGTTGCCCTGCAAACTGGACCATTTGGCCTCGATAGGAACTAGAAAGTGAAAATACGAATATTGAAACTCCCGCAGGTTTTCCTGTTGTCTCTCCTCTGCAGTGGTTGCGTCGTGGGAACAGCAGTCAGTGTGACCAAAGATGTGGTGGTGGGAACTGTTGATATAGCGACAGACGTCGTCGGCACTGCGGTTGATGTCGTGAAGCCTGGTAAAAGCAAAAAATAACGGGCGTCCGGCAAAATTCCCGATCAGATGAAAGGGCACACGCTCAACACCCTCCGCGATCTGCCTGAGCCAAGTGCGCCTCGAGAAGGTTCATGCTAAATAATGCATCATAACGCGTCAGTCGTCAGATCCGGACGTTTGCTTCTGTCTTTGTCAACTATTTTCTATTGGATCTCGGTATCGTCGCCGGACAGAATCGCTGCTCTTCATGCTTGAAAGCGTAAATCCCGGTAAATAATTGACCCGTTGGGCTAGTTGAGCAGTCGACTTTGACTATCATCCTGCATACGCCAAAGTCCGGCGAGAACCAAAACCCGAGCAAACCATTTCGTGAAAGCCATTGTTGTTGTTCTATGCCTGATGTTGGTGTCATGCAAGGACAGTCAGCCCGATGTGCCTGTCGATGCGAATCTTGATTCGATAACAATTTCGCAGACCACTGATGAGTCGTCCATCGAAGATCCGGCTGGATCCCAGTTCGGGTCGGATTTTGGATCAGACCCGTTACCCGAACCTGAGCCTGAGCCTGAGCCTGAGCCTGAGCCTGAGCCTGAGCCTGAGCCTGAG
>CAYULV010000129.1:9136-11138 GCA_964445655.1 uncultured Granulosicoccaceae bacterium | reverse complement strand
CCCGGCATGGTGCCAATGCGAATTTCCGGTTGACCAAATCGGGCGTTGTCAGCAGCGAGAATGAAATCGCACATCATGGCAACTTCGCAGCCACCACCCAGCGCATAACCGGCTACGGCCGCAATCTTGGGTTTTCGGCACTGTGCAATGCAATTCCACCCCCCCAGGAAATCATCTTTCAAGGCATCGAGGTAATCGACATCAAGCATTTCCTTGATATCGGCCCCAGCTGCAAAGGCCTTGTCAGATCCCGTCAATACAATCACCCGAACCTCATCATCGGCCTCCCATTGCTCAAAAACAGCCGCCACCTCATCAAGCATCTCAGCATTCAATGCGTTCATTGCATCAGCTCTGTCCAAGGTCAAGGTAGCAACACGATTCGTAATAGAAGTCTTGAGAGTTTTATAAGCCATTGGCGATAATTCCATCGATAGGTTCTGACCATCCTCACAGGGCAGGCACACCTCGTCAAGTGGGCTCTGGTAGCATGCCCTTTTCACATTCAGGTCAGCCAGGATTCATGAGTGCCTCGTCCTCAATCTTCCACATTGCCAATACACGCGACTGGCTGCAAGCCAAGCATGATGGTGAGAGCTACCAGTGTGCGTCACTCGAATCGGAATCGTTCATTCACTGTTGTGAAAGCCAACAGCTCGCTGGAGTTGTTCAACGCTACTACGAAGGAGTCGATGACTTGACCCTGCTGATGATCGATCCGGATAAATTGACTGCTGCCTTGATACGGGAAAATACCGTCGGTGGCAGCGAACTATTTCCTCATGTATACGGGCCACTGGATCTGGCAGCTATTGTTTCCGCGATCAATTTCGACATCGGATCCACGGAAAGAATGGCGATCGAAGACTCAAGCGAATAATGCTACCGACAGATTCAACCATCCAGCTCACCCCGAAATCAACAGGCAGCTGAATAAGCACTCCGTTCAACGTAATCAAACGATACATTCCATGGACATCAAGACACATCAGCGCAAACGCATCGGGTACCTGACACTCGACAAACCCGAAACATTGAACGCCTTGACCGAGTCGATGATAGATGAGCTCACCGAAGGCCTGCAGCGTTTTGAATCAGATGACAGCGTCAAGGCAGTAGTAATCAATTCCAGCTCACCACGTGCGTTTTGCGCCGGGGGTGATATGAAACGTATTCGGGAATTGTCGCTAAACAACGACAAGGCGGCGATCGATTCTTTCTTCGAAAAAGAATACGCCTTGAATCTCGCAATCGCCGAATGCAGCAAACCCTTCATCGCCGTCATTGATGGTGTAGCCATGGGTGGTGGCTTGGGTTTGTCCGTACATGGTAGTCATCGCATTGTGACCGAACGTGCAGTAATGGCAATGCCAGAAACACGCATTGGATTTTTCCCCGATGTTGGTGGCAGTTTCTTCCTGCCAGCACTTGTCGCAAATGCTGGCCGATGGCTTGCCATGACAGCTGCGCCGGTCCGCGGTTATGAGACTGTTTCAGTCGGCCTCGGCACGCACTTCGTCGACTCCGCACATCTGGAGAGCTTACTGCTTGAGCTTGAAAATTCGGACACAGTAGCTGTCAGCACTATTATCGAAAACCTGTCAGAAACCCACAGCAATCCGGAATACCTGCAATTACTGGAACAACGATCCCACTGGTTTTCACATCAGTCTGTCGAAGATATTCGAGCCGCTTTGCGGCAAGCTCAGCCGAATAATGAAGATGCCGCCTTTTTGCTCAAGCTGCTGGACGAGGCCTCTCCCTATTCCATCGCAACGACGTTGAACTTGTTTGCCAACACGCAAGGTTTATCGCTCGAAGATTGCCTGAAGCACGAAAAGACCGCCTCGATGGAGGCAGCCTTTCATCCGGATTTCATCGAAGGTGTGCGAGCTGTGCTGGTCGACAAGGACAGAAACCCACAGTGGCAACCAAGCTGATGGCTGCGCACTTAGCACTTAGCACTTAGCACTTAGCACTTAGCACTTAGCACTTAGCACTT
>CAYULV010000129.1:0-9036 GCA_964445655.1 uncultured Granulosicoccaceae bacterium | reverse complement strand
CTTAGCACTTAGCACTTAGCACTTAGCACTTAGCACTTAGCACTTAGCACTTAGCACTTAGCTACCTAGCCAGATGCGCCCGTACTTGCCTTACAGGCTGCATTGGCTCAAGCCATTGACAGCTATAGCTGAGCAACGTCCAGAGCAATTGTACTCTCTGCCCCATCACTGATGATTACCGCGCTGGCTTCAACCAAGGGTAAAACACGCTCAGCGTAGTATCGCGCCAGCGTGATACGCGCATCGAGGTAATCGTGATCTGCTCCATCTTCTTTTTTCAATGCAACAGCTGCAAGCGCTGATCGTGCGATCATCCAAGCGCCCGCGAGCCGGCCGTGCATCATCAGAAATTCCACCGATGTCGCCGAAGGCAAAGTGGCATCGTTCTGCCCCAACAACCATTCATTTGCTGATTCGGCTGCGGCAATGGCTGGGGTCATGCGATTGGCAATTGCCTTCATGTCCAAGGCATCTGAAGACGTGATCTCGCCGAGCGTCTCTTTCATGTCGGCCATCAATTCGCTCATGCCCTTACCGCCATCGCGAGACGTCTTGCGTCCGATCAGGTCGTTGGCCTGGATAGCGGTAGTGCCCTCATAAATCGGTGCAATCCGCGAATCGCGCAAGTACTGTGCAGCACCTGTTTCCTCGATAAAGCCCATTCCACCGTGGACCTGCACGCCGAGTGAGCAGAGTTCGACCCCGAGCTCCGTCGACCAACCCTTGACCAATGGCGTCAGCAGTTCTCCACGACGTTGCATTCTTTCGCGAACGTCAGCGTCCGGATGTTTGTCAGCATGATCAAAGGCGGCGGCGCATTCGAGTCCAAGCCCTCGCATCGCCTCAATGCTTGAACGCATCGTCATCAAGATGCGTCGCACATCGGGATGATTGACGATGCCTTGATCGTCTTCAGACTTACCGAGTAAGGTTTTGCCCTGCTTTCGATCCTTGGCGTACTGTAGTGCCTGCTGATAAGCACGTTCTGATATTCCGTACCCTTCTACACCAACCGCATGACGTGCCTGATTCATCATCGTGAACATATAGGAAAGTCCATGATGTTCTTTGCCAACGAGATAACCAATGGCACCTTCATTGTCACCAAATGACATGACACAGGTGGGGCTGCCATGGATACCAAGCTTATGCTCGATAGAGACACAGCTCAGGTCATTGTGCTCACCCAAAGATCCGTCTTCGTTGATCAGGAATTTTGGCACGATAAACAGAGAGATGCCTTTGACCCCCGGCGGTGCATCCGGTAACCGCGCAAGCACCAGATGAATGATGTTGTCGGTCATGTCGTGTTCACCATAGGTGATGTATATCTTCTGACCTTTGATAAGGTAGTGATCACCAGCAGGCGTTGCCTTGGTACGAACGGCCGCAAGATCCGAACCGGCTTGAGGTTCGGTCAGATTCATGGTGCCTGACCACGAGCCTTCAACCATATTCGGTAAATATTGAGCTTTCAGCTCATCAGATGCATGATGGACAATGGCATCGACCGCACCTTGCGTCAGCAAAGGGCAAAGACCGAATGACATGTTCGCGCTATGCCACATTTCCTGAACGGCAGCGGAAACTGTCATTGGCAATCCCTGACCACCAAACTCGACCGGAAAGGACAAACTACCCCAACCGTTTTCGATAAATTGTTGATAGGCTTCTTTCCAGCCTTCGGGAGTGTCGACTTTACCGTTGTCCCACTTGCTTCCTTGCTGATCGCCAATCACGTTGAGCGGCGCTAAAACCTCGCCAGTGAATTTGCCTGATTCATCAAGTATGGCTTCGACCAACTCAGGGGTGGCCTCTTCGAATCCTTCAAGCTTTGCGATATCGGCGATGCCGATTACATGATTCAAGACGAAGGCAATGTCTTTGACAGGTGCGGTGTAAGTCATCGTAGAAACATCCCGTATTCCGAAAAATAAACATCGCCAAACCGGCAATGTGATGCTCAATTATGACGCCACCAGAGCGAAAACGCTACCGCCCCCGATTGCCGAGGCCGACGCCCCCAGGTGGGGACGTCGGCAACACGTTTCGGCTACCCCTAACGCCTAAAGCGCCTTGGACAACTCGGGCAGCGCATCGAACAAGTCAGCGACCAGACCGTAGTCAGCGACTTGAAAAATAGGGGCTTCCTCGTCCTTGTTGATAGCGACAATCACTTTACTGTCCTTCATGCCGGCAAGATGCTGGATGGCGCCGGAAATACCGACGGCAATGTACAAATCAGGCGCAACTACTTTACCGGTCTGGCCTACCTGGTATTCATTGGGAACAAAGCCCGCATCAACAGCCGCACGCGATGCTCCAACAGCAGCGTTCAGCTTCTCGGCGATTTCGTCCAGCATTGAGAAATTCTCGCCATTCTGCATGCCACGACCACCTGAGACGACAACACCTGCGCTAGTGAGTTCAGGTCGATCCGATGACGAGAGCTCCTGTCCGACAAACGATACCTGCGAGCTGATTTCAGCAGAATCAACTGCATCAACCGACGCGCTGCCGCCTTCTTCACTAGCCGACTCAAATGATGTGGTTCGAACGCCAACCACTTTCACCTTATCGCTGCTCTTGACAGTCGCAAGGGCATTGCCTGCATAAATAGGTCGTACAAAGGTATCTTCACTATTGACAGCAATGATGTCTGAAATCGCAGAAACATCAAGCGAGGCTGCAACGCGTGGCATCACGTTCTTGCCTGCTGCCGTCGCAGCAAAGAGTAAGTGCGAGTAGTCACCGGCGTGTTTGACGACCAGTGCCGATAGATTTTCGGCCAGTTCATGCTCGTAGGCTGCATCGTCTGCCAGTAATACCTTGTCGACGCCTGCAACTTTTGCGGCCTTGTCTGCCACCGCCGCTGCATCTTTGCCGGCGACAAGTACATGGACATCGCCACCGATTTCTTTTGCTGCGGTAACAACGTTCAATGTCGCTGGTCGCAGTGCGCCGCCTTCGTGTTCGGCCAGAATAAGAATGCTCATAAATATATCCTCTTGTATTGACCGATCAGATGACTTTGGCTTCGTTGCGCAGCTTTTCAACCAGCTCGGCAACACTGTTGACAATGATGCCTGCTTCACGTTCTGGCGGCTCATTGACTTCTACGACTGACAATCCACTTGATACATCGACACCTGTTTCAACAACCGGTGTGATTTCCAAAGGCTTCTTCTTTGCCTTCATGATGTTGGGCAGCTTCGCGTAACGCGGTTCGTTCAGACGAAGATCAGTCGTGACAATCGCTGGCATGGCAACCTTGATCGACTCAAGACCAGCATCGACTTCACGAGTCACTTTCAAGGAATCACCATCGAGCTCAACCTTTGAAGCAAAGGTTGCTTGTGGCATACCGGTAAGCACCGACAACATCTGGCCAGTCTGATTCGCATCATCGTCGATGGCTTGCTTGCCGAGAATCACCAGACCCGGCTGTTCTTTTTCAACAATGTGCTTGAAGAGCTTGGCAATAGCCAATGGCTCCAGCAGTTCGTCGGTCTCGAGCAGAATACCTCGGTCGGCACCCATGGCAAGCGCCGTGCGAATGGTCTCCTGGCTCTGGCTGGGTCCGATGGACACGGCGATAACCTCATCCGCATTGCCCGCTTCTTTGATACGAAGCGATTCTTCGACCGCGATTTCGTCAAACGGGTTCATTGACATTTTGACGTTCGCGAGCTCAATGCCGGATTTGTCCGCCTTGACGCGAGCCTTGACGTTGTAGTCAAGCACACGTTTGACACCTACGATAATTTTCATGGAATTCCTCTCGAATTGATATCCGGAATATTACGCCAAAATGGTACCCGGTAACCCGGTCTCTGGCACATCCATCATTGGTACGATGGCTATTTTTACGTCAAGTTGGTCGCCGCAGTTCATATTGAAGCGTCGCTCAGCTTGATTGGTTCGATAACGGTTCAGTGCTGACGGCTTTAGTCTACTCTCCAATGTCTTCATTCCAAAGCGCCGGCTCAGCGCTGATGAACTCCTCCATCAATGTGACGCACTCCGCATCATCGAGTACTTCAACTTTCACACCTCGGCTACGCACGTAGTCTTCCGGGCCTTGGAAAGTCTTGTTCTCGCCAATCACGACATGCGGGATGCCATAGAGTAAAACCGCGCCGCTGCACATATCACATGGCGACAAGGTTGAATACAAAATGGCACGCTGATAGGTGCTCGCTGGCAAGCGGCCAGTTTCTTCAAGGCAATCCATCTCGGCATGGCGAATCGAGCTACCTTTTTGTACGCGCTGATTGTGCCCGCGCCCAATGACCTCGCCATCGACTACCAGTACGGAACCAATTGGGATGCCACCTGCGGCACGTCCTTTACGCGCTTCCTCGATAGCAGCTTGCATGAATTCGCGATGCTCTGACATACGTCTTTTCTATCCTGTTGGCGTGTGCGGATCAATCAAGCTGAATACGCCCTGACACCTGAACCGACACTCGGCTACTACCGGCTTCAATGACAGGTGCTTTCGCGACACTCGAGCGCAGCACGTCAGCCCGTTCGAAACTGTTGAAATGTGCTTTATCGTTATCTGTTTGAATATTCATATCGATGATGCGATAACCAGTCGCTCCCATATTTGTCTGAACCAGAAGCGCACGTTGTTTGAAGGCATCAAGTGCCTGATTGATCAAGCGATCACTCGCTATCTTTCGAGTTTCTTCTTTGGCACTGAGGCGAATACCTTGCACCTGCAGACGTTCCTGCAACTGTTGAATGGCTTTTCCCGCTGCTTTGAAATCGCTTGTCGTAATTTCAAGCGTTTGTGTAGCCCGCCAGCCAATCAATCGTCTGGACTGACTCGTGTCGTATCGTGGGAAAGTCTGATAGTCGCGGGTCTTGGTTTCAAGCGTTGCAAAAGGTCGCAACTGGTTTACAGCCCACGACATCGCCGCATTGACCCGGTTGGCAAGTTGCGCCGCATCCTTGTCTTCAGCCTGAACCGCCAGTGTCGCGATCATTCTGTCGTTATCAACATCGGCACTGGCAGAAGCACTCAAACTGAAGACGCCATAAAGAGTATCGGAACCGTCATCGTTCGCGAACGTCGCGCTTGAGCCGAGGAACACGAGCGCCAGGTAAATCGACAACCTCATAGCCAAATCACGAACCTTATTCATGTGTTTTGCCCCTCGAAAACCGCGATATAACACCCCATACCAGCTAGATTCGTCCCCCATTGACAACAAAAACAATAACTTACCGGGGTCGGACCCCCATTACTTCTCCAAAATGGCGGAGACGCCGATGCCGCCGGCGGTGCAGACCGATATCAGGCCGCGGCCATTGCCGCGCTCGTTGAGCTGCTTGGCGAGGGTACCAACGATGCGCGCACCGGTTGCTGCAAAGGGATGGCCAACGGCGAGACTTGAGCCCTTGGGGTTCATCTTCGCTCGGTCAATCGAGCCAAGAGCGCCATCCTGTCCGAGCTCGGTACGACAATACTCGTCGTCTTCCCAGGCTTTCAGGGTGCAGAGAACCTGCGCTGCAAAGGCCTCGTGTATTTCATATATATCGAAGTCCTGCAAAGTCAGGTTCGCTTTTTTCAGCATGTCACTGACGGCGAGCGTCGGTGCCATCAGCAACCCTGCTCCACCGACGAAATCAACCGCAGCTGTTGACGAGTGGGTCAGGTAGGCCTGAATAGGCAAGCCTCTCTCTTTCGCCCACTCTTCACTACAAAGGAGTACACCCGCTGCTCCGTCGGTCAATGGCGTACTATTGCCAGCAGTCAAGGTACCTGCATCGCTTTTGTCATAGGCCGTTCGCAAACCTGCCATGGCTTCCATGGTCGTGTCTGGACGCATATTGTTGTCGCGTACCACGCCTTCACATGGCAGCAAAAGATCATCGAAGAACCCATCGTTGTATGCAGCAGCGGCATTATGATGAGAATGAAATGCAAGTTCATCCTGTGCCTCGCGCGTGATTTCCCACGTCTTGGCCATCATTTCGCAATGCTGCCCCATGCTCATCAATGTGCGCGGCTCGTTAACAGATGGTGGTACAGGTGCAAGCTCTTTTGGGCCGAAGCCTTTGAATACCGAGAGCTTCGACTTGATATCACGCGCCTTGCCCAGCGCGACGAGTCGTTTGGAAAACTTCTTGTTAAAAACAATGGGCACATCGCTGACGGTATCAGTACCCGCGGCAATGGCCGAATCTATCTGACCACTGGCGATCTTTGCTCCAGCAACCATTGCCGCTTGCAAAGAGGTGCCGCAAGCCTGTTGCATGGTCAAGCCTGGTGTTGCGGGGCTCAGCTTGGTACCAAGCACGGCTTCACGAGCCAGATTCCAGTCACGTGAGTGGGTAATAACCGCACCGGCATTAACCTCACCCAGGCGCACGCCCTGCAATTCGTAGCGTTCAACTATGCCTTCGAGCACGGTCGTCAGCATTTTCTGATTCGAGATTGCCGAGTACGATGAATTCGAGCGGCAAAACGGAATGCGTAAGCCACCTACGATAGCAACCGGTTTCAAAGTGTCAGCCATGTCTAGAAATTCTCAAGTTATACAACAGTCAATAAACCAGACGTAATTATCTGCTTGAAAAAACCAAGGTGCGTATGCAGTAGTAACATCCAGTCCCATTTTTCAAATCGATACGGTCACGCATTGCCTGCCTGCGTTTCCAGGTATTTCATCGGGCCACCATGGAACGGCGCAAAGCCGGTACCGAATATGATACCCGCGTCCAGCAGATCATCATCCTCAACAATGCCTTCGGCAGAAACTGCCTTGCATTCGTCGAGAAACGGCTTCATCAGACGTTCGGCCAATTGATCCCCATACGGGCTGTCAACATCAACAGCTTTTCGATTGGATCGACCTTTCTCCCAAACATAAAAACCGGTTCCGGATTTTTTGCCGAGCTCACCACGAGCAAGTTTGTCTTCAAGCAACTTTCTTTGCGCTTCAACATCGCCTTTGGCAAGTGTTTCGGCGACTTTCATACAGACATCCAGTCCAACAATATCAGCAAGCTCGATAGGCCCCATCGGCATGCCAAACCGTATAGCCGATGCGTCGATAGTTTCCTTGTCTATCCCTTCGAGCATCATCGTAAACGCTTCCATCAAATACGGTGCGAGTACGCGATTGACGAGAAAACCAGGAGCGCTTTTCGTTGGCAGCGGGAAGCGATTGATCTGCGAGCAGAACGCACAACCACGAGTAATCCAAACATCCTGTGTACCAGCGCCATGTACGACTTCGACCAAAGGCATCTTCACGACAGGGTTGAAAAAATGCAAGCCGATCAGTCGCTTTGGATCGTTGAGTTCTTTCGCGAGATCTTCCAGTGGTAACGCCGATGTGTTCGTTGCCAACACAGCATGCTCTGCCATACGCGGTTCCAGAGAGGCATAGAGTGAACGCTTGGCATCCCCATCTTCATAGATGGCTTCGATTACAACATCGGCGCGCGGCACACCATCACCATTGACATCAGGTATCAAACGAGCAACAGCTGCTGACACGGTGGGTTTTTTCTTGAGTCGTTTTTTGAATAACGCTCGTGCGCGCTTCAGTGCAGGTTCTATGTATTTCATTTCGCGATCTTGCAAGGTCACTTCCATTCCCTGCAAAACACACCACGCGGCAATATCGCCCCCCATAACCCCAGCACCCACGACATGGACGCGACGCACTTTGAAGTCCTCCGCCTTACCGAGCGCTTTCATGCGCTCAGTCAAGAAGAAAACACGACGAAGATTCCTCGCTGTCGGACTGACCATCAGCTCGCCGACTCGTACCGCTTCACCGTCCAGCATACGGCGGCGGTTGTCACGTTCTTCAGCCCACAGATCAATCATTTCGAACGGTGCGGGATAGTGATCCGGGTTGGCCTTTTCGGCTGTTTTCTTTTTCAGAACACGGGCAAGCGCAGCTCGCGCTGGCTGGCGATTAGTCAATGAGGCAGCCGTTGAAGCTTCTTTTTTCTTGCGTTTTTTCAAAACGGCGCGGCGTGCACTCCAACGCAATGAAGAAAACTCACCGACGAGTTCGTCAATTACGCCCATCTTGCGAGCCGCCGGTGCTCGCAACATGCGCCCGGTCAACATCAATTCCATGCCTTGCATCCCGCCAACGCGTTCGGTCAATCGAGTCGTTCCACCAAGACCGGGAAAAATGCCCAGCTTCACTTCCGGGAAACCGACTCGCGTCGCAGGCACGTTAAGCGCAACGATATAGTTGCAACAAAGTGCAAGTTCAAGCCCACCACCGAGGCAGAATCCATGAATCGCAGCCACCGTATGGCAGGACAGATTTTCAAGTCTGGAAAACACCTCATGACCCTGCCGAATCTTTTCGGTGACATCCTCGGCCCGCTCGAACGCATCGAATTCCCGTATATCTGCACCCATGATGAAACTGTCAGGCTTGGCCGAGGTGATCACGACCCCCGTTGGGACATCCTTTTCAAGATCGTCGACAATCTCGCCTAGTTCACGAAGCAGATCTTCTGACAAGGAATTGGCAGTTTCTCCAGCCCGGTCACACGCGAGCCAAACGATTCCCTCCATATCACGTTGGATGTTCCAATGCTCGTAGCTCTTGGACGATCCAGAGTTGGCTTGGGTGGCAGAAGTATTCATGGCATCACTCTGTGGACTTGATTCAATGGTTATAGAGTGTATAGAGCCGTTAGAATTGCTACAAGCATGTACAAAATCACATGTACAAAATCACATTAGCTATTTTCTGAACACTCAGACTGAGTCTGACGCCCTTGAGTCGAATTCGTTCGCCCGCAGCACAATGGAAGCTGACTGAAAAATTAAAGTGTCTGTCAAAAGAAACCGGTCAGCGATCCTGAGCCAAAACCACATCAGCCATATATTCAAACGCTGATTTCCCAGTGATCAGTGTACTCAGAATGTCAGGCGGGATGCAAAGAATGGCCGCACGCTATTTCTATCAGGATCCCAGGCAAGATCGATGCGGAGATCTGTGTTAGCCAGTGACCGTAGCTTATAACGCAGCCCCAAGCCACCGC
>CAYULV010000128.1:3496-11346 GCA_964445655.1 uncultured Granulosicoccaceae bacterium | reverse complement strand
GGGTAAGTGGCAGCCTTCGAATACCTTGTCCTCGATGATCGTGGGCGTGAAAAGAAAGGTGTGCTGGAAGCCGATACGGCTCGTCTTGCACGTCAGCTGTTACGCCAGCAAGGTCTGACACCACTGGAAGTTGCCGAAGCGTCTTCACGCGAAAAAGACAGCTCCAAAAATAACACCAATAGCAAACCCAGCTTCCGCGGTGGGATCAAAACCAATGATCTCGCCCTGATGACTCGTCAGATTGCCACCCTGAGTGCAGCTGGGACACCACTGGAAGAATCACTGTCGGCGGTCAGTCGCCAGACCGAAAAACAACGCATCAAATCTCTGCTGTTGTCAGTGCGTGGAAAAGTCCTTGAAGGCCACAGCTTTGCATCTGCGCTCAAAGACTACCCAAAAGTCTTCCCTGAAATTTATCAAGCAACAGTTGCAGCTGGCGAACAATCAGGCCACCTTGATGCGGTCCTTGAACGCCTTGCGGATTACACCGAAGAAAAACAGGCAGCCAACGCTACCGTCAAAAAAGCCTTGATCTATCCAAGCATGCTGGTTATCGCGTCTATTCTGATTGTCGGCTTCCTGCTCGCTTATGTTGTCCCTCAGGTGGTACAGGTTTTCGACGGTCTGGACCAGGAGCTACCAGGGCTGACACAGGGCATGCTGGCCGCCAGTGCCTTTGTGCGCCAATGGGGCCTGTTGGTTGTGATCATCGCCTTTATCGCGATTGTGTTGTTCCAACGCGCCATGCGCGGCGAAGCCTTCAAAACAAAAGTACACAGTTATTTGTTAAAGCTGCCCTTGTTCAAACGTTTGATCCGCGGCTTCAACACCGCCCAGTTTGCCCGCACCTTGAGCATCCTCGCAGCCAGTGGCGTACCTGTACTTGAAGCGCTCGACATCAGCTCGCAAGTCATTACCAACCGCCCCATGCGACAAGCCGTCAATACGGCAGCCACACAAGTCAGAGAAGGCTCAACCCTGCATAGCGCTTTGGAGCGAACAGGCTACTTCCCGCCTATGCTGCTACACCTGATTGCAAGTGGCGAGCAATCAGGCCAACTCGACACCATGCTCGAAAAAGCAGCGACTCATCAGGAACGCGAGCTCAATGGCTTGATGTCTATTTTTCTGGGTTTGTTCGAACCCGTGATCATATTGATCATGGGTGGCATCGTACTGACAATTGTCCTCGGTATCCTGCTACCGATCTTTGAGATGAACCAGCTGGTCAGCTAGCTCATCTACTCTCAAGGGTCGAACCGCCCTTGAGCGCAAGTGCATGATTCAACGCCCCCAACCATTTTCCCAGTAGGCTTCCCAGCCAAGCAAAGAATTCAAAACGAGTGTTCCTCTCGGATTGTTGTCTGACCTCCGATGGCGTCAAATCAACTGATACACCCTGCGGCCTATCAGCACCGAACTCAATTACCCACCACCATATAGCTTCGCGTACATTTTCAAGCGATATTAAAAATTTTTCAGCAGAACGGCATACGTGTAAGTTCGTCTGCTCAGCAACTCAGCTTACGCTTTCAACCCAAACGCAACAACGCAACAACGCAACCATAATACTGACGATGCAATTGCTTTGGAGATAATTTAATTCTTTAAAAAATTCAACTTCTTAACTCGAAACGCATAGCTATAAAACATCTGAAAGTTCTATTTTTTACGGTTTATTAAACTCAGAAGCTTACGCCACCATCTCGCATGGAAAAGCACATTGTCCTTACTGGCACACAACAGCAGTGATGACCTAAGCAATTCAATGCTCTACAAAAATCTATCGAAAATTTCATCGAACAATCCAATAACAACGATGGAACCACCCATCGCAAGCGCACTCACAGAAAAGCTTTTTTAATTTTTCTGGAGCTTTTCATTTTGATGTTTAAACGTAAATACTTTATTAAAAGTGCTATCGCAGTTTGCGCTGTAATCGCACTAAGCGCATGTAGTAGTAGTGACGACAGTGGAGATAGTGGAGACAATGTCGATAGCCCGGATGCGGGTGAAGTTGTCTCTGTCATACTCGATACCGCACAGGAAATTCCTGCACCGACAGGTGTTCCTGCAGGCGCTAGCGGGACAGCGGACATATCTGTTGACGCAAACGGCGTTGTCACCGCAACAATCGGTGTAAGTAACCTGACGGGCACAGCCACAATGGCTCATATTCACCGCGGATTCGCAGGTTCTACAGGTCCCGTTCTAATTGGCCTCACAACTGATGATGGTGGAACAACCTGGAACGTACCTGCCGACGAACGTGCACTGACTCAGGATGAAATCGGCGCATTCAATCGCGGCGAGTTGTACTTCAACGTTCACACAGAAGCCAATGCACCGGGTGAAATCCGCGGTCAGATCGATCCCGGTAACACCACGACATTCCTGGTTCGCATAGAAAACGTATCTACACCTACAACACTCAATGTCGCCTCAACTGGTGTGGCGCAACCGGTACCGTTGTCTCCTGGCGCATACATTGTGCATCGTGAAGCAAACGACAGCCCGCTTCTGTTACCCCGTAACGCAGCGAACGCGGGACTCGAAGCTGTAGCCGAAGATGGAAACCCTGAACCTTATGCCGCAGCAGTACCTGGTTCTGTCGCTTTCAACACCCCTGTTGGTGCATCTGAACCCGGTCCCATCGGACCCGGTGGCGCTTATGAATTCACTATCCAGGCGGTAGATGGCGACAAGCTTGATTTTGTCACGATGTTCATTCCGTCCAACGACTGGTTTTACACAGCAACCGACGCTGACAACAGTCTGGATCTTTTTGTGGGTGGTGTGCCTGTATCGGGCGAAGTTGCTGCGGCTGACATCGCTATCTGGGATTCAGGCACTGAAGCCGATGAAGAACCTGGCACAGGCCCCAATCAAGTTCAACGCCAGAGTGCTCCAAACACGGGTCCCATCGATCCGGATACAAGCGTTGGCAGTCTGACTGGCCGCGGACAGTCAGTGAGCCTGAATGGTCGTGTCATCGTCATGACCATAACGCCGCAGTAGTCGCTGCTAGAGACAAGCGCCCTGCATTGAATGCAGGGCGCTCGTTAACGTTCACGAATGAACAGTTCCGTCTGCGTTGATACAGCATTACGGGTTTGGTAAGTCAGCTCGTACGCAGCGCTTTAGCGGCTGCATTCCCTGCAACAGCCTTTCACTGAACTCGACAAGGGTTCGACTCATAGGGGGGTGGACACACAGAGCCCCTGCTTTCCCCTTTGATCCACGGGCAGATGCCCGAAAGGCTTATTTACGTCGGAAAGGAATAATATCTGCACCCGCAGCTGGACGTGGTTTCAGCTCGGCTTTGGCTGGCGCAAAGGGCCATTCCATCGTGTCGTCCATTTCCTCACAGGCGCGGCGCATCATGAAATCGGAAATTTCGATTTCCTGATCATTGTCATCAATTACCGCCGCATAGCTGATGGCATCCGGTAACGGTATGAGCGTCTCAACTGCTTGCATTCTGATATCGTTCATCATGTTCACATTCAAACTCCCAAAAGGCACCCCTACAAACGCAAATCTCTGACCAACTTCGGTCATTCGTCGTGAAGGTGTGCAATATGTTCCTCGAACTGCGCAATTTCCTCCGATGACTTGGTGGGATATTGCAACGGCAATGCGGCCATCGTCTTTGCGATGATCTCTGCAACACAGACCCGCATGTATCGCTTGTTGTCTGCCGGAATGGCAAACCAAGGTGCATGCGGTGTCGAGGTTTCATTGAGCAGGCTTTCATAGGCCTGCATGTAGTCACTCCAGCGTGCTCTCTCCGAAAGATCGCTTTTCGAAAACTTCCAGTACTTCTCTGGTGTAGTCAATCGTTTCAGGAATCTTCGCTTTTGCTCTTCCTGAGACACGTTTAACCAGAACTTCAAAACGATGGTGCCGTTTCGCGCCAGGTGTTCTTCATGATCACGAATCGATTCGAACCGTTGTTGCCAGATAGCGTTTTCATCCACATTTGGCAGACGCTGATTGGCTAAAAATTCGGGGCGTACACGAACGGCCAGCACCTCTTCGTAATAACTGCGATTGAACACACCAATGAAGCCGCGCTCCGGCAGACGCCGGCTAGTGCGCCATAACCAATCGTGCTGCAGCTCTTCGGATGAAGGGGCCTTGAACGAAGATACCTGACAGCCCGCAGGGTTGACGCCACTCAAAACTGCCCGAATGGTGCCATCTTTACCGGCCGCATCCATAGCCTGAAAAACCAGCAAGACGGCATACCGATCATCAGCGTACAGCGTTTTCTGCAATTCGCTAATTTGTGCGACGTACTTTGACAGCTGTTTTTCCAGCGACTTTTTTGATTCGACATCGCCAGGTGGCGCACTTGACTGATCATCCAGTACGAAGCCGCCATCAAAAGGGACAGTAAATGCTGAGCTTGGCGGATTCACACGAGCACCTCACGTGTCACCAAAGCCGGAAGTTCATCGGGATTGATGATGCAGCGGGTTCCTGTCCCTTGCATATGGGAATGGACGTTCGGGTTCTTGTACAGGTACTGCTGATGGCAATCCTCTGCATAGTAGAAAGTTGATGCCGGGAGGATTTCTGTTGTTATCGGAGCAAAACCTTGGGCCGACAAAGCTGACTGGTAAGCATCCCGGGAATCGCAGGCCAACGTTCGCTGATCATCACTGTTGGTGTAGATACCGGAACGGTATTGATTACCTCGATTAGCGCCCTGTTGCATGCCCTGAGTCGGGTCATGTGATTCCCAGAACAAACGCAACAGATCGTTAAAGCTGATGATCTTTGCATCGAAGATGACCTGCACGACTTCACTATGACCAGTCGTGCCACTGCCGACTTCGTCATAGGTCGGATTAGGTGTGTAACCACCGGCGTAACCCACCGCGGTTGTGTACACACCGGGCAAAGCCCAGAACAGACGTTCCGCACTCCAGAAGCTACCCATGCCGAACAAGGCACTATCAAGGTCAGCCGGAAAGGGCCCAATCATCGGATTGCGGGTGACCAGATGCCTCGATGCAACCGGCATCGGCACGTCCCGCCCTCGCAAGGCATCTGCCGCGCTGCTTTTCGCCGATTTGTAGTTCTGGCCGTACATGAGGGTAGTCGAGAATGCCTGTAATTTCCGGGACTTCCGCACAGTACCTAATGAGCCTTAAACGAACCTGAAAGCCCGGCTACAAGTTCGAGATTTTGGGGTTATCCAAGACTGTGGTAAGGTTTTCCGAAACGTTTCGGAAGAATTTCCGCAGATGAAAGCAAACGAGCGAAATGGAAGCCTGAAGCAGTTAGCCCGCGAACTGGACTTGTCTGTAACCACCGTTTCGCGCGCTCTTGGCGGCCACAGTGATGTTGCCGAGACCACACGCCGACGCGTTCTCGAAGCTGCCGATCGCGTCAATTATGTGCCGAATTCTGCAGGCAAGATGTTGGTCACTGGGCGTTCGGGGTTTATCGGACTTTTACTGCCCTTACGTGATGCGCAGTTCCTTGACCCTTTTCTCGGCGAATTCATCATGGGGCTTAGTGAGGGGCTGCAAGCCCGGGGGCGAGATCTTTTCATGGCAACAGCCCCTGCAAGCCAGACCGAGCTTGCCGTGCTCAAGCATGTTGTTGAATCCGGTCGCGCAGACGGCATGGTGCTGACGCGGATTGCTGAAGATGATGAACGTGTTCACTACTTGAGCGAGCGTGGATTTCCTTTTGTGACCCACGGTCGAACCCTCAGCTCAGAGCACGAATTCAACTGGATCGATACCGATGGTGAGCAAGCCTTCAGCGACGCATTTGATTTGCTGTACGGGCTGGGACATCGCAAACTTGCCATGCTATCGATCAGCGAGCCCATGTCGTTTCGCTACTTCCGAGAACATGGACTTGAGCAGGCAATCGTTAATTGTGGCGATAGCAATGTCTCATTGACAACACATCATGTTCCGCGCTTTGACAAAGCCAAACGCGCGCAAACCATCACCACCCTGTTGGCTGGTGAAGATCGACCTACAGCTGTACTTGCCTTGACCGATGAAATTGCCTTGTCGGTATTACAACAAGCGTCAAGTATGGGTATTCGCGTACCAGAGGATCTATCCGTTGTCGGTTTTGACAACATCCCGGCCGCAGCTTTTGCCCCGCCCGGCTTGACCACCTTCGATCAACATATTCAACAATGTGCAGAACTCCTCGCGGCCGAGTTACTTGATTCGATGGACGGGAAAGTAAACATCAAGAACCGACTGATACAACCCACATTGATAAAAAGAGGCAGCCATGCGCCGGCTCCCTCTTGCTGAATTCTGCTTCATGCGACCGCATGAAACATTAAGCAAAAGTTGCCAGAAAGGCAGCACACTATTGGAGAGAGCTATGAACTTAAGAAAAGCGACCTTGACGATGGCCCTGACCATGGGGGTAAGCGCCGTGGGTACTCAGTCCGCAATTGCCGAGGATGTACTGTTCTGGTCCACTCAGGCAAATCCTGTCGAAGAAGCGCAAGCGATGCGTGAGAACGTGCTCTCGGGCTTCGAGGGAGAGGTTGATTTTCAGCCCAGCGAAACAGGGCCCTGGTTGACGCGCCTTCAAGCTGAATTACAAGCCGGCTCGGGGAAAATTGGTGTTATCGGATCATTGCACGGCAATCTGATTTCTTTAGGTGACGGCATGGCTGACTTGTCTGACGTCGCAACAGACGGGGTCAACAATACGTTTCTGGAGCTAGGTAAATTAGGCACCTCGGAACAGAAGTACATACCCTGGATGCAAGCGACCTATGTCATGGCAGCTAACAAGAAAGCACTTGAGCACTTGCCCGATGGCGCCGACATCAATGCACTGACTTATGATCATCTGATCGCCTGGGCCAAGAACATGGCCGATGCATCGGGATCACCCAAGTTCGGTTTTCCTGCTGGCCCCAAAGGACTGAAGCATCGCTTTTTTCAGGGTTATCTCTATCCGTCATATACCAATTCCATGGTCTCGAAGTTTCGTTCAGCGGAAGCGGAAGCTGCCTGGAATGCGTTCAAGGAATTATGGTCCTACACCAACCCGGCATCGACTGGCTACTCATTCATGCAAGAGCAGTTGCTGACCGAGGAAGTCTGGGTTGCGTTTGATCATACATCGCGTCTGGCTGATGCGTTCAATCAACGTCCGGACGACTTTATCGCCTTTCCAGCGCCTGCCGGCCCAACCGGACGCGGATTCATGCCAGTGGTTGTCGGTATCGCCGTGCCTTCAACAGCACCTGATATGGATGCAGCCAAGAGTCTGGTTTCGTATTTAGTCAACCCTGCTACACAAATCGAAACATTGAAAGCAACCAACTTTTTTCCCGTGGTTGACGTAAACCTACCCGATGATATGCCCGCTGCCGTGCGTATCAACGGCGCCGCTATTGCCGCTATGAGTGGCTCAGCTGATGCAAACCCGGGATTATTGCCTGTCGGACTTGGTGATCTTGGCGGCAAGTTCAATGCGGTATACGTCGATGCTTTCGAGCGTATCGTTCTGGCAGGCCAGGACGTACGAGAAGTCCTTGATGATCAAGCCAACACGCTACGCTCAATCATGGAAGAGGCCGATGCACCGTGTTGGGCGCCTGATCCAGCCTCCGACGGCCCTTGCCCTGTCGAATAGCTTTTTACGCTGTTAATAGCCGAGCTACTGCGCAGGCAGTAGCTCGGCACTATACCCAAGCGCATCGCGGCAAGCTGATTCAATGTATCCACGCACACTGCCCTATTTGCTACTGCTACCAGCGGCGATTATTTTATGTGTGTTTTTTTTATATCCGTTCCTGCTGGTTGCCTGGCAGGCCATGTTCACGGATAACGGAGAACTTACCG
>CAYULV010000128.1:0-3396 GCA_964445655.1 uncultured Granulosicoccaceae bacterium | reverse complement strand
CCGTTCCTGCTGGTTGCCTGGCAGGCCATGTTCACGGATAACGGAGAACTTACCGGCGAGTACTTTGCGGACATGGTCGGGCACTGGAAGTTTAAAAGCGCGCTGACAAATACCGTGTTGCTTACCTTGTTTGTAGTACCGATTCAGACGGCGCTCGCCTTGTATATGGCAACGTTGGTTACCGGCATGAAGAAAGGCCGCGATATCTTTCTTTATATCTGGACAATTCCGCTAGGCATTTCAGATCTGGCCGCGGGCATTATCTGGCTGGCCATTTTTGACCAGACGGGGTTCTTGAACAGCTTGATGCATACCCTCGGGTTTATCGAGCAACCGACAACATTTCTCGGCTATCAATCGAAGACCACCATTTTCGTAGCCATCATGTTGGCAGAGGTGTGGCGGGCAACAGCGATCATGCTGGTAATTCTGGTTGCCGGCATGGGGTTGATCCCCAAAGAATATTACGAATGCGCGCAAGTTTTCGGTGCGACACCTTGGAAGCAATTCACCCGCATCACCTTGCCATTACTCAAGCCAAGCTTGCAGACTGCGCTTATTTTGCGCGTCATTCTCGCGTTTGAAGTCTTTGCCGTTGTCGCCACACTCGGCGGTACCAACCTGCCGGTATTAATGGGAGAGGTTTATACCTGGCAATTTGATTTACGTGACGGGCACGTAGCGGCGGCTTATGCCTTGGTGATTCTTGGCATTTCTATCTTGTGCACCTTGATCATCATGTGGGCCTTGCGCACACCGAAAGAGGCTCGGGTATGAGGCTGTCGAAAATCATTTCGCACGGTGCAATCATTGTTCTGTGCCTCTGGGTGCTGGTGCCGATTTACCTTTTGTTGGTCAATACGTTTTCATCGCCTGCCGATGTATCAGCTTTTCCGAAGAAACTGATACCACCAATGGATACCGAAAGCGTCAACTTCTTCATGAACTATCACGGGGTCGGGATGGCGCTATGGAGTTCACTGAAAGTCGCTTTCATCACGATGATTCTCTCCATCGGTGCAGGTGCTCCTGCAGGTTATGCGCTGTCGCGATTTGACTTTCGCGGCAAAGGCACATTTCGAATACTGGTCATGATGACACGTGCATTCCCTTTGCCATTGTTAGCGCTGCCACTGGCCGTTATGTACATCCGCATCGGACTTGACGACTCCGTCCTGGGCCTGGCAATCATTCATACGGTTCTCGCCTTGCCGTTTGCGGTATTGATTACCTACTCCTTGTTTTCGGGAATACCTATCGAACTTGAAGAAGCTGCATGGACCTTGGGTTGCAATCGCCTGCAAGCTTTTGTAAAGGTCATTTTTCCGCTGGTATTGCCAGGTATCGCAGCCTCTGCTGTATTTGCATTCGTTATTTCATGGAACGAGGTGTTTGCAGCTTCAGTGCTAACGATCGAGAATCGGACACTCCCCGCGTTTCTGATGCAGAGTCTGGGAACCTCACCCTTGCATCTGAAGTTCGCTGGCGGCGCGGTGATGGTATTGCCAGCGCTGGTCTTTATTTTTCTTGTCCGTAAATACCTCTTTTCGATGTGGGGCATTGCCAACCGCTAGCGGGGAGATATCCATGGCTGAAATCAATATCAAGCAGGTTGCCAAGCAATTCGGCAAGACACATGCGCTTCACTCGATCGATCTGACAATCACTGATCAGGAATTTCTGGTTTTACTTGGCGCCTCCGGTTGTGGCAAGACAACCTTGCTGCGCATTATTGCGGGCCTTGAAACAGCAACTAGCGGCGAAGTATGGATAGGAGGAAACCGCGTTGACCAATTACCACCGCGCCACCGAGGTATCGCCATGGTATTCCAGAACTACGCGGTGTTTCCCCATTTGACAGTTTTCGAAAATATCGCTTTTGGACTACGCATGGCGAAATTGGATCAGACCACGGTGGACAAACGTGTCAAGCGAACTGCCGAGCTCATGCACATCGAGCAGTTGCTTGAACGGTATTCGGGTCAATTGAGCGGAGGGCAACGTCAACGGGTCGCGGTGGCCAGAGCCTTGGCCACCGAACCCGCCGTTCTACTGATGGATGAGCCCTTGTCAAACCTTGATGCACTCTTGCGAATGGAAATGCGGGCGGAACTTAAAACCGTCCTGGCCGAAAGCAAGACGACGACCGTTTATGTCACTCATGATCAAGTTGAAGCGATGAGCATGGCGGATCGTATCGCTGTCATGCATGACGGGCATATTGTTCAAGCGGCATCAGCGGTGGACGTTTATCGCAACCCTGAGACCCAGTTTGTCGGTTCATTCATTGGCAATCCACCCATGAATTTTCTCGAGGGCAGTTCATCAGGCAATGGTCAGTGGTCAGTCGCGGGGGGCAGTTATCCGGGGCCAACATCCTTGCAGAAAATACAGTTTGCAATACGCCCAGAGGATCTGGAAGTGTGTGGTATCAACGACGAGGTTGTCGAAGGAAGCGACACGTTTGCAGCCAAGGTTCGAGTGATCGAACCATTGGGATCGCATCTTCTGGCGAGTTGCAAGGTTGACGGCACCTTGTTTCGGGTCGTCTTGGACAATGATGCGACAATACGGACTGGGGATGTTTTACATATCAAACCAATTACTGAGCGTATTCGCTGGTTTGACCCAAAAACGACACATGCAGTGGCATAACACTATGAAAACAACAGACAAGCAAGGCATGTTTCAACAGGCCGCTGAAATTATGCGACTCAACGACCGCGGTGACTACACCGTACCAACCAATGGACTGTACCCGTTCCAATGGAACTGGGATTCCTGTCTGGTAGCACTCGGACAACGCCATGTCGATGAGAAGCGAGCCTGGACTGAACTTGAGACATTGTTCAGACACCAGTGGGAAGACGGTATGGTCCCACATATTGTTTTTCATCAGCGAGATGATGGGTATTTCCCAGGACCTGATGTGTGGAATACGCAGCGAGAAACACCCACGACGGGTATTACACAACCACCAGTGGCGGGCTTTGCCGTAAAGCGATTGTATGATCTGGCCACCAATAAAACTCTGGCGCGCGACAAGGCACTAAGGCTTGTCAAACAAATCGATCGTTGGCACGAGTGGTTTTATCGCAGCCGCGATCCGCACGGCACAGGCTTGGTGGCATTGATTCATCCCTGGGAAGCCGGGCGTGATAATTCAGTTGATTGGGATGAACCATTTAATCGGGTACCTACCGACGGAGTCGAACCCTATGAACGTCGTGACTTGCAGCATGCCGCGGCTGATCATCGCCCGACGATGGAGCAGTACGATCGATATATCTGGTTGGTGCAGTGTTTTCGCGATCTTCAATGGGATAACAATAAGCTACATGATGCCTCACCGTTCCAAGTAGTCGATCCGGGGTTCAACGCCATACTGATTCGCTC
>CAYULV010000127.1:0-11460 GCA_964445655.1 uncultured Granulosicoccaceae bacterium | reverse complement strand
CCGATTCACTGGCTGCAAAAACTGCCATGAAACGCAATGGCAAGCTTGACGACCTTGATGGTGTGACCGTATTTCTCGCAAGCCATGCTTCCGACTACATCACCGGCCAGATCATTGGTGTCGATGGCGGCTTTACCGCCCTGTAGCTTGATGTCCGCGTTAGACTCAGTACATCATTACTCTAACGAACGCAGGTCACTACGTTGAAAGCACTGGTTTATACGGGCACACAAAGCCTTGATTTTCGCGATGAACCGGACCCAGTTGCCGGCCCTGACGAGAGTCTGGTACGTATCGAAGCATCCGGCATCTGTGGGTCTGACATGCACGCATGGCATGGGCACGACGCTCGTCGGGTGCCGCCAATGATACTCGGCCATGAGCTATGTGGACGAGTGGTCGGCGGGCCACGTGATGGGGAACGAGTGGCAATCAATCCTCTGATCAGTTGCGGTGAGTGCCGCGATTGCCGCGCCGGATTACCGAATCTTTGCGCGCGGCGTGATCTACTCGGTCTTGGCCGTGCCGGAGGATATAGCGAACTGATTGCCGCGCCGACTGCCAATCTTTTTACCGTCAGCGACAATCTCGACCCGGTACATGCCAGCTTGATGGAACCCACCGCGGTATCGGTGCATGCCGTCGCACTTGCAGAACGAGTCATGGCCAGGCCGATATCGGAAAGCCGAAGTCTTGTCATTGGCGGCGGGGCTATTGGCGCTCTCGCCGCGCTGATTCTCAAGCAAAAAGGTGCCACTGAAATCGCGATTGCCGAAACCAATGCCAACCGTCGTCAAACGCTGGCAAGCATGGACTGCGGCCAGGTATACGATCCTCTCGGTAATGACACGCCACCAGACAACCACTTTGAGCTGGTGATTGATGCGGTAGGTAGTGGCAAGACAAGGGCGGCGTCCAGTGCACTGGTTCGTACCGGAGGCGTCATTTCACACGTTGGCTTACAAGACAATGAAGCTGGCTTGGATACCAGACGACTGACATTGCAGGAAGTTGCATTTATCGGCAATTACACTTATAACCAGACCGATCTGCTTGCCTCTCTAGATATGTTGACGCATGGAGCTTTGGGAAATCTTGAATGGGTTGAAAGCCGCCCACTGTCAAAGGGCGCAGATGCCTTTATGGATATTCACAACGCGACGACTGGATCCCCTAAAATAGTTTTACTGCCAGAACCAACAGTATAATTGTAGCGAAAGGTACCGTTGCAAAAGTAAGGATAGTTACAACATGAATCGACAATATTGGCCATTTCTGGCAGCTCTTGCATGGTTGTATTCAGCAAACGCTACAGCACTCGAATTCAATTGCAAGGTCCCCGGTGACGAGCGTTTTCTGCGCTTGGAAGTTCCAGGCCAGGATCACTTGTGTGAAGTCACAGTGACCCGTCAGACAGGTGAAAGACAAGTCAAGTGGTATGCAAATCACGATACGAAATTCTGCACGAGCAAAGCCTACGAGCTTCGCGACAAATATGTCAATGACTGGAACTTCAATTGCGAAACATGGCCCGACCTGGATGGTATAGATGCTCTTTCAGATCGACATCGCACGGTTCTCGATGCCGAACTTAAACGCATGATCGAAACTGGCAAGACCAGCGAGCCATCATTCACAGTTGAGTCAGTAAGAGCTACGGCTAACGCAGCAGGTGATGCGTCTTCAAGCTCACTGGCCCTGCAGTACTTTCTATCGACCGGAGACACTACCCAATTCATCGTTGACGACGGTCAGGCTTGGGAAGTAGTGTCCAAAATTGACCAACTCGCCTTGCAGGTTGAATCGGATGTCAAGATTGCAGCTGCACTTGTCGAAGCCATTACTGATTCTGGTGACTTACAAATCATTACCGTTGTCGAGAACGACGATACCGAAGACAACTGCTTCGGCTCACAAGTGCTCGCGGCAAAGAACAGATCAGAATTGGTCGCCCGCACACCTCATCGATATACCTGCAAGCCCTGAATCCAAGCGATTGATTGTCGGCGCAGTCAGTTCAGCATAATCTTGCGCCGTTTGGCACGTCAGTATCTGGCGACACAAGCACGATAGCGCCATCCTCTCGAGCCATTCCAGTCACAAGACATTCGGACATGAATGGACCAATCTGTTTTTTGGGGAAATTCACCACGGCCATTATCTGTTTTCCGATGAGTGATTCTCGCCCGTACAGTGTCGTTATCTGAGCACTTGATCGCCGCCGCCCAATCTCTTCGCCAAAATCAATAGTGAGTTTGTAGGCCGGTTTACGCGCCTCAGGAAATTCTTCTACATCGATGATCGTGCCAGCACACAGGCGCACACGCTCAAAGTCATCCCATTCGATCAGTTTCATGGTGTCGTGAGGTTCGTTGATTGGTTGAGGTCACACTTGCAATGATAACGCCTTCAAGCTTTTGTTTGAGGATTCCTGATTTGCTCGCGCGAGTACACAAATTTGTTTTGCAAACCTGCACGACTCCACCCAATTGCAAATTTTTCACTCGATAATTTTTAAAGAGCGCCGAAACACTGAATAGGACCGCGGGAAGTGCCTGGCACGGCCCCGCCAATTCATCCTAAGCGGTGATGGTTGTCACAAAACAAAAACAAGAGAGACACCCGACATGAACTCATATCGCAACGCGATTGCAACCGCCACGATCACCCTGTTACTGGCTTCAGCTTGTGCAACTGACGATCCGAATAGACGCACCAAAACCGGTGCGGCAATTGGTGCAATCACTGGCGCTATCGTAGGCAATCAATCCAGCAGCAAAAATGGCAAGTACGTCGGCGCGGTTGTCGGCGCACTGACTGGTGCAGCTGTTGGCAACTATATGGACAAGCAGCAGCGTGAACTCGAAGAGCGGCTAGCCGCTGAACGTCGCGAAGGCAAGGTCACCTTGACACGCCTCGATGAAGAGACCATTCGCCTGGATGTCAGTAGCGAAGTATCATTTGCAATCAATAGCGCTGATTTACAGAGAAATTTTCGGGATAGCCTGAACACGATGGCTGACGTCATTGGCGACTATGACAAAACAGCGGTGCACGTCATCGGTCACACTGACAGTACAGGCACTGACAGCTACAACCAGCAGTTGTCCGAAAAGCGCGCAACCGCTGTTACACGCTACCTGACTCGCACCGGTGTCGATCGCGAGCGCATGCGTTTTTCAGGACGCGGTGAAACCAAACCGATTGCCAACAACGATACCAGCTCAGGTAGAAGCCGAAACCGTCGTGTTGAAATTTATCTGAAGTCGTTTGTTGAGGGTCGTGAAAACGATGCTTGGCGCTCACCTATCTGAGTGAGTCGAAATCATCGTCACGATCAAAGCGGCCAGGCCCACAAGATCATGGGCACACTGACAATCGTGATGATGATTTCAAGCGGTAGGCCAACACGCCAGTAGTCGCTGAACTTGTAACCACCTGGCCCCATGACCAATGTGTTGCACTGATGCCCGATGGGTGTGAGGAAAGCGCAGGAAGCACCTACAGCCACTGCCATCAGAAAAGGATCCGCGTTCACGCCCAAGGCGGTTGCCATGGCAATTCCCAACGGCGCCATAACCAGCGCCGTTGCTGCGTTATTGATAACGTCAGACAACAGCATGGTGACAACCAGTAGTAACGCCAATATAAGTGGTATCGGCATACCCTCAGTGACTGTTACCAATGCATCGGCCACTAGCTGAGTGGTCCCAGAGGTGGTCAATGCATTACCCACCGGAATCATGGCAGCGAGCAAAACGATGACTGGCCAGTCAATGTCATCGTAAATCTGACGTGTCGACAGTATCCCTGTCAGTACATATGCGCCGACCGCAAGCACAAACGCGACCGGCAAGGTCACTACACCGGCAATACCAAGCACGATACTCAATGCAAAGATACCACTGGCCATCGCTATTTTCTGCGTGCGGTGCAAAGTAATGGGTCGCTGCTTGAGTGGCAGCAAGCCGAGCGCACCAAACTGCTGGTCTACATTGTCATCAGAACCATGTAACAACAACACGTCGCCCGCACGAAATATTTGTTGGCGTAAGCGACGCGTAACCGGTCGACCTTGTCGGGCAAGTCCGACAAGCGCCAGCGTTCTACTGGTTTGCTGGCGAATAAAACTGACATCCTTGCCAACCAACGCGGAATCGTTTCTGACAATACCCTCGGCCATGACCTCACTGTCAGCAGAGGGTTGTACAAAAGCAGGTGTTGCGGTACTCAGCAATTCAAGCCCGTGCTGATCATGGAAACTCTTCAAATCATCGGGGTTGGCTCTGAGAATAAGTATGTCTTCTTCGGCAATAACATAACTAGAACGTACAGCTCGTGCAAACCGACGCTTGCCTGCGACACCAATGACTTCGACGTTATCATCATCAACTACATCTATCTCGCCGAGCGTCTTGCCGATCATGTCGGAGCCCGCAGGTACTTTTGCTTCTGTCAGGTAAACACCCATCGTTGCGGCACTGCCATCTTCGTTGTAAGTCAGACGAGCACGTGGGATCAGTCGCCAGCTAATCAGACAGATGAAAGCGAAGCCGATGATTGCAATCGGCAAACCGACAGGGGCAAAATCAAACATGCCAAATGGCTCTCCGGAATGTTCCGCCCGGATACTCGCGACAATAATGTTCGGTGGTGTACCAATCAGAGTCATCATCCCACCCAAAAGACTGCCGAAGGCCAAGGGCATCAGTATCAGTGCAGGTGATCGCTTGCGTTCATTGGCAGTGGACAATGCAATCGGCAACAACAACGCCAACGCCCCAACGTTGTTCATGAAAGCCGATGCCACCGTGACAACCGCAGTCAGAGATGCGATATGCATGACGGGCGTTTCGGTCAAATGGGCTATACGACCTGCCACCTCATCAACAACACCCGCTTCTCGCAAGGCACTACTGATGATCAATACGGCTGCCACCGTGATCACCGCTGGATGGCCAAAACCCTCGAAAGCCTGATTTGGATCAACGAGACCTGCCAGGACAGCACTCATCAAGGCAAACATGGCGACGAGGTCATAGCGCCAACGGCCCCAGACGAAGGCGATCAGGGTCAGTAGCAAAATGCCGCTTATCAGTAGTTGTGCGGTGGTCATCAGTATGGTCTACGTAGGGTTAGCACAGCTTTTGCATTGGCAGGAGTACCTAAGTACTGGCGCCCTCCTCCACGATCATGAGTGAATTTCCGTATCAGTTTGATACCGAGAATCTGGACATTGACCTGTCGGTACAGAGCAGCTCGAGACTCCGGGCTTCTGCCAGCGCAGAGCATAGCGCAGGAGCGGGCGCGCTGAGTGTGGATCTTGACATCGATGGCAAACAGCATGGTCATCTAAGCATCCCCTGTCCAACCGAGCACTCGGCATTTGGCCATCTCCGAGTACCGGTTTGCGTGCTTCGCAATGGGTCAGGTCCAACAGTGACCCTGATTGCCGGTATCCACGGTGATGAGTTCGAAGGTCCTCTCGCGCTGCAACGGCTCAGTCGCGAACTTGATGCTACTGATATTCGTGGGTGTCTCATACTGGTGCCGAGTGTCAATTTGCCGGCCGTGAGCAACGGTAGTCGCTTCTCACCACTTGATGGGCGTGATCTTGATGCTTGCTTTCCTGGCGCCAGTCACGGCACGGTGAGTGAGCAATTGGCCAAGGCTGTTTTCGAGCACCTGATTCGCCCGGCGGAACTGGTGCTCGATATTCGTTCTGGTGGTCAGTCGCTCCAATTTGCCCCTTCGGCGGTGGTGCGCTTCTCCAACGACAAGGTTCACCAGCGGATTATCGAAGACAGCATGGTGGCGTTTGGCGCCCCCAACAGCGTACGTCTGCCCGAGTCAAACGATCCGATGAGCTTGCAACGCTGCGTCACTGCTGCAGGTATCCGCTACCTGCAGACCGAGCTCGGTGGTGGGGGCAGCATTTCAGCCGAAACGCTCGAGATTGCCCGCACCGGTTGCCGCAACCTCCTGATACAAATGGGTGTCCTGAACGCGGAGATAATCCTGCGGGCATCAAGAATGCTGGAAGTACGCGGGCCAGAGCACTATGTGTACGCCGAAACGTCCGGCCTCCTGGAACCTGCAACACGGCTTGGCAACGACGTCTGGCACGGCAACGCGCTCGCGCATATCATTGACCCCTCATTCACAGGGGCAGCACCTGTCGTGATTTCGGCTCCGCTCAATGGTGTGCTGTATGCGATACGCCATGGCGGCCGGGTCAATGCAGGCGATTGCATCGCAATCATTGCTGACGAGGTTTCAAAATAAGCACAAGCGCGACTGATCAAATTTCCGGCGAAAGCATCGCTGTCATCATCCCTACGCACAACCGACAACACACTCTGGCCCGTGCGCTGGATTCGGTTCTCGCTCAAACCCATACTGCGGACGAAGTCATCGTTGTCGATGACGGATCTACTGATGGCACCGGTCAATGGCTGGCCAGTCGATACCCGACAGACGTCTCTGGAGTCACCGTAATCACTCAGCAAAATCGCGGCGTCTCGTCCGCGCGAAATGTGGGTGTCCAAAACTCGGCATCTCGCTGGGTGGCGTTGTTGGATTCTGATGACAGTTGGTTTGCGACAAAGCTTGAGCGGCAGATGGCGGCGCTGAGGTCTGCTCCTGAGATGCGGGTGTGTCACACCGACGAGCACTGGATACGTCGGGGCCGACGCGTGAATCCGAAACACAAGCACCAGAAGTACGGTGGTGAAATTTTTGCGAAATGTCTGCCCTTGTGTGCGATGTCGCCATCTTCGGTAATGATTCGGCGGGACGTGTTTACGGACATCGGTTTGTTTGATGAAACGCTCCCCGCGTGCGAGGACTACGATTTATGGCTTCGAATCACTGTGGGTGAACCGGTACTGTATATCGATGAACCGCTGGTCGAGAAAACAGGGGGGCATACGGATCAGTTGTCACAGCGTTATCCGGCAATGGACCAGTATCGCCTCGAGGCACTCGACAAGCTGCTTGCCAGCGGCAAGGCAAACTCTCAGCAACAGGCGCAGGCATTGGCCATGTTCAGAGAAAAATTCGACATCTTCAAAACAGGTGCACTGAAACGAGGACGCGTCGATGCCATCAATGCACTTGAGCTACGATTTGCCGACTGGCTCAGTGACTGAATGGCGCAACCTACGGGCTGATATCCAACTTCACTTTGGTATACCCTGTGACAAGCCAGTTGCCTGAGCCATGCACACAAAACCATGTCTGCCCTGATTTTCCGCCTGCGCAATGTCCCTGAGGACGAAGCGATGCAAGTACGCGATCTGCTGGATGAGCACCGAATCGACTGGTTCGAGACATCCGCTGGCAACTGGGGTATTGGCATGCCAGGTCTCTGGGTGAAGGATGTCGATGACGCACAGCGAGCCAGAACATTGATCGACACCTTCCAACAAGAACTCAGCAGTAACGAACGAGCTCGCTTTCGCGAATTACAGAAAAGCGGGCGGGCGCCAACATTTATCGAGTCCATTCAAGCGCGGCCTTTTGCGATGCTTGCAATCTTCGTGTTTTGTCTGTTTATCGTTTATGTTTCAGTCAATCCGTTCCTGCAACTCGCGCAATCGAGTCGTTAACCCGTTACTTAGCTGGCCGGCCATCTAACTCTCTCAACCGTCAAAGGATCTCCTATGTTCAAGGCATTGCAAGTCAATCGTGGCGATGACAAATCCGTTACCACTGGCATTGTCGAACTCAACGATTCAGACCTCCCGGAAGGCGATGTCACTGTCAAGGTTGAATACTCCGCCTTGAATTACAAGGACGGCCTGGTACTCAACGGTCTCGGTGGTCTCGTTCGTCAGTATCCTCACGTACCTGGAATCGACTTTGCCGGCGTTGTCGAATCGAGCAACCACGCCAATTACAAACCCGGTGACAATGTTGTTCTCACCGGCTGGCGCGTCGGTGAGGTGCATTGGGGCGGTTATGCACAAAAGGCACGCGTGAAGGGTGACTGGCTAGTACCCCTGCCAAAGGGCCTGAGCACCCGACAGGCAATGGCCATAGGAACCGCGGGCTTTTCCGCCATGCTCGGAGTCATGACCCTGGAGTCTGCTGGCATCACACCCGATAGTGGCCCCATTCTTGTCACTGGCGCTGCAGGTGGTGTTGGGTCGGTCGCCTGCAGTTTGCTGGCGCAGGCCGGTTATACCGTCGAAGGCTCAACCGGTCGGGCGACGACGGAAGAATATCTCAAGAGCCTTGGAGTTTCACGCATTGTTGCGCGCAGCGACCTCGATACACCGAACGGCAAACCACTTAATAAAGAGTATTGGGCAGGCTGTATTGATACGGTCGGTGGCAGTACCCTGGCCAACGTTCTGACCCAACTGAAATATCGTGGTGCAGTGGCTGCCATTGGCCTTGCGGGCGGCAGCACACTGGATACTACCGTCATCCCCTTCTTGCTTCGCGGTGTCAGCTTGCTCGGTGTGGACTCCGTAATGTGCCCTTCCGATATCCGACTTGACGCCTGGAATCGAATTGCCAAAGACTTGCCGACCGACCAACTCGATACGATTTCAAGCGAGGTATCGTTACTTGAAGCTGCAACATTAGGCAAGGATATTCTCGAAGGAAAGGTACAAGGGCGCGTGCTTGTTAATGTGAATACTTGACTCGACAATCTTTCCTTATTGTTAAGTTTCAATGTTGTAACTGCGTAAAACGCACTACCTTCGTCTGCAGGCGCGCTTCTCGCTAAGCGTATGCCACCTTTGAATGCAATATATTTTTGTGCATTCATTTCGCGCTTGGTCGACTTGCAGTGGGGTAACAGAGACGTCATGTTTCAAGACCTGAATTTAAGGTTTAATTCAGGTCTCGCTACTAGCCTTTCGATAAGCAAAAAACGGCTCGGACAAGAGTGACCTTGTCGAGCTGAACTCACATGGTCGAGGCTTGCGAGAAAGCAACGACCAAACGTCTTTATTCATTAAATTACGGAACAATAATGCGAACTTTTTTTTTCGCGCTGCTAGCACTTGGCAGCTCGTCTCTGGTCTTGGCTGATACTCAACCACCGTCGGTTGTCAATAATGTGCAAGCTAGTGCACTAGATTCGACATCGATCCGTGTCACCTGGAACATACCCTGGGACGATACCGGAGTCGCAGGCTACAACGTCTATCGTAATAACGCTTACTTCGCAACGGTATCCAATACGAACTTTCTGGATAACCAGGTAAGCGCTGGTAGTCAATATGAATACAGCATCGTCGCCTTCGATGATGCAAGAAACTTCTCAAGCCAATCTGCTCTGGCATCGGCCACTACGGGAGGCAACACCCCCGCTGTGGCTCCTCCTCCAGCCCCCAATGGCAGTGCTTTCGGAGCACCAAGCGGCTTGCGAGCTGAAGTGCAAAACGGCAATCAGGCGAGAATTTTCTGGAACCAGGCGGCCGGTAGCCCTGAAAAATTTAACGTCTATCGAGACAACAATTACCTGACAACGGTGCAAGGCACTGACTTCACCGACACGCAGCTGAGTTTCGGTACAGACCACCGTTACTACATCGTCTCTGTCCGAGGCAATGAATTCTCTTCTCGCAGTGACGAACTCGTAGTCAATACGGCAAGCGGCTCAAGCTCACCAAGCGATAACAGTGGAAGCACACCGGCAGCACCGCCACAACCACAAAACGACGGCAACAGCAGTGTCCCTGCAGGCTACCGACTGGTGTTCAGCGATGAATTTCGCGGCAGCAGTCTTGATACGTCAAAGTGGAACTCAAGCTACCGTTGGGGACCGTACTTCATCATCAATGGCGAAAGGCAATTCTACATTGACCGTATCAATGATCCGAATTTCGGACATTCACCGTTTGAATTCGATGGCGAGCACATGACGATTAGTGCCATACGTACGCCAGATCATTTACGTGGCAGGGCCAACAACCAACCCTATCTATCCGGTGCCTTGACTACCTACAACAAGTTCCGCATGCAATACGGCTATGTGGAAATGCGCGCTCGTCTGCCGCGTGGCAAAGGTCTCTGGTCGGCATTCTGGTTGCTACATCAGAATGAGCTTCGCAACCGTCCTGAGATTGATGTTGTCGAATATATCGGTGACAGACAGAATGTTGTTTTCCAGACCTATCACTTCTTCGAGAATTTCGATCTGCGCTCAACGCCTACCTTCCAAGCTGTAGGTCCGGATTACTCGCAGGATTTTCACACCTATGCAGTGCAATGGGAGCCAGGCCGTATCACTTGGTACGTTGACGGCCAAGCTACCAATACCTACAGCAGTGGCAATGTCTCTTCAGAAGAAATGTATCTGCTCGTCAATCTGGCACTCGGCGGCTGGTGGCCTGGTGATCCGGATGACAGCACGCCATTTCCAGCACGCATGACGATCGACTATATTCGCGCCTATCAGCGCTGATATAAAAACCGTGAACTCGTCCACGTTGACGAGTCGCGTATCAGGCGAGGAAAAGCGGCGACCACACCAGGTCGCCGTTTTTTTGTCCGCAGCAACGGCATTCTGTGATGCTGATTGAACGATAAACGAGCACTGAAGGTACACTGATTGGGTCATACCAGCTTGGGCCTATCATGCCATTCACCTACCCGTCTGCCCGTCTTTCATTGTTGCTGACAGCCGCACTGGTACTCGCCGCTTGTCAGAGTGTCTCAGATGGGGACAAGGCAAACGGGCAATTGGCCCTTGCTCAGCATCCCGAAGTAGTCCCATCTGCAGGGCCGCAGCGCAATGCGACTACATCCTGGTTCGACAGTATTCAGTCAGTGTACGACGACGCCCGCACACTTGTTGAAGATAAAACGGGTACCGATCTCAGCCAAGTCACGCTGTCTATCGTCAGTGACGATGTCATCAACGATGAAGTATCGCTTGAAACGAAACGACTGATCAAAAGCCAGTTTTCCAATCCTGATTTCTCGGATAATTTTTTATCGATGGTCATGAAGGGGCAAGCTGGCACTTATGCTGCGCTGTATACCTCACGACAAAAAGCCATTTTGATCAGCACAAGCATGCTGAAGCATTACGAAAAATCTCTGCCTGCCAATCCCAAGCTGCGCCGCTCAGCATTATTGACACTATTGATTCATGAACTTGTCCATGCAGCAGATGATCAACGCTACGCCATACATGAAAACCGCTCACTGAATTTTCGAGCATCTTTCGCGCAATCGGCAACCTTTGAAGGTCACGCACAATGGGTAACACGACAGATCTGTGCTGAGCAAAACTGCCTTGATGGTCTGGATGCTTTGGATACCTTCATGTTCAACCGCACCAATCCGCCCAATCAATTGACGCAAACCGTTCAAGCTATCAGCCGCAATGTGCTGGAGTATTCATACGTTGAAGGTGAACGGTTCATCAAACAACTGTCCGAGCGCGAGAACGGTGACGTACTTATCGATCAATTGCTGCGAAACCCTCCCCAG
>CAYULV010000126.1:0-11531 GCA_964445655.1 uncultured Granulosicoccaceae bacterium | reverse complement strand
ACGTCGGCGATAGGGGAATTGGTAATCCAGTTTTTCGCACCATTGAGTCGGTAGCCGCCATCGATTTTTGTGGCCCGCGTGATCATGGATGAGGGGTCAGAGCCGTGGTCCGGTTCGGTCAAGCCGAAACAACCGATCCATTCGCCGCTGGCCAGTTTTGGCAGGTAGTGGCGCCGTTGCGCATCGCTGCCGTAGGCAAAGATCGGATGCATGACGAGCGAGGACTGTACCGACATGGCTGATCGATAGCCTGAATCCACGCGCTCGACTTCGCGGGCGACCAGTCCGTAGCTGACGTAGGAGCTGCCAGCGCAGTCGTATTCCTCGGGAATGGTCATGCCGAGCAGGCCAAGCTCGCCAAATTCATTCATGATCTCGCGATCAAACTGCTCATGCCGATTCGCCATGACGGCGCGTGGCAGCAGCCGACTCTGGCAATAGTCTTGGGCTGTGTCCCTGATCAGGCGTTCCTCGCTATTCAATTGCTGGTCAAGAAGAGCAATATCTTGCCAGTCTGCGTTGGCGGGCTTGGCACGTGCCGTTTCGGGCGTGGCTGCGTGGCCGATTGCGGTGTCTGAGTGCATGGCTGTCATCGAGCGCGGTAAAAAAATGGATGGAATGGCCATTGTAACTGGCTTGCTAGTTGCAGTTTGCTTGGCATAACACTGTCCGGACACTTAGATGGCTGTTGAAACTCCGTTTCGCCGGAAAAGCGCTGCTACGGCCTCGCTTGATCCTGCGCGTGCCACAGACTCGTCTGCGGTACTCAGCGACGTGGTGCTGCGCGCGATTCTCAGTGATTCGAGCGCTGACGCTGTTGCCGTGGCTTTGATCAACCAATTGGTCGGGCAATTCCCGGTGCGGCGAGTGTCGCTGGGGGTTCGCCAGTCCGGATCGACCGTGCTGATGGCGGTTTCCGATCAGATGAAGCTTGACACACGACGCTCATTGCCACGGCTGTTAGCGGCAGCACTGACCGAGACTCTCGATGCGGATGTACCCATCGAGCTCGGCGATACGCAAGAGAGCGACACGCAAGAGGCTGAGTCTGTGTCGGGGCAAAAAGTGATGTATCCCGCCCATGCAGAGCTGCGCGCGGCGTCAAAGGGCAATCGATTGTTGAGTTTTTCGCTTGAGGCGAAACATCATCGTTATGCCTTGTTGCTTGAATACCCTAACGATGTAATGCCCGCGGCGGATCTGTCTGTCGGGATGTCTGAACTCGTCAAGCCGTCGATTGCTGTGCTTGATGTGTTGGTGCGTCAGGAACGATCCTTTTTGCAAACCATTCACCATCGCAGCAGGCGTTTTATCCATGCTCTGTCGCGCGGCGCTTTGTCGATCCGGCAAAGTCTGGCGTTTGCCAGTCTGGTACTGCTGGCCTTGAGTTTTGTTTTTCCAGTGACCGCCAAGGTCACCAGCCGAGCATCGATCGTAGCCGCTGATAGTCAGCTGATCGTTGCACCGCAAAATGGTTTTGTTCAATCCGCCGAGATGCGTGCTGGAGACACGGTCAAGTCTGGCGATCTGTTAGCGACCCTGGATAATCGAGATTTACGATTGACCGCTGACAAGTGGCAAAGCGAAGCGCAGCAGAACAAGCAAGCGCAAGCACAGGCACTGGCCAGTCGAGATCGTATTGAGCTGGGTCGTTTGCGCGCCGACAGGGCTCGCATTGATGCGGAACTCGCCTTGGTCGATCGTCAGTTGCTGCGTGCCGAGTTACGCGCACCATTTGATGGAATCATCACCGAAGGAGATTTATCGCAATCACTCGGTGCTGCTGTTGAACAAGGTGAGAAACTTTTTACCGTTGCCAAAACAGCCGACTATCGTCTGGAACTGGATGTCGATGAGCATGATGTTGCTCTGGTCAACAAGGGGCAGACACTTGGTGTGCGTCTATCTTCAGCACCCGGGACAGCACTTGAGGCCACTATAGAAGAGCTGTTGCCTGTTGCTCAAAGCAAGGCAGGAGTCAGCACGTTTCGCGTGCAAGCAGAACTGCTTAGTCCGCCTGCATTTCTGCGTCCTGGTATGGAAGGTATCGCCAAGATTGATGTGGGCAGACGCACGGCGGCTGATGTCTATACGCGAAAACTACGCAACGGTCTGCGTCTTTGGGCCTGGAAGCTGGGCTTGCTGTGATCTCATTATGGCAACGCGTTGCGGAGCTTAAACCGACAGCGCTCGATACAATGGAGTTCAGCGCTCGAGAGATTCGTGGCAGTCTCTGGTATGTCGCTGGAAATTCCTTGACTGGCGACAAGGTTCGTTTGAATCCGCAAATGCATGCCTGTTTGCAGAGGCTTGACGGGACACAAACCTTGGCATCTGTCTGCGAGCTTGAAATCCCGGACGCCTCTGAGTCCGAGCAGCATGCATTAGCGAGTGCCGTCATAACCTTGTCAAACGCCGGGATGATTCGTTTGAATGCATCCAATGATGTCGAACGTCTGATCAGTGGCGTTAGAGTGGCAAAGATCAGAAAGCGTTCGGAACGCTGGTTCAATCCGCTGGCCTTGCGTTTTTCGATCGTCAATCCGGATGCATGGATGACACGCGTTTTACCTTGGTTACAGTGGATGCTTACGCGTCGCAGCATGCTGGTGCTACTGGTACTGGTGTTATCGGCAATGCTTCTCGCGATTACGAATGCAGCGTCACTCAGTGCCGAATTCGCGCGATTGCAACAATCGCCCGGGCACTGGTGGATGTATTTGGTGCTTTATCCCATCATCAAGCTCGGGCACGAATTCGCTCATGCACTTGCCATCAAACGCTTCGGCGGGAATGTCCATGAGGCGGGTTTTTCGATTCTTGTTTTGATGCCGGTTCCCTTTGTCGATGCGACCGATGCATGGATGTTTGACAAACGCAGAGAACGGCTTATTGTCAGCGCCGCCGGGATTGCTTTTGAGGCGGTTCTCGCATCATTGACGTTATTGGTTTGGTTGATTGTCGAACCCGGTCTTATCCGCGATATTACCTTTGCGACAACCGTTATAACAATGGCGTCGATATTTTTATTTAATGCAAACCCCTTGCTGCGATTCGATGGGTACTACATTTTACAAGACGCTATAGATATACCTAATCTTGCGACGCGTTCCACCCGCTATCTAAAATATCTTTGTAAGCGTTATCTGTTTAAAATCCCTCATATCGAGACCCCGGTTACGGCACTGCGTGAACGTCGATGGTTAGCCACATACGGTGTTTTGGCCATTGTCTATCGTTGGTTTATCACCGCGGTCATTTGCATATTTCTGTATAACACTTTGCCGTTAATAGGTTTTTTCCTGAGCGTATTTGCGCTCTACCAACTGGCGCTCAAACCGTTGGTCAAACTGTTTTATTACCTTTGGCAGAGTCCGGATCTGGAACACACACGTCGTGCTGCCAAGCTCAAAACAGCAGTCGGTGCACTGTTCGCTGTCGTACTGATTAGCGCCTTTCCATTACCCTCGAGTACGCGCACAGAGGGTGTCGTCTGGGTACCGGGACAAGCGGAAATCTATGCAGCGGAAGATGGAGAGCTGATAGACATGCCAGTGCAAGCTGGTGCCTGGGTAGAGGCAGGGGATGTGCTGTTCAGGTTCGAATCATCGCAACTTGAGCGATCAATCGACGTACTTGATGCACAGATCAAGGTACTTGAGGCTGAACGACATGCTTCCCGGCTGACAGATCTCTCTAAAGGTTTATCACTGGACAGTGAGCTTCTGAAGTTGGAGCAACAAAAGGTCCTGATGCGTGAACGACAAGATGACTTGACGGTGCGCGCAAAGCTCAGTGGTCGTCTGGCATTGGCTACCGACGATATTGCCGTTGGCGCGCATGTGCAGGCCGGCACTCCGTTGGCCTTTGTGGTCCGCCCAGATGAACTTAGAGTCAGGGCAGTGATTCGGCAGAGCGATATAGTGCAGGTTCGAAATGGCGTGTCGGTGGCACAAATCAGGCTGGCAGAGGCCCTCGACAAACGCCTTGAGGCCGCGGTTCTTCGCGAAATTCCGTCTGGTAGCCACTCATTACCGAGTCAGGCTCTCGCCTACAACGGACGGAGCGGCATAGCAGTTGCATCGACGTCCGAAGGTAAGTCAGAAACGCTGGAGCCCGTCTTTCATATGGAATTAAGTTTGCCTGAAAAGCTATCGACCCGTGGTATCGGCGGAAGAGCCTATATCACTTTGACCCATGCGCCCGAGTCATTGGGTGCTCGATGGTGGCGTGCTACCAGGCAAGTTTTGATCAAACAACTGTCGGTTTAATCGATAGGCATGCGAGACGAAAAGCAAATGTACACAACAACTGAACGTTCGGGTGGCGTTGGTAAACGCACAGTGCTTGGCTCTGTCTGCGGCGCCATTGGTATCAGCGCAGTCATACTGCCACTGATCGGTACGTCGATAGCCGGGCGCGAAGTGCTTTCGGATATGGACTGTGTCGTCGAGCCGAGCGCCTTGGTCGACATCGGTTCGGCGGTTCCCGGATTACTGTCAGAAACACTTTTTGATCGCAGTGACTATGTCAGTACGGGCACAGTGTTGGCGCATCTGGAAAGTGAAGTGGAGCGTGTTTCACTGTCCATCGCTCGTGAAGTTGCGCGGGCGAACACCGCAGGCGAACTTCGAGCCATCACCGCCGAATTTGGTCAGCGAACAGCGTCGAGAAATAGAGAACTGCTGGCAAAGCGGTTGATCTCGGAGCAAACCATGGATCAGGTACAGACTGAATCTACCATTGCTGATCTGCAGGTGCGTCAGGAACTGGAATCTGGAATACTTAGAAATCTTGAGGTTGATCGCGCGCAGGCATTGCTTGATCGCCGTGTCATCAGAAGTACGATTGATGGAGTTGTGGTTCAGCGTCTTAAAAGCGCGGGTGAATATGTCGATAGCGATGCGGTGTTTCGCGTCGCGCAACTGGACCCCTTGCATGTGGAAGTCATCGTGCCGATTGACTATCTCGGCAGTCTGGAAGCGGGCATGAACGCGGGCGTTACCTTGAATGTCCCGGGTTATGAAAACAAAGTACTCAGTGCTGAAGTCAGACGCATCGATGCAGTAGCAGATCCTGCCAGTGCGACTTATGGGGTTCTTCTGGTTATGGATAACCCTGATCTTGTCATTCCGAGCGGAGTTCGCTGCGCGGTAGACTTCTTCGCATCCTAGTTTTCAGCGGGTTGTTAGCGAAGCTGCTAGCTAGCTGTTAGCGGCATCCGGTAGGATCAATGGGACAACATTGTCCTGATTTTCTGGTAAGTCCGAGAAATGGCAGCTGCAATTGCGTCCAGCATCCTTCGCCGCGTACAAGGCCTTGTCAGCCTGGATAATCAAGCGACGACCTGACACTGTGTCTTCATTATCAACGGTACTGGCAACTCCAATACTGACCGTTATATGGCTCTGTTTTCTTTCGAACACAAAGGTCTGCTTTTTTATTTCGCCGCGAATCGTTTCGGCGAGTGCATTCGCCTGATCTGCTGATGTGCCGGGCAGTACGGCAATAAATTCTTCGCCACCATAGCGACCGATCAGATCGCCCGGACGAGCGCATTTTTTCATGATATCGGCGACTTTTTGCAAAGCCTGGTCACCGCCGTCGTGACCGTGTTTGTCATTGAAGGCCTTGAAATGATCCACATCAAGTAACAGCACGGACAGTGGATTGACAAGCCTTGTACGCTCCTCAGTCTCAGTCTGTATGGTTCGATCAATAAACCGACGGTTGTAGAGCTGTGTCAATTCATCGGTGATGGCCAGATGCCGAAGTCGTTTGTTCAAGTGGACAAGGTGCCGATTAGTGCCAGTGATTTTGGCGTGACTGGCTTGTAGGCGCTTGATCAGATTCGCGTTTTCACGAATAAGCTTTACGTGCTCGAACGCACGAAGAACACGGGCAACAATGAGGTCGTGATCTTCAAGTGGTTTGGTCAGGTAATCGTAAGCACCTTCCTGCAATGCGCGTCGGACAACATCGTAGCTGTCGTATCCTGTCATCATGATGACCTTGGCATTGGGGTTGCGCTGCAACAATTCTGCGAGCAGGTCGAAACCGGACATGCCAGTCATTTGGATGTCTGTTATGACGACATCTGCTGCCTGCTCTTTGTATTGCGCCAGAGCATCTTGGGCATTCGTTGCTGAGCGAACCGACACACCTGCATTTCCCAGTACGTTTTCCAGAATTTCAGTGATCGCTGGTTCATCGTCCACCACGATTACCTTACAGGGACGATTACTTTCCATGTCTTCTTTCCATTTTTTCTCTGGCAGTTTGGCTGCTGCGAAACATGTAACTTGATGTCACCGGGTTACACCAAGCGCTATCGGCATATCCGCCAAGTCTCTCTAGCGTTGCTTCGAGTGCTTATTCGAGCTGTGACTCAGTTCACGTTATACCTGTCGACAGGGTTGCTTAAGGCTGAAGAAATGTGGCGCGTTGCCGATTTTCATTCAAGCAGCCGGGTTACGGGCTAATGACCGCAGTGCATTGCTCATTGCGGACGGTTTAATGCATGGAAAACCTCAGGAAATACGGAACGTCTTGATGCTGTCCTGGTTAAAAGCTCAATTTGCGCGCTTGCCAAGTTTTAACGCACGATTTCATATCGTGTTTGGCTTGTCATCACTGATGACAACTATAGTCCTGCTTGCAATGCTGCTGGGCTTTGTGCCCGATCGTGAGGGTGCCATACTTGATGGGCGTATCGCGTTATCTGAAGGCTTGGCGGCTTCCAGTACGATGCTGTTGCGTCGTGGCGATCTCGCTGGTGTTCAAAGTTCGCTTGAATTCATCATTGAACGAAACGTCGAGCTTGACTCGATCGTGTTGCATCGGAACCAGGGTAACTCGGATGCCTTGTTTGGCCTTGCATTGCTTGATGATGCTAGCCCTATCAGTGTTCCACTTTTTCTCGGTAATCGTGAATGGGGTGAGTTGCGATTTTTCTTTGGAAAATACCAGCCTAAGAATTTTCTCGACAGGCTGCGTCATTTGCCATTTAGTTTGATGATGTTTATCGCGTTTATGAGCTTTCCGATATTTTATTTGTATCTTGGCAAGATGTTGAAGGAGCTCAACCCATCAACAGCGGTTCCCGGTCGAGTGCGCTCGGCGTTGGACACGATAGCTGAATCGTTGATTGTCATCGACCGTAAAGGCAATCTGGTGTTGGCCAATGCAGCGTTTGCTGATCTTGTTGGTCAGCCAGCTGAAGAATTGATTGGGGTTCAAGCCACGGAACTGTCGTGGATTCATGATGATGAAAAGAATCCCGAGTACCCATGGACGCAGGCACTTGATACCGGTGAAGCCACCCGGCATGAGATGTACGGTTTCAGGAATTCTGCAGGGGAGACGCGCAAGTTCATCGTCAACTGTTCGCCAGTCAACGGTGCCAAAGGTCGAGTCGGCGGTGTATTGATCAGTATGGATGATGTAACACTTCTGGAAGAGAAAGAATTGCTGCTTCGTCAGTCCATGCAGGACGCAGAGGAGGCGAATCAGGCGAAGAGTGCTTTTCTGTCAAATATGAGTCATGAGATTCGAACCCCCATGACAGCCATCCTGGGTTTCACAGAGGTGTTGAAGCGCGGATTCAATCAATCTCCCGAGGAGCAGCAAAAACATCTGAACACGATCTCGAACAGCGGTAATCATTTGCTGGAGCTGATCAATGATGTGCTGGATTTATCCAAGGTTGAATCCGGTGCCATGGAAGTAGAGGAAATAGCCACAAAACCTGCAGAGATTGCCCATGAAGTCATCAAGGTTCTGAGAGTCAAGGCGGAAGAGAAGTCCATTGGTCTCGAGATGAAAATCAACAGCGACTTGCCTGAAACCATAGTCTCTGATCCCGCACGATTACGCCAGATCATGACCAATCTGGTAGGCAATGCCATAAAATTTACTGAAGACGGTGGTGTGACGCTTGCGATTACGTATCAGGATTCGAACATCGAAATTGCAGTAAGCGATACTGGAATTGGTATGAGCGAGCAGCAGCAGGCGACGATCTTCGATGCGTTTACGCAGGCTGATGTCTCAATTACCCGACGCTTCGGCGGTACCGGCCTGGGCTTGTCGATTTCCAAGAAACTGTCTGAGGCGATGGGCGGAAATATCATCGTTAAAAGTATACCGGGCGAGGGTAGTACGTTTTTTGTCACGATTCCGCAAGATGACCTTAGTGATATCCCGATGTTATCGCCAGACGAAGTTTTTGCCTCGCTGGAAACGGTTGAGCATGTCGAGTCGAGTAGTTGGAGCTTTCCGCCGTCAGAGCTTCTGGTCGTCGATGATGCATTGGAGAATCGCGAACTACTGAAACTGCTACTCGAGGATCTTGGTCTTACCGTGACACTTGCCGAAGACGGTTTGCAAGCGGTGAATGCAGTGAAGGAAAAGGCGTTTGACCTTGTCTTGATGGATATTCAAATGCCCGTTATGGATGGGTACGAAGCTGTTGCCGAGATGCGCAAGTTTGGCTTTGAACGTCCGATTGTTGCGTTGACTGCCAATGCAATGAAAGGATACGAACTGCGGATACTTGAAGCGGGATTTTCTCATTACCAGACCAAACCGATTGATATCGACAAGTTGACCAATCTGTTGTCAACCTTGTTGGGTGGTGAAATCGTTGCCGCGTCCAGGGAACCCGACAAGGCGCTGGACGCGCCGGCACAGGTTGAGTTGATCCCGGATACCCCAGCGGAGCTACCGATCTACAGCGCTCTGGCGGCATCGAGTCCCAGATTCGTCACCATCATCGAGAGTTTTCTCGAAAAGCTCGATAATCAGATTGTCGTGATGCATGACACCTTGAACAGTGAAGATTGGACGGAACTGTTTGCGCTGGGGCATTGGCTCAAAGGCTCTGGCGGCACCTGCGGGTTCGCAGCTACTTTCGATCCGGCGTTCGCGCTGGAGGAGGCCGCCAAAGCCAAGGACAAGCAGGCCGCTGCTCAGGCGATTGCTGAGATTGAACGCATTCGCCCACGATTGATGATCGACACCCGTGAAACCAATAGCTCGGAGTCTGAAAAAGCCGGGAACGTGGTGCCGATCACGAATTCTGAGTCTGTACTCAGCAACACTGGCTCTGGAGTCGATACACCCATTACGAGTAGTTTACTTGCAGGAAATCCGAAATTTCGGCCTATTGTCGAGAAATTCATTCCGCGTCTTCAGGAACAGGTATCAGCAATGGATACGGCCATGAGTGAAGAGAATTTTACCGCGATTGCGGAAATTGCTCATTGGTTGAAAGGCTCTGGTGGGAATGTCGGATTTGATGGATTTACCGAACGAAGTCTGAAGCTTGAGATCGCTGCCAAAGCATCGAATAGGGATCAAACTGAAATGGAGTTGTCTGAAGTGAGGCGTTATGCATCTCGAGTAATCGAGGGGTGGCAGGATCAATCGCCACAGCAGGTGTCCGCTTGATGAAATTTGTAGCTGAATTCGGATTACCTGAATCGTGAGAACATACGGTACATCGTTGATGGAACATGCTGACCTCGAGGTTCTGCAAGAGCAGACTCGGGACTTGATGCAGCATGCGAAAATCATGATGGTCGATGATGAAGAGATAAACATGGATGTGCTCTGTGTTCATCTCGAGACCGAAGGCTACTCCCGGTTTGTTTCGGTCTCCGATTCGCGTGTCGCGATGGAAATACTGCGGCACGAAGAGCCTGATGTATTGCTACTCGACCTTTTCATGCCAACCGTATCTGGCTTTGACATTCTTGCTGAGATACGCCGAGACGATAGTCTTAAAAGCCTCCCGGTTCTGGTGTTGACGTCTGCTGACGATCCCGAGACCAAGCACAAGGCCTTGAAACTCGGTGCCACTGATTTTCTTGCCAAGCCGATTGACGCCAGCGAGCTTGCGTTACGCATGGGTAACACCCTCGCAACGCGTGCCTGGCAACGACGTATGACGCATGTCGATACACTAACCGAGTTGCCTAATCGCCAATGTTTCACCTATGTGTTGAAGCGGCGATTGGGTCATGTAGACGAACACACGCCGCCAGCAGCGATGGTTCTGATCAATATCAACCGCTTCAAGGCGATTAATGATTCACTTGGCCCCGCGGCTGGTGATGAGGTTCTGAAACGTTTTGTTGATCGCCTGCTGGCAGTTTTTGGCGACGCAAGTATGCGCGAGCTGTGGAACTACTCTTCGGAAGATTTCAGCAATCGTAAACCCTATGTCAGTCGGCTCGACGGGGACCGCTTTGTTGTCCTATTGCCTCTGGATGCCGAAAGTACACTGATGCATAGTGTGACGTTTGGCATCAACCGGTTTACCGATTCACTTGAAGCGCCGTTTCGTATTGATAATCAGAACATTCACCTGTCTGTAAAAATCGGTGTGTCCGTAATGGATAACAACACTGCCGATGCGGAATCATTGATAAACGAAGCAGAAACCGCCATGCAGCATGCTAAGCGTGGCAGTGATAAAACATTCGCTGTTTATTCAAAGCAGATGGATGCACAGTCACGTCAGCTTCTGAGTCTCCAGAACGGCTTGCATACCGCTGCTGATAGCGATGAATTGTTTCTGGTCTATCAACCAAAAGTGAACGTCAAGACTAACCAGATTTGCGGTGCAGAGGCGCTGGTGCGCTGGAAGCATCCCGAGTTTGGGTTGATATCGCCGGAGAATTTCATTCCGATGGCGGAGGATTCGGGGACGATCGTTGCTATTGGCGAGTGGGTGCTACGCGAAGCCTGTTTTCAGACGAAGCGCTGGCAGGACGCGGGATTTCCTGATTTCAAGATAGCGGTTAATGTGTCAATCAGGCAGTTGTACGAGCCGGATTTCATTTCCACGGTTTATAATGCTATTGAAGACTCTGGGCTTGACGCGCAGTCACTGATCATCGAGTTGACTGAAAACATGATCATGGACAATGCCGAGAGCAACGTCGGCAAGCTGCAGGATTTACAGAATATCGGCATCAAAATATCCATCGATGATTTTGGCACCGGTTATTCATCGCTAGGGTACCTGCAGCGTTTTCCCTTGCACCAGCTCAAGATCGACCGTTCATTCATTAGCGAAATCAAATCGGCATTTGACAAGACACCGATTGTCAAGGCTGTCATATCACTTGCCCACGATCTCGGCTTGAGCGTGGTCGCCGAAGGGGTCGAAACACACCATCAACTGGCACATATCAACGCACTCAAGTGTGATGAATACCAAGGCTACTTCTGTAGCAAACCGGTTATTGCCGGTGAATTCGAAGAACTCCTTGGTACGACTGCCCGTAAGCGGGCATAGCGCCGTCTCATCAAGAAAGGCCGATCTTTTCAGAGCCGATCTCGGTCAGGCGTGAATATTTTTGCGAATAGTCCAACCGGGCATTGAAATCGTGGCCAATCGCCCGCATACTTGATTTGTGGTTGAAGTTTCCGGGGATGACATGGTTTCGACGGAAGTGGCAAACCCTGAGGTGCATGCCGAGGCTCAGATTACCTCGTAAATCCAGCTGAAAACTTATAGTTGC
>CAYULV010000125.1:6227-11549 GCA_964445655.1 uncultured Granulosicoccaceae bacterium | reverse complement strand
GCATCGCATCAGCCAACATGCCTTCAGCGGTGGAGTAGCTGGCACTTGGATCAGCCAGTGTCTTGGACTCTGCCAACAGGGCATCGTAGTCAGCATCCGAGTAGCCGCCGACATTATGCCCTGAATACGATGTCATTAAATCAAGATAGGTAGACGCTTCATTGTAATCGCCACACCATGCATAGCGCGCCACATCGTAGTCTTTGTTTTGCAGGTTAGTGGTATGAACCTTCCACTCTGTATTGAATAACTCCACCTTGGCACCAAGCGTCTTTTTCCAAAATTGTGCAATGGCAATGGCAATTTTCTTGTGCCCTTCGCTGGTGTTGTAGGAGATCGTCAATTCAAGAGGCTTGCCGCCGGGCCCATAGCCGGCTTCAGCGATCAGCTCCTTGGCTTTTTCATCTCGCTCGGCTTGAGTCCATGAGGCATAGTCGATTTCTGGCAGAGTAAAGCCCGCGGTTTTCTGATGAGTGAAGTTGTAAGATTGATACTGACCGCCTTGCAAGATGCGATCGGTGATGATCTCTCGATTGATGGCGTATGAGAGTGCTTTTCGTACGCGTACATCCTTCAAAGCTTCTGGGCCTTTGTCACTTTGGTTGAACCAGTAAATGTAAGAACATGAACGGGGGAAGGAGATTGCTTCGTTCGGCAATTCCTTGCTTAAACGAGGATACTGACCAGAGGGAATTTCAGTGCGATCAAGTTCACCGGCGAGATAGCGCGTCAGTGCAAGATCGTCATCGTTAATGACCAGAGAGACGATCTCGTCGATAGTTGTATTGGCGTCATCCCAGTAGCCGGGATTGCGAGAGAGAACAATCTTCTCTCCGGGGCGATACTCGGTGAGGGTGTAAGCACCGTTACCTACAATGTTCTCGGGTTTGGTCCATTGGTCTCCGTGAGTCTCTATAACTGACTTGGGTGTTGGAAACGTTGAGCCATGTACTGTCATTGAAGCGAAATAGGGCAAGGCATTTTCAATTGTCACTTCAAAGGTTTTTTCGTCGATGGCACGAACCCCCAGTTGATCAGGGGGTATTTCTCCTTTGACGATTTCGCTGGCGTTTACAACGCCCATCAGTTCCATATACCAGGCATACTCGGACGCTGTGGTGGGATCCACCAGTCGGCGCCAGGCGAAAACGAAGTCATCGGCTGTTACGGATTCTCCGTTGGACCATTTCGCATCGCGTAGTGTGAACGTGTAGGTGAGCTTGTCTTCACTGACGGTGTAAGCGGTAGCGGCTCCTGGTACCAGCCCACCAACGGGATCTTCATTCATCAAGCCTTCGAAAATATTGCGAACCATGCCGGAACCTTCGACATCAGTGTTGATCTGAGGATCGAACGACTTGATATCATCGAGCAAGCGATATGTGAATACTTGCTTGTCAGCCAATGTTTCGCCATCGCGCGTCTCGGCGGTAGCCAGCAATGGGCAAATCACCAAAGCGGCCAATATCAAGTTGAGAATTGGGCGTCTGATCATGTCAATATCTCTATAATTGGATGGTTTCAGACAGTGTACCCTTACCCGATGGCTTATCTCAAACGCTTGATTCGATGATTGATCAGTGGATAAAAAAATTATCTGATGCCCTCGCGCCGGACCCGACAGACGCAAGCGGGCGAGGATCGGCAGACGCCGCGAGCATCAATGCCATAGAGCGAGTATCGGCAACGCTATTAATAGAGATCGCGCGTGCTGATCACGAAATCGAGGCGGCCGAGCTGGCCGCGATCAGGCAAGCCCTGCAACAGTCCAGTGCCACATTGAGTGAACAGGATGTTGATGAGATTACTGAACTTGCGTTGAAAGATGCTGATCTGTCGGTCTCCTTGCATGATCAGGTTCGTGTGATCAACGAAACTTGTAGCCGCTCGCAAAAAATTCAGCTCGTCGAATACATGTGGCAGGTTGCCATGGCTGATGGAAACCTCGACAAATACGAAGAGTATTCAATCCGTAAGCTTTGCGATCTCTTGCATGTAAGACATCGCGAATACATGCAGGCCAAGCTCAGGGTGCTCGATAAGGATTGATTGGGCTGGCGTACTCTCGGAAGCTGGTGTTGTCGTTGTCGTTGTTGCTGCCAGAGTTTTGTGTTGCTTGCTACCCGAGTGGCATCAGACGAGTCGATCCCCCGGCGTTTTGCCGCTGAAAAATGCATCCAGGTTGTCGAGTGCGCGAAATCCCATGGCGTCACGCGTCTCGAATGTTGCACTGCCGATGTGTGGCAGCATGAAAATATTGTTGTGTTGGGAGAAGGCTGGATTGCCACCCGGTTCTGTGACAAAGCAGTCGAGTCCGGCGGCAGCTAACTTGCCGCTTTCGATCGCATTCACAAGCGCGTTTTCATCGACTAGAGCGCCGCGCGCGGTATTGACCAGAATCGCCTTGTCTGGAAGACTTGCCAGAACTTCAGCGTTGATCATGCCTTTGGTGTCAGGAGTTGCCGGACAGTGCAAGGACAAATATTCCGAAACAGGCAGTAGTGTATCCAGTGACTCGTGAAATATGGCGCCGGCTTCAAGTTCCGGTGCCACACGTGAGCGATTGTGATAGTGCACCTCCATGTCAAACCCACGTGCACGCCTTGCCATGACCTGTCCAACCTTACCCATGCCGATAATGCCCAGCCGCTTACCAGTGACCTGATGTCCTACCATGAACGATGGGCTCCAGGTCTTCCATTGACCGCTGCGTACCATAGCGTCACCCTCGGCGGCTCGTCTTGCCGCACCAAGTAACAACAACATTGCAATCTCGGCGGTGGCATCGGACAGCACATCAGGTGTATTGGTAACCACAATGCCGCGGTTTTTCAATGCATCCAGGTCACAATGATCTACGCCGACCGAGTGATTGGCAATGATCTTCAAGCGCGGATCCAGTTGGGATGCAACGTCGGCGTTAAAGATTTCGGAATGACAGGGAATAATTGCATCAACCTCTGCACTCATGCGAATAAGGTCTTCGCTGGTGCTGAGTGTGTCATCGGGGTTAAGGATGACGTTGTAATTCTGTTGGGCGCGAGCCTCGGTGTTAGCCGATAGCTTGCGGCTTATCCAGAGTGTAGGCTTATCTGAGCTCATTGAATTGCGTCTTTATTTTAATCAAGCCTGTTGTTGTGCCATTGCCGACACTGCTAAGTTCGTGGCGCTCGTTTACTTACGTGTTTTACGAATGCACTCATCATAAAAATCGTAAAGAGCCATCAATATCACGATGGCGACGATGATCGCAAATGGCAATCCACCTTCGAAACCTGCAAAGCCGGTTGAGATACTATGGGACAGGCCAATGACAAAAGTTGCCATGACTATCAGGCCTACCACACCAGTTAGAATAGTAACGAGTCGTGTGTTCATTCAGGCTTCCTCAAGTGTGTTTGTTGTCGAGGACGCTTGCGCATGCAAGGTCTCCAGTAACCAGCGTGCCGAGCGGAAAAGTCGATCATCTTCCTGATGAGCTCCAACCAGTTGTATGCCAATGGGTAGTTCATGATCACCAGCCAACAGTGGCAGGTTCAAACAGGGTAGTCCTGCCAGAGTCCAGACCGTACAACATATGGGATCTCCCGTGCCTTCTCCGAACCGAGGTGCTTCACTGGGTGCAGAGGCTGTCAGAACCGCATCATAGTCGTTGAAAAATGGCTTGAACCAGGCTTCGAACGATTCCTTGAAAGCTAGTGCTTGTTGGTACTCTTCTTCGGTACGTTTTTCCGCTCGTTCAAAGGCTGATTGTACCGTGTCGCTCAATTGGGATTCTTGCGTTCGAACTTCCGACAGGCAGCGAAAAATCTCGTAGTCGTAAATGATCGAATGGGCTTCAATGGCATCGTTAAAACTTGCAGGGGCGGTGACGCGTTCAATCTGGCCGCCGAGTTCACTGATCAGTTCGTCGGCACCTTGCACCAATGCGTCGCTGAATCTGTCCGCGTAGGGGAGTTCCAGCCAGACAAAATTGGGTTCTACCGGGACATCCTGCAAATACCCATCAAGGGCCGCGGGTTTTGGTGCGTTGTAGCTTACCGAATCGCTTGCGTCGTAACCGGCGACGATATCTGCGAGTAATGCCAAGTCGCCGAGATCGCGGGCGAACATACCAGGTTGATCAAGTGATGCTGAGGTTTGCAATATTCCGCGACGGGAAACAACTCCGCGTGATGGCTTGAAGCCATAGACACCACAGTAGGAGGCAGGTCGAATCACTGAACCATTGGTTTGAGTGCCGAAGGCAAGTGGTACATGACCGGCTGCTACCGCCGCTGCCGAGCCGCTGGATGATCCGCCTGGACCAAATTCAGTATTGTGTGGATTACGCGTGTTCGCCGGGTGCATGAAGGCAAATTCGGTAGTTACCGTCTTACCAAGAATCACGGCACCTGATTCTTTCAGTTTCTCAACGATCGCAGCATCCTGGTCAGCTTGCCTGCCCTTGTAAATGGGGCTGCCGTATTCAGTGGGCAATTCTGCCGTATCTATGATGTCTTTAAGGCCAACCGGTATGCCTTGCAATTGTCCCACGGGGCGTCCATGTCGACGCTGTTCATCTGCTTGTTCGGCAGCCGCTATTGCCTGCTCGTTATCCAGATGTTGCCAAGCCTTGATAGTGGAATCCGTACGTTCTATCTCGGCAAGTGATGTCTTGACGAGATCGACTGATCGCAGACTACCGTCCTTGATAGCAGACACGCAGTCACGCGCTGTATTCAGTTCAGTAGTCATTGATTTATCAAGAAATGCCTGTGGTTCAAGTTGAGGTGCATGCTCTTAAGGAATGTACTCGCCAAACAGTTGATCAGGTAACCACAGAGCAATGCCCGGGAATGTGTACATCAGGAACATACAGAAAATCACGATACCGAGATACGGCATGATGCCTTTGAATATCTGCATGAGCTCGATCTGGTTTTTCAGCACCCCTTTAAGGTAGTAAGCGGACATCGCCATCGGTGGTGTCAGAAACGAGGTTTGCAGGTTCAGTGCAACCAGCATCGCAAAGAAGTAAGGGTTGACGCCAAAGGTGTCCAGCATAGGTAGAAAGATCGGCACAAAGATGATGAGAATTTCCGACCACTCCAATGGCCAACCGAGAAGGAAAATGATTAACTGAACCAGGACGAGAAACTGCCAAGGCTCAAGATTCATGGCCAACACCCAGTGCTCGATGACATCGTGGCCGCCGAGATAAGAGAAAACCGAGGCGAATGTCCATGAGCCAACGAACATCCAGCAAACCATGGCCGTTGCCTTGGCTGTCAGAAATACCGATTCCTTGAGTTTTAGCCAGGTTAGTGAGCGGTACAGAAC
>CAYULV010000125.1:1579-6127 GCA_964445655.1 uncultured Granulosicoccaceae bacterium | reverse complement strand
ACGATCAACATGATCGATGGCGGTATGAGAATGCCGAGTGTTCCACCGGCGCAAATGACACCTGCGGCAAAGTCTTTGCGATAGTTGGCATCAGCCATCGCAGGAAATGCCAGCAGGCCCATCAAGGTCACAACGGCACCGACGATGCCACTGGCGGTAGAGAACACAGCGCAGGTGATCAGCGCAGCGATGGCCATGGAGCCGGGCAGATTTCTTGCGGCTAGCTGCAAGGAGCTGAACAGTCGATTGACGATATTGGCTCGTTCAACGACATAACCCATAAAGAGAAACAAGGGAATGGCGACAAGTGTGTCGTTCTCCATTACCGAGTAGGTATTCTGGTTTAGCAGATAGAAAATCTGGTTACTGAAGACATCCGAGAGTGTCTCGACGGAGCCTTCCTGGTAATAGGCGTAATAGCCAAACGCTACGCCCATGGCGAGCAAGGTAAAGGCAATCGGGAATCCCAGTAACACCAGAACGATGAACAGGGACAACATGAGAATGGCGACTTCTGGATTCGTCACGGCCGTTTCAACTCGATTAAGTTAACTGGATGGTTTTGGTCAAAATTTCGAATAATGGATGAAGTAAAATCAGGGGCGATTTGTACTGGTATCCACAACTGCAGGTTGTTCTGCCAGTAAATCTTCTGTCTCACGAACATCGTCGAGTCTTTCCATCCAGACTCCGGTGCGCATTGCCTTCCAGCATCTGAGTAACTCGGCAAAGCCTTGTAACATGAGAAAAAATCCAGCCAGTGGAATCAAGGTTTTGAAGAAATAGATCTGAATTCTTGCCGGGCTGTTCCAGCTCACTTCCTTGTAGCGCCAGGAGTCAGAAGCGATTTCGGCACCGTACCAGAACAAGGCCATCATCCCAGGGAAAAAGAAGATCAGATATAGAATGAAGTCAAGTGTGGCCTGCATGCGAACCGGAAAAAGACGATAAAGCACATCCCCTCGTACATGACTATCTTGTGCCAATGCATAAGGACCTGCCATCAGGAACAGAGCGCCGTACATCTGTACCATCATGTCAAAGGCCCAAACGGTTGGCCTGTACTGAGGCATATAACGGACAAAAACCTCGTACGAGACGGCCAGTGTCAGGATCAGGATGCACCAACCGAATGCGCGTCCCACCCAGATGCTCAAATTCTCAATCGCATAGACGATTTTGGTCACGTGTCAGGACTCCGTGCGATACCGATTAAAAAAAATGGGAGCCTCGGTTGAGGCTCCCCTTTGTATACAAAACCAAGCGACATATCTGAACGATACATCAACAAACGCCTTAGCCAAAATAGTGCTTGTAGGCGAGTTTGTAGTCTGGCTGGTTGAGGTTCAGATAATTCATGACCGTCTCAGCGTAGGCACGTTGTGACTCGATTACCTTGGCAAAGAATTCGTCTGAGCCTGATATGCGATCGACGACGATATCCCAGGCATCCAGTTGCGCTTGCATGACTGAGTCTGGTGTACGGTAAACATTGACACCTTGCTCTTCACGTAAGGTCACGAGATCATTCGCATATCGTTGCGTGTTGTGCCAGTAGAAGTTTGAATTCTCAGCTTCTGAAGCAAATTTCAGGATGGCTTTGAGTTCATCAGCCAAGCCGTCGTACTTCTTCTTGTTGAAGGTGATTTCAAAAAATTCCTGTGACTGATGGAAGCTCGCCAGATGGTAGTGCTTTGATACATCTTGCATACCGAAGTCACGATCAGAGGTCGGGTTGTTGAATTCAGCAGCGTCAATCAAACCTGACTTCATGGCTGGCTGTATTTCACCACCAGGCAGCTGAACAACAGACATGCCCATTTCGAGCAGTACATCGGCAGCAAGACCAACGGTTCGATACTTCAGGCCATCCATCTGGGATGCGTCTTTGATCTCTTCTTTAAACCATCCCATTGGCTGTGCAGGCATTGGGCTGTTGAAGAAGCTGACAAGGTTAAGACCGAGTTTGCCCATCAACTCATCAAAGAGTTCCTGGCCTCCACCATAGTGAACCCATCCCAGAACTTCCTGGCTGGACCAGCCAAAGCAAGGACCGGTGCCAAACAGGGAAGCAACAGGTGATTTTGAATACCAGTAGGCAGGTACATAGTGCACAGCATCGAGAACGCCTCGATGTACAGCGTCTTGCATCTGACTGGTTTTGACAACAGAGTTGACGGGCAGCAGTTCGATCTGCAGCGCGTCTCCTGCCATTGCATTTACGCGGTCAACATAAGACTTGGCATTTTCAAGGAAAATACCTCCGCCCCAGGCTGCTTGCATTTTCATCGTCACTGGCGCAGCGCGAACGATGGAAGGCGCGGTAATCGTGCCAGCCGCCGTCGCGGTTGCTGCGAGCGCCGATCCTTTAAGGAACTTCCGGCGATTCATTTCTTTCATGGTTTACTCTCTCCGCAGTGGATGGGTCCGTAAGGATCGGAACCATAGCCCGGACAGAATATTTCATAAGTTTGTTGCCAGCAAGGACTAAATGAGGCGCGGGGCTCTAAAAACCGTGAATTCGGTTGCTGACGGACGGTCCGCCCTAAAAAACGGTACGAAATGACTACTGGTTGAGTGTGGTACACGGGGACTAAAAAGTTCCCCTGTAGTGGTAAATAGCTTCGTCAATTTGACTGAAGGCCCGGGGGGGCGGCAAGTGCAATGCGTCGATCTTCGCGAACACCGCCGATCCAACGATCTTGCATTGGGTAGCTAAAGGAGGCTGGGTGATCCGAGATCAACCGTAATGTGAAAAAACTGCGGGCTGTACCACCTTCAATTGCCCCACAGCTTGAGTCGTGGACAATAAAGTTTGATTGGTACTGTTGGATTCGCGGCAACTGTACCGCGTGAATTATTTGACTTGCTGAAACATCGCGGATGTCATTTGGATAAGCCGTTATTGCGCCAAATGAGAAGTGCTAATCAAATATCAGCAGCATGCTGAAAAACGAGTCTGTAACTACTTGTAATTGCTTGTGCAATCCGTTGACGAGGTTATCTGAAGGACCTAACCAATTCAGATAACCTCATCAGGGACGTGATGCGAGTGACGTCTGCAATTGAAAAAGGTATCCTTTTGGAAACCTACCAAGTGCGGACACCTTAAGCTGCGTGCTCGCTTTCAGGTCGGCCGTTGCGCACAGCTTCTGGAATGCTGCCACGAGTAATGCCGAGATCATGCAGTTCCTTGTTGGAATAACTGTTGAGCTCTCGAATCGCACGAGCTTCGATTTTGCGACGGCTTTCGCGAGAAGCTTCAACGCGCGAAGGTTGATCATTAGTGATTTTCCAAGGCCAGTTCTTGACGCCGCCGTTGAGAAGCTGACGGGAGACTCCAAGATCATTGAGCGTCCAGTCGCTTTGGCTGCTGAGAATCCGGTGTGCCTGGACGCGACCCTGTCGAGTCATGTAGCTGTCGTAACCGCGGCCGATTGCTGAGATGAGTTTGAACATGTGTTGGCTCCTTTCAAGTATGGTTGCCAGTATTGTCAGCGCAGAGACTTTCTCTGCTGCTTTGTTTCTTGATACTTAATTTACGGCTGTGGCACCAAAGTCTCAAACGATACTTTCTTGTACCCATGACAAGTAAAACTTTAAGCTGTCATCTCGGTGTAACAAAGCGCTGATGGCTGGGCCTCTTCCTCTCAATGCTTTGAACGCATTTGTCGTGGCAGCCCGGCATGGCAGCTTCAGCAAGGCTGCTGATGAGCTGAACGTCACACCGGCTGCGGTCAGCCAGCAGATCCGCTCTCTGGAAGAGCTGCTGGGTGTGCAATTGTTTCATCGTTTGAATCGAGGTTTGGCGTTAACTGATGCGGGTCAGGCTGGGCTCGGGCAACTCAAGGACGGCTTTCACAATATTTCACAGGCCATCGAGTCGATTAAAAGTGGTGGCGCGAAGCGGGACCTGAATATCTGGATGGCGCCATCCTTTGCATCAAAATGGTTGATGCCGCGCATGCACAGGTTTATTGAAAAGCACCCATCGATTGATCTGCGAATCTCGGGAAGCGTTAGTTTGATTGATTCGGCGGCAACAGCTCCTTCTTTGAGCGCCGAAACGCTCAAAGAGCACAATGTCGATGTCGCGATCCGTTTTGGTAGCGGAAACTATCCTGGTTGTCAGGTTGAACGACTCATGGACGTGGATGCAATGCCTCTTTGCAGTCCATCGCTGCTTGCAGATTCTGCCAATTTGCCCCTGACTTGCCCGGAAGACTTACTGCGGCACACCCTGTTACATGATGAGACACCCTATGAAGGTCGGCCCAAGTGGGCAAGTTGGTTGGACGCTGCAGGGCTCGGTGGCAAAGTGGCTGCACACAATTTGTATTTCAACAGTGTGTCATTGGCATTGGCTGCGGCTATTGAAGGGCAGGGTGTCGTGTTGACGCTTGAGCAGCTCGCTCAGGATGACGTGGGCAAAGGTCGGCTTGTTCCACTATTTGACTTGCCTCTGAATATCGATCATGCCTACCATATGGTAAGTCTTGCCAGTAGCGAGAATGATCCACGGGTGACCGCATTTAAATCCTGGTTGCT
>CAYULV010000125.1:0-1479 GCA_964445655.1 uncultured Granulosicoccaceae bacterium | reverse complement strand
GTGCCACCAAGGGTTGCCTGATAGCTGTCGTTGGTCCCAGTGGTTCGGGCAAGGACAGCTTGCTTGCTGCGGTTCGCGAGCACTATGCCGACAACCAGGACGTCAAGGTCGTTCAGCGGGTGATCACACGCCCAAGTGATGCAGGACATGAGCCTCATAAATATCTGTCAGGCGAGGACTTCATCGCGGCGCGTGATAGAGGTGAATTTTCCATCTGCTGGGAGGCGCACAATCTCCATTACGGTGTTCCTGCTGAAGTTCACGATTGGATCGAGAATGGAAAGGTTGCGATTCTCAACGGTAGTCGTGGCGCGATGCGCAGTATTCGTCAAGTATTTCCCACGAGCCGAACGGTGCTGGTATCTGTTGACGAGCAGACGCTGGCTTCTCGTTTGGCCAAGCGCGCGCGCGAGTCTTCAAGCGATATTTCGGCAAGACTGGGGCGGCGACCCGATATGCACTTGCGAGACGATCTGGATATCGAAATAGACAACTCGGGAGACTTGCAACTGGCCGTGGGTCGTTTGTTGAGGTTTATCGAGTCTGTTCGCTGATTTCATCGGTGTGCGGTTCTTTACGAACCTCTAATTTTTTGATCCTGGGGTTGTCAATTGGATACACTTGACATTATTCGAATCAACTAAGACGGCAACGGCGACATGAGCGAGTACACACCACCGAAGGTCTGGAAATGGGAATCTGAAAACGGCGGTGAGTTCGCCAAGATCAATCGACCTATAGCCGGTGCGACCCATGAGAAAACACTGCCTGTTGGCGACCACCCTATACAGTTACATTCGCTGGCTACACCGAACGGTGTCAAGGTCACGATCATGCTTGAAGAGCTTTTGGCTGCTGGGTTTACCGGCGCCGAATATGACGCTTACCTAATCAAGATAACCGAAGGTGATCAGTTCGGTAGCGGGTTTGTGGATATCAACCCGAACTCGAAAATCCCTGCCATGATGGACCACAGCACCAATCCGCCGACGCGTGTATTTGAGTCTGGTGCGATTCTTTTGTATCTTGCGGAAAAATTTGGCGCCTTCCTGCCAACCGAACACGCAACTCGTACGGAATGCCTTTCATGGTTGTTCTGGCAAATGGGCAGTGCACCGTATCTCGGCGGTGGCTTTGGTCATTTTTACCACTATGCACCGACGAGAATTGAATACTGTATTGATCGGTTTACGATGGAAACCAAACGTCAGCTTGATGTACTTGAGCAACGTCTGGCCAAGCATCGATATTTAACAGGTGATGAATATACTATTGCTGATATCGCAGTGTACCCGTGGTACGGCGTACTCGTTCAGGGTGGATTGTACGAAGCTGCTGAGTTTATCGACGCAAAATCATATGTTGCTGTCAATCGCTGGGCCGATGAGATACTGGCTCGTCCTGCCGTGCAACGTGGGCGTAAGGTGAACCGAAGCTGGGGGCCAGATGAAGACCAGTTGCCAGAGCGTCACAGTGCCA
>CAYULV010000124.1:4076-11562 GCA_964445655.1 uncultured Granulosicoccaceae bacterium | reverse complement strand
TACCGAGACGGGCAGCGATCGGCGCATAGATTTCGAGCGTCTCCTTACCAATACGCCGTTGCTTGTCTGGACGTAAGGCACCGATGGTGCGCATATTGTGCAAGCGATCGGCAAGCTTGATCAGAATGACACGAATATCATTGGCCATGGCCAACATCATCTTGCGAAAGCTCTCTGCCTGCGCTTCTGCTTTGGAGCGGAATTTAAGATGGTTCAGCTTGCTAAGCCCGTCGACGATTTTCGCGAGCTCCTCGGTAAACAATGAAGCTAACTCATCTTGCGACACCCGCGTGTCTTCGAGCACATCATGCATCAAGGCCGCCATGACGCTGTAGTGATCGAGGCCCATGTCAAAGACGATGCCGGCTACTGCAATCGGATGGGTGATATAGGGTTCGCCTGAGCTGCGAGTTTGCCCTTCGTGAGCATCACGAGCCACTACATAGGCACGTGAGACTTCATTGACTTGTTCTGTGTCGAAACGAGTTTGCAGTCGATCCTGCAAAGCCGAGTAGGCTTGCCATTCAACAGGCGTGGAGGATTCTGGTTTGCCTTCGGCATTGACCGTCATAGGTGTGGCTGACGGTGTCATCGCCCTATTTACTGAAAACAGGTTCGATGGAAACAGACGTTGCCAGCCACATGATGGGCTGGCAGCTCAGGACGACATTCGAGCGTGAGGTCAGTGGCTCAGATGTCTTCGCGAATTTGCGGTGGTTGTTGCTCATACAGTACGGGTTCAACCTGGGCCGGTGGTGGGGGCGCAGCTTCCTTCAGAATATCTTCGGTGACCATACCTTCGGCGATTTCGCGCAAGGCGATTACCGTGGGTTTGTCGTTATCGGCAGACAGCATTGGCTCAGCGCCCATGGAAATATTGCGGGCTCTTTTGGCTGCAATCAACACCAGATCAAATCGGTTGTTGACCATTGCCAGGCTGTCTTCAACGGTTACTCGGGCCATGATAGGTCCTGTAAGTAGCGGAACCCTCTATCTTAGGGGCTTCTGTACGCAAACACCACTCCAAAAATGTAAATATTGGTGAGTATTTTGATCTGTTAGTGAGTAAGACTTGTGATCAAACCAGCGTGGACCAGCGCCTGACGGGATTTCAGCACCCGGTGGCTTAGCACAACGGCCTTCAGTTCAGCCAGTGCCTCGTCGAAATTGTCATTGATAATCAGGTACTCCGCCTTGTGGAATTGCTGCATTTCGCGCACCGCCTCTTGCGTACGACGCTCGATGACCTCGTCGGAATCCTGAGCGCGACTTTTCAGCCTTTCGATCAGCGTGGCCCGAGACGGGGGCAGAATGAAGATCGATACGACTTGTTCAAATTTGCGTCGTACCTGCGCCGCTCCCTGCCAGTCAATTTCCAGAATCACATCCTGTCCTCGGCCCAGAGCATCCTCCACGGTACCCACACTGGTGCCGTAGTAATTGCCGAAAACCTCGGCGTACTCCAGGAATTGATCCTCATCGATCATTCTCTCGAAGTCAGCACGATCGACGAAGAAGTAATCGTCGCCCTCGGTTTCACCCGGTCGCGCGCCGCGCGTCGTGTGGGACACCGCTACGGTCAGGTCATCCAGCTCAGCGATGGCCTGTCGCACGAGGCTGGTTTTACCAGCACCGGATGGCGCCGAGACAATAAACATCCGGGCCTGAGTGTTTTGCATGGGTTTAATCCTGCGGGACGGCTGATGCGAGGCGGTAACTCCCGATACTATAGACGCAAACCTGCATCTGGAAACGCCTGGAGCCTAAGATGGTACTGACAGAATCAACAAATATGCCGACAGGCAGCTCAGCGCCGGATTTCACACTGCCAGACACCCGAAATGGCAAGCCAGTGACTCTCGGCAATGTCGAAGGTCCGGTACTGATCGTATTCATGTGCAATCACTGTCCGTATGTGGTGCATATTGTTGACCCGCTGGTCGCCCTTGCCGCGCAATTGAAAGAGCGCGGCGTCACGACGATCGCTATCAGCGCGAATGATATTGCCAGTCATCCGGCAGATGGCCCTGACAGGATGGCCGAACTGGCCGCAGCCAAGGGATTCGATTTCCCGTATTGCTTTGATGAGACGCAGGAAGTCGCGCGCGCGTACAACGCGGTATGTACGCCGGATATTTTCTTGTTCGACTCAGAGCACAAGCTTTTCTACCACGGTCAGTTCGATAACACGCGACCCGGGCGTGATGTCGCACATGGTGACGAGCTGCGAGCGGCTGCATTACAGATGCTCGATGGCGGCGTGGCGCCTACAGATACTTCACCCAGTGTCGGTTGCAGTATCAAATGGAAGGTTGCCTGATTCTTGGCTCCGCGTGTATCGGTTCTACTGCCGATTCGTCAATGGCGCGCGTCGTCGGCGGCGGCCGTTCAAAGTGTGCTTGATCAGACCTTTGAGGATTTCGAGTTATTGCTGATTGGCGACTCGGGTATCGACGCTCTGCGGGATCGATTGCCTGCGGATTCTCGAATCAAATGTGTTGTGCGTGAAAAGCCGGGGATCGTATCGGCTCTGAATACCGGGCTTGGCGTGGCCGCCGGCAAATACATTGCGCGAATGGATGACGACGACCTTGCCTACGCTTCGCGCTTTGAGATTCAGCTTCGCTATCTTGAAACGCATAAGGACATTGGCTTTTGTGGCGCTCGCATTCGCTTTATCGATCAGCACGGGCTCTCTGATGGTGTTGGGCAAGGCAACAGACGTTACGAAGATTGGTTGAATGGCTTGACAACATCAGAGGCTATTTCCGATAACTGCTTTATCGAATGTGCCTTACCACACCCAACATGGATGGCGCCCAGGACAACCTTCGACTTGCTTGATGGCTATCGCGAATTTGATGGACCGGAAGATTTCGACTTTGTATTACGTGCCTGGTTGGCGGGGGTGCGTATGGGTAAGCCCGATGAGGTCTTGCTTGACTGGCGTGTGCATGAGTCACGATTGACTCTGACTGATTCGCGCTACCGTCGTGAAGCATTTACCGTAACTCGCGCGATTGCCGCCTGTCGCAATCAATCTGGACTTTCGCTCGATACCGGGCGCAATGTCTGGATATGTGGCACCGGGCGCAATGCTCGTTACTGGTTTGATGCCTTGCTTGCCGAAGGCTGTAATGTGTCGGGCTTCGTTGATCTTGATCGTCCTGGTGCTGCGCAGCGCAAACGTCATCGACCGGTGATAACTTACAAAGAACTATGGCAACGTCGGCACGATGAGCTTGTTGTGACAGCGATAACTGATCCAATCGCTCGCAGCAAGTTGATTGAGACGTTTACGGCACGCGGGTGGATCGCCAATCATGACTACTTGCTGGGTGGTTGAAGGAAAGTCAATGAATAACAATAACGACCGCAGTACTCTGAACAAAGCACACTGGAGTTTATGGGTCGTTGGGCTCGCCGCATTTATCTGGCATGGTCTGGGCTTGTTTAATCTTGCCATGCAACTCAATCCGGACGTGCTGACCCATATGCCGGACTCGCATCGCGCAATCGCCGAATCACGACCTGTCTGGGTAACGATTGTATTTGCCCTGTCAGTACTCAATGGCGCTATCGGTGGTGTACATCTGCTACTGAAAATGAAGTTCGCTTCGTCTTCATTCCTGATTTCACTGCTTGCGGCCGTTGTCGCGATATTGCATGCGATTATCAAAGGGAATGCCTTATCGATATTCAGCCCGTTTGAAATTTCAATGTCGATCATTGGACCATTGATAGCAGGGGGTTTTTTCCTCTGGTATTCAACCAAGGCGAAGAAAAAACTCTGGATCCGTTGATCTTAGCCTGACGATCAGCGGCGTCAGATTTTATCGCATACTTCTTGATTACTTGCTCTAACTACTTATCGGGCCACTTATCAAACTACTTATAGGGTTTCTTTTAGGGCTATTTGTAAGGCTACTTAAGGGGCCATTAGTCTAACTACTGATCTACTTGTTCGGCTACTCATCCAGCTTGATCAAATCGCTGGCTTTTTCACCGACCATGATCGAGGGCGCATTCGTGTTTCCTGTTGTTATCGTCGGGAACACGGATGCATCTGCAATTCTGAGTCCCGTCATGCCATGTATTCGCAATCGATTGTCTACTACTGAAGTTCGAGGGTTGCTACCCATCCGACAAGTTCCACACGGGTGGAATACGGTCCATGCATTTTCTTTGATGAAGTCGGCTAATGATTCATCAGAGACAACCTTCCTGCCTGGGTATATCTCGTCTTCAACCACCGATTTGAATGCGGGTGTCGCAAGCAAGTTACGACACAATTTCATGCCCTCCAGCATCAGCGCATTGTCATGGTCTGTCGCCAAATAGTTTGGATGAATCTCTGGCGCGTCCAGGGGGTTGCTCGTCGTTATGTTCAGATATCCTTCACTAGTCGGCTTACAGGGATTAAAGCCAATCAGGAATCCAGGAAACGGATCAGGATTGATCAATGGTCGCTTGCCAATTGGCGCACGCGTATAACTGACTGGGGAAAAGTACAACTGCAAATCAGGAAACTCGACATCCGGATGTGAACGAACAAAGCCGCCTGCCTGATTAAGACTCAATGTTAGTGGACCGCGGCGTTTGAACACGAATTCAAGACCCGCGCGTAACTTGCCATGCCAGGGTCGTAGTGCCTGATTCAGCGTTGGCACATTGGTTCGGCAAACGATATCGGCACCTAAGTGATCTTTAAGATGTCGCCCTACTGCAGCCATCTCGTGCTGTGGCGTGACACCTGCCTTTTGCAATACATCTAACGGACCTATACCCGAGAGCTGTAGTAATTGCGGCGAATTGATGGCACCACCAGAGAGAATCACCTCACGTCGCGCTTCGACTCTGTGGGTTTTGCCTTTGCGCTGATAATCAACACCGGAGACATGGTGGTTATCAATATTGAGCCGCACCACCAGTGCTTGAGTTCGAACAGTGAGAGCAGAACGTTTCATTGCAGGACGAAGATAGCAACGAGCCGTTGAAGCCCGCAGACCATTTGCAGTAGTGATCTGGTAAAGACTGGCGCCTTCCATATCAGGCCCGTTGTAATCCTGAGCAATAGGTAACTGAATTTGTTTTGCTGCTTCCAAATAGGTGCTGCACAAGGGATGTGCTTCATTCGTGATATCGGTAATAGGCAAAGGACCGTCGGTGCCACGATGTTTACTTGGCGCGCCCAACCAACATTCCATTTTTTTAAAGTAAGGTTCAACATCCGACCAGCCCCAACCATCGGCTACTGATTGCCACTGTTCATAATCATGCTGATGTCCACGCACATACACCATCGCATTAATCGAGCTTGACCCACCGAGTACTTTTCCGCGTGGCCAATAACTGGAACGATTGCCGAGGCCAGGCACAGGCTCAGTTGTGTATTTCCAGTTAACGCGTTTGTCATAGTAAACCTTGCCGTAACCGATTGGCATCTGCACATACAAGCGTTGATCACTTACCCCTGCTTCGAGCAACAAAACCGAGTACTTGCCTGACTCACTCAATCGATTCGCTATAACTGATCCTGCAGAACCTGCACCCACGATTATATAATCGAAGGTTTCCATCAGATTGGCGTGCCGGTAGCAGTTGCAGTTACCGTTGTGCTGAGAAAGAGTTCGCCATCAATATCATGATCAACATGATCGGCCGCAGATTTCGTAAGCACCTGTATATCTTTACCACCCGCAGCCTGTGCTCGTTTGCGTGCGCCAGTCATTGCCAGTTGGGTTGCATGGCCAATGGCTTCATCAAGATTGCTGAATTGACTGGGTTGATCCTCGTAAAACACAATGAAATTTCCGAACACCGGTTGCGTCACCGTAACTGATACAGTTTGACTGACACAACCAAGTACAGCACCAACAGCACTCGCGGTGCTTGCATGCTTTGGTAATTCATACGCCATTCCCAGTAGTTTTGCGACCGCAGGGAAAAAGTCTGCAGCAGGGCCGCCGACCGCAACCAAAGGCATGTCGTTTGAGAAGCGCAAACCAAAAACCGGCTCCTTATCCGTCTCGGTTATGTTTCGCAACAGCATGTCGGCCAACAGCGGCGTGAGCTTTTGCGCTTTGGCTTCGTTGAGAAGGCCACGATGATTAAGGCCTGCTTCAAGCAGGCGTTGTGCAAGCTCGCGTGTAACCAGATCAATGACATCTCTGGCGGGTGCCATTGCATCGCCAAGCTCCCAGTTTCCACAGCCGTAGAGGTAACGCATCTGACGAGCCCAGATACGAGTAGCGACGGTCGCGGCATCTTTGTTCCAATGTTCACTAAGCCCGAGTGCATGGGTTGCATCAGTTGGTGTGAACCCACTAAAAATGACAAGCCCTGCTCGTTCCAGACGAGCGATGGAGCGCATCAAGGTCTTGTCGTTTTCAGCCAGCGCATCCATTTCAACCGGACCGGCTTCGAGGTAATCCCAGGCATGGCGTTGCGCCTTGTCCAACTGTTCAATCATCGCAGGAGTAGCATGCAGACGAAGCGCAAATCGATTATGTCTCGGATTCGGCATTGAATCCCATTGCTGTTCGAGGCGTGTCATCAAGTGCGGGTGTTCATCGACCAGCAAGCTCATCGGTACAACACGACGTGATGCCAGAAACAGCTTGCCGTTGAAACGTACTTCACTATCACCACCAAGGCCAACGGATACAACGCGCACCGCATTGATCATCGGCTGCCAGTCACCAATTCGCGCACCGTCTTCGCAAAGCTCAGCCTCGCGATTATTGACGATGGCTATATCAGTTGTGGTGCCGCCCATGTCAGCGATCAGGGCATTTTGATAACCGCTGAGCGCCGCAGCGCCCGCAACACTTGCTGCGGGTCCAGAGAGAATCGTCATCAACGGCTTTTGTTTGGCAGTCGCGACATTCACCAAAGATCCATCACCCGTGACAATCATCAAGGGTGCAGTTATCGAATATTCCTTGAGTATGGTCTCGACCGATGAGATCAACTCATGAATGAACGGCAACATCCGTGCATTCAAGGCAGCGGTCAGAGCACGTCGAGGCGCGCCGAGTTGAGCCGCAAGCTCATGTCCTGCCGTAACTGGCTTATCGGTGTGCTTGGTGATTAGATCGACTATCGCTTGTTCATGTTCACAATTGCGTGTTGCAAACAGCGATGAAACAGCGAAGGCGGCGACCTTATCCTTTTGCACGCTGATAATATTTTCGATTTGTTCAAGGTTCAGAGGCTTGCACTGCTCGCCTGTCGCCGTGTGGCCTCCATCAAGGCAGTGAACATAGTCCTTACCCAGAAGGTCTAACAGACCGGAATTTTTCAGCTGTTTTTCTGTATAGCCGGGTAACAACGCACAGACGCGCGCACCGCGACCTTCGACAACAGAGTTGGTTGTTAACGTTGTCGACAGCGATACGAAATCAAGGTTGCTTAAGAGTTCGGAGGGTAAAGCTTGCAGCGCATTGTGAATGCCAATGCAAAGATCCTGCGGTGTAGTCAGTCG
>CAYULV010000124.1:1248-3976 GCA_964445655.1 uncultured Granulosicoccaceae bacterium | reverse complement strand
AGATACTGATAACAGGCATGCACATCGTATTGCTCTCCATCGAAAGCGGAAACTGGACAAACCTGAAGGCATGGCTTCAGCTCACAGGTGTCACACGCTGAAGCGAAACCGGTATCAGGTACCGGTTCCGCATGATCGATTTCGTAGGGTAAAACAAGTGCAAACCGAAAGGCATGCCACAAACCAAATCGTCGATGCAACGACAATCCAAGTCGCGAGGGGTTAACCGAGCCTGACTGAGTTGCCCAGCTGATAAACGGATGAAAAGGTGGGCCATCGAACGGAAACACTGCCAAACCTTCCAGCTCATCGGCCATCGATTCGCCCACTCGACGACTCCAGCGATCTAATGGATCAGCACAGTTGTCGTGGTATTCAGATGATTGACTGAACGTCGGCCACAAGGACCCACCTTCGGCACCGATCAGAAGCAACGCACGCGATGGGGATCCATCTTCTTGTGTTGGCAGGTCTTGCGTGTGCGCCGGCAAGGTGCCGCGGATACGGAGTCCGTTTGATTCCGCAAGTTTTTTGATGTCGTCAAGTGTTGCCGACTTTTCTGAGCTTACAAGCGGCTTTTTCATCGTTAAAAACCGCTATAAGGACGAAGATTGGGGCGTCAGGTGCCTGATTCTTAATTGAATCAGGCACTTGCCGTGGTCCGACCCTACCAACCGGTGGCTTGCTTTACGGCTTGGCCTAGTTCGGCGGGGGAGCGAGTGATGGTGACGCCGGCGGCTTCGAGGGCTTGGAACTTGTCGTCGGCGGTGCCTTTACCACCAGCGATGATGGCGCCCGCGTGGCCCATGCGTTTGCCTGGAGGTGCGGTGACACCGGCAATATAGGCAGACACAGGTTTGGTGACATTGCTCTTGATGAAGTCTGCGGCTTCTTCTTCGGCTGTTCCACCAATTTCACCGACCATCAGAATGGCTTCGGTTTGCGCATCTTCCTGGAACAAGGCGAGTGCATCTATGAAACTGGTACCGGGTATTGGATCGCCTCCGATACCGATACAGGTGCTTTGCCCATAACCGAGATCGGATGTTTGCTTGACGCACTCATAGGTCAGTGTGCCGGAGCGCGACACGATGCCGACCTTGCCCGACTGGTGAATGGAACCCGGCATGATGCCGATCTTGCACTCATCCGGTGTGATGATACCCGGGCAGTTTGGCCCGATAAGACGGACACCATTCTGTTCGACAGCGATGCGAGCTTCGAGCATATCGAGTGTCGGGATACCTTCAGTAATACAGACAATCAGTTCAACACCACTTTCTGCAGCTTCAACAATGGAGTCTTTACAGAACGCCGCCGGTACATAAATGACCGTTGCAGTTGCACCGGTTTCGCTAACCGCATTTTTAACGGTATTGAATACCGGTAGATCAAGGTGTTTGCTGCCACCCTTACCCGGCGTAACACCACCGACCATTTGGGTGCCGTAGGCAATCGCCTGCTCGGTGTGGAAAGTGCCCTGACTACCCGTCAAACCCTGGCAGATGACTTTAGTGGACTTGTTGACGAGAACACTCATGCGGCATCTCCTACTGTGGCAATAATCTTCATCGCAGCATCTCCAAGATCACTGGCCGATTGCAGGTTGAGCCCACTCTTGTCGAGTAGATCCCGGCCTTCCTTCGCTTTGGTACCTTCCAGTCGAACAACTACGGGAATTTCGATACCAACATCAGCGACCGCTGCAATGATGCCCTCGGCAATCAGATCACAACGAACGATGCCGCCAAAGATATTGACGAGAATGCCTTTGACGTCAGGATCGGACAGAATGATTTTCAAAGCTTCGGCAACACGCTCCTTGGTTGCACCGCCCCCGACATCTAGGAAGTTGGCAGGCTGACCGCCTTTGAGCTTGATGATATCCATGGTGGCCATCGCAAGCCCAGCACCGTTCACCATGCAACCGATATTACCTTCGAGCGCCACATAGTTGAGATCCCATTCAGAGGCGCGCAATTCGCGTTCGTCTTCCTGGCTCTTGTCTCGGAGCTCTTCGAGGTCCTTGTTACGGTACATGGCGTTGCTGTCGATATTGATCTTTCCATCAAGGCAAATAAGATCACCACTACCGGTAATCACCAAGGGGTTGATCTCAACCAGAGCCAGATCCTTGTCATGAAAAAGCTTGACCAGACCTGTCAGCAATGATGTGAACTGCTTGACCTGTCCACCGGTAAAGCCAAGTCCAAACGCCAGCTCCCGGCATTGATAAGGCATGATGCCAAGCAATGGATTGACTTCAGCTTTGAGAATCTTCTCTGGCGTTTCGTGTGCGACCGTTTCGATCTCCATACCACCTTCGGTCGATGCCATGACAACGACTCGCTGGCTAGCGCGATCAATGACCATGCCGAGGTAGAGTTCGTTGGCAATGTCGCATGTCTCTTCGACCAGGATCGTGTTGACCGGCTGACCCTTGGCATCCGTCTGATAGGTGACAAGATTGGTACCGAGCATTGAAGCTGCATAGTCTTCTGCTTCATTCGGTGTATCGACGAGCTTTACGCCACCGGCCTTGCCTCGCCCACCGGCATGCACTTGAGCCTTGACGACAACCTTGTCGGTGGTCAGTTTTTCCGCAGCCTTTTTAGCGTCGGCCGCCGTCGTGGCGACGATGTTATTCGGGACGGGCATACCATAGGCTTTGAATAAAGCCTTGGCTTGGTATTCATGCAGATTCATGAATTTTCCTGTAGTCGAAAGT
>CAYULV010000124.1:0-1148 GCA_964445655.1 uncultured Granulosicoccaceae bacterium | reverse complement strand
GCTTTGCGATTACCTATGTGAATGGCACGACCATCCGCACTTAGTGCGGCTTCATGCATCGCTTCCGACAAGGTCGGATGCGCGTGAATCGTGTGGGCAATATCTTCGATGGTTGCATCAAATTCCATCGCAAGAACTGATTGAGCCAATAGCTCTGACGCGCTTGGGCCGATCAGATGGGCACCCAGCATACGGTCGCTTTGTTTATCGCGGATGACCTTGACCATGCCACTGGTATCACCTTTGGCTTTGGCGCGACCACTGGCGGCAAACGGAAAGCTGCCAACCTGATAATCAACACCTTCGCTTTTCAGCTGCTCTTCGGTCTTGCCAACCCACGCCACCTCTGGATGGGTATAAATGACATTCGGCATGACATCGTAGTTCACTGAACCATGCTCGCCAGCGATGCGTTCGGCGGCCATGACACCTTCTTCCGATCCCTTGTGCGCGAGCATCGGGCCACGCACAACGTCACCAATGGCATACACCCCGGGTACATTGGTCTCACAAAATTCGTTGACATGAAACAAGCCGCGCTCATCCTTTTCGACATTCGCCTCATCAGCGCAAACATTATCGGTGTAGGCACGCCGACCAACAGCCACAATCAGCTTGTCGAAAACTTCCTCGTGCTCACCATCCTTGTCACTGAAGCCGACGTTGACCTTGCCGCCTTTGACCGTACTGCCGGTTACCCGGGTTGCAAGTCGAATGTCGAGTCCTTGTTTTTTGAAGGTACGCTGCGCCTCACGGGCAATGGCCTTGTCGACCATAGGCAGGAATGTATCCTGCGCCTCAAGCAAGACCACCTCTGACCCCAGTCGACGCCAGACACTGCCAAGCTCAAGACCGATTACACCAGCACCGATTACGCAAACCCGATCAGGTACCGACTGCCAATCAAGTGCACCGGCTGAATCGACAACGATGTCACCCTCAAGCGGTGTTGCCGAGAGCTCGATTGGAACCGAGCCAGTTGCAATGATCACGTTACCAGCCTGGTACTCCGTTTCCTTGCCATCCTGCGCGGTGACCTTCACTTTTTTGTCACCGAGCAGCTGCCCTTTACCCTTCAGCCAGTCGATACCGTTCTGCTTGAACAGCATTTCGATACCACCGGTAAGTTCCTGGACGACCTTATCCTT
>CAYULV010000123.1:0-11837 GCA_964445655.1 uncultured Granulosicoccaceae bacterium | reverse complement strand
GGACTGACTCTTTGTAAACATCGTATGCTGGATAAACTCGAAGGGGTAGTGAAGATGTGCTGTCAGATTCAAAATATATCCAGACATCTGTCAGTTGGTTGGGCACGAGTGGAAACGCTTTAGTGACCAGTATCCGTTGCTGCTGTTTTCGATCGTGGAAGCGAGTTGTCCGACCGTCCGACAAGATGGGAACTACGAGATCGCCTGTTCCAGTCCAGACTTTGATCTTTCGCAGGAACGGCACCCCAGCATCCAGTACCCAAAGACTATCTGCTACACCCTTATTCAGCAGGCTGAACTTCAGCCAGATACCGGCATCTGTCAATCCAAAATTTGGTATTTCGGCATCGGACTGCTTGAACTCACCCTGAGAATAAAGACCCGCGCCTGATTCGATGAGCGCTTCGCCGCGCTGACCAACATAGGTTTCTATGCTGGTACCGGGAATCTGGTAAGAAATGGCGTCTTGAACAAGTAGCGATTGAGTCGAACTTGCTGCTACCTGGGAGCAAAGCAATAACATTACTGTACAAAAGACAGTCTGTGACAACCTCATGCCTACAACCTCAATCATCTACCAGGATCAGCGACTCAGCACGAAGAATCGCCGGAGTGAAGATGACCACAGATGTATTGGATACGGAGCTACTGCAATATTGATCCGTTCTAGCATAAGCGAAGCTTATGTACCGAAGATATCACAGCTTAAACGCGAAGTGAATCTCTCCTGCGTGGCTACCACTTTGGCTGAAATGCTGGCCAATAACGTTGAGAAGGCTAAGATTATGGTTTATTGGGGTGCCGTTTGATAGAGTTAAGTCGCCAGTGCGAACTGCGAGAGCTGTGGTGATAAACACGACTAATATAATAAAAAGCCGGCCGAACACTTTAGCAGGCCGCGGGAATAGGCGAAGTGCATGAGCGAAATGGCATTGTCTTCGTCTGTACGTACTGTTTTGGTCGCGGATGATCACGCACTAGTGCGAAACGCTCTGATAGACATTTTACTGAAAATTGACGGTGTATCGGTTGTTGGCGAGGCCGAAAATGGTGTCGAGACGATAGTCGCTGCAAAGTCACTTCAGCCCGACTTGCTGACACTTGACAGTGGCATGCCCCTCGCACATGGGATGGAGGTCTATGGTGAGATACGGCGCTGGTCTCCAGATACAACCATTGCAGTGGTCACCGGTTTCACCGGCGTCGGCCATCTGGCAGATTGGGTTGCAGCGGGTGCTGAAGGTCTGTTTTTGAAATCCTGCCCAACCGATGAACTGATAGAGGGCTTTTCTGTGCTTCTCAATGGAGGCACCTTTTTCTCCGAAGCGGTAAAGAATTCACTCGAACAATCTACTGAGAATATAGAGTTGACACTGCGAGAACGGGAAATACTCCATTTAGTTGCCGATGGACGATCTAATAAAGCAATCGCTACGCAACTGTCGATAAGCCCGAAAACTGTCGACAATCATCGCTCGCGTATGATGGCGAAGATTGGTGTGCACTCAACAGCGCAGCTTCTTGCCTATGCATTGAAAGAGGGGCTGCTCGACCACAGTGCGCAGCTTTGAGAAAACCGTGTTTTTTGCCTTTGTGTGTTTCCGGAAAATCGCACCAACGCGCTGGCGGTGTCGACGGGCGATGAAACAGATCAATACCGAATTGGCCAACCTGAATTTGGAAAAACACCCGGACAAGACCTTTATCGGGCGAATCGAAAAAGGATTTGATTTTCTGGGCTATCACATTCACCCGGATGGAGTGACGCTGGCCAAGGCGACAGTAGAACGATTTATTGAAAAGGCAGCCCGGCTTTATGAGCAAGAGCGGCACTCAGGTGCGCTTGGGTTGTATGTACGACGATGGTTAGGATGGGCCAGTGGTGCGCTAGCCTCGCCTGAGAAAACCCAGGCGAGACGTGCCGAACGACTAGTGACGAACCCCGATTAGCCCTTTATTTTCTTTTGTCGTACCGCACCGAATGCGAGAAGGCCCGCTCCTAAAAGCGCCAAGGCTGGCGGGGCACTAACGGGAGTAGGGCCGGAAAAATTACTCCCCGAGGTGAAAAAGCCCTGCCCGGTTGCGGTGGAAGTACTCAAGGATCCTGCCCACCCTGCCAAGGAATCGACTCGGATGCTGAACTGCTGAACTGCTGAGCAGACTGAGCCGGTACAGAGATTGTACGCGCCAATGACGCCGGTAGGGCTGAGAGAGAGGCTCGAGAATCTATCTGCGAACATGCCGCCACCTGCTAAGGAAACCGCGTGCGTAGTAGTACCATTCGTCCAGGAAAACATCCAGTCGAGGAAATCAGTATTCATAAAGGCGCGGAGGCTGAAACGTGTTTTCAATCGGGCCGCGCAGGTGAGGTCGCCTAGTTATATTGATGTGAGTATCAGCAGTGCTTGTGGCGGTCCAATAAAGACTGCGCGTCCCGGATCATTGCCACTATTGAGGATCCGTTTGTGATCGACAAGATCCTGTCTCACCTGGAGGGCAGGGGTTCACAGGAGTCTGCGACTCGTTATGCAAACCTCCTGTCTTTCGCGAAGCTATCTGGCGCGTGGATTTCGCGTGATAGAGTCCTGCATTATTCTGCGCTGTAATACGACTGGGCCAATACTAATTGCTAACTTATTGAATTTACATGCCGTATCCAACCGCTAGAGGACTGAAAATCCCTGTGTCGGTATTTCAATTTTGTCTCTGCTCATCATTAAAATCATCCTAATGAATGCGGGTGTCCCCAGTTAGTGATGATAACGCCACCGTTTGTCGCTCCTCACTCCTTCGCTAGTGTCTGTTGGTAAAGGCCTGACTGGAGCGAAACATTAACTCCGCAGTGACTTGCGACAAGCGTGCATCACTCGCGACTTTCTCTCGAAAATCCTTTTCGGTAAAGCGCAGTTCGAGTGCAGTCGGACGCTAACGCTCTCTCCATAAACCGCTGCTCGAATGAATCAAAACTGATGCGTATCTATCAGCGCTGAAGTATGGCCTGAACGGTGAGGGTTTTTTGATCAAGCTTACTGCGCTCAATAATTTCAAACATACCTGCGAACTCCTCTCATCAAAGGTTTTTTAGTTTTGTCTCCCATTTGGTAGATGCGGCAATCACGGAATATTTCTACCCTCGCGTCTCAAATAATTTTGGGGGAACCATGATTGATATTTGGGAGTATTTACGTGCGATTGGATCGCTTCAGTTAGTCGGCCTCTTGGGTTTTCTAACTTACATGTTGTCCTTTGGCTTGGTGCAGATTGATCGCATGGACGGGAACGGTACGAACTACACGCTATGCAACATGCTGGCAGCGTCCTTGGTGGCGGTTAGCCTTTTTGCCGAATTCAATTTGTCCTCCGCGCTGATTCAGGGCAGTTGGATACTCATTGGTTTTGTCGGATTGTTGAAACGGCAGTTCCGCAAAGAAACATCGACAGCTCGACTTCCAACGACTTCTCCGTGGCAGGAGGTCGCGTGATGTCTGTTTCTGAAGTGGTGGCGTATTTCTTGACGCTGAGTGCGATCATGCTCGCTCCTGGTCCGGTTGTTTTGGTATTGATTGTCAAAGCGGCCAGCAAGGATATATTCGGCGCAATCGGGTTTGGATTAGGCTTTGCAATTGGAGCTGCGATAATCGTTTCTGTTGTTAGTTTTGGCCTTGGTGCATGGTTGACCACTGCTCCTGATTTCTTCGAATACAGTAAATTTATAATGATGGCCTACATCCTGTGGCTAGCGATGGGTGTTTGGAGAGGAGATTTCAGCATGGAAGGCAAATGTGCTCAAAATCATCGCCCCTTATACTCACTTGGCGCGGGTATCCTCACCTGTTTTATCTCGCCTTATATGATGATCTTGTTTCCCCTGGTATTGACAAGTTCAATGGGAACCACTGTGCTCGAGCCGTCCAGGTTTTTTATGTTTGTCGTAATCACTTTCGCTACCGGGATCGCCAGCTCTGTATTGGTTATCTCGCTTGCGTCGCAGATAAGTCGCCTGGTTCGCTCTCCTCGCTCGACAATGTTTCTCAATCGCGGCTTGGCCAGCATGCTTGTTTTCGGTGGAGGTTGGATGGCATTTTTTTGAGCTTTAACAAGCTAGACTAATGAATGTTTGAACTTTGTATTGACTCGGTGCGAGAATGTGCCCCGGTGCGTCGATGAGGAACAATCAGGTACCCACACTAAAAAGGTGAGTATGAGGTGTTTTGACTGATCACTTTTTTTGTAATTTGTGGAGTGATTGTCAATATGTCCCCTCCTGCCACCGAACACGAGCGTAGCTCCTCGGGAATCGACCACGATCTGATTTTGGATCGTATCTATCAGGTTGCGCTGGAACCGAGTTCGCTTGAAGAATTCATAGACGTCTGGAACGACTCGGTACTAGCAACTCAATTCAAAAGTACAGAGCTCGGTGATTTCGGCGAATTTGACGAATCCTACAAAGGGCATTTGGATCGCGCCCAGAAGGTTCTTCACCGCAGCGAGGCTGCTCGTCCAGATTTGGGCGAATATCTAAAGCCTTATGACAACCTGGCAGCTTTTGTTGTTAGCGGATCACTTCAGGTTGAAGCCTTGAATCAAGGTGCATTTTCCGCGTTTGGGATGAAGCCAGGAGACAGTCTGGAGCAACTGGCGATTCCTGCAGAGATGCGGATAGCATTGATTAGCGCGGTACAGGAAGTTACACGTAAATCGAAGACCCCTGAAAAGCTGCTTAAAGCGGATATGGACACCAAAAATGGCGCTGTGCTGTTTCGCATCATGCGTATTTCGCAATTAGTTGATGACCGCTACGCCGCGCTCGTTGTTACGACTCATTTTTACTGGCGCGAGACCATCGCGACTCTTCTAGGCAATGTGTTTCATTTGACAAAGGCTGAGCAAGATGTTGTTCGTTTGCTTGTCGAAGGGAAAAACGCTAAAACCATCGCCGCTGCACGTGACTCTGGCGAAGGCACGGTGCGTGGACAGATCAAGTCCATCATCGGCAAAATGAATTTGAGCTCCCAAACCGATATCGTTCGCCTGGTCATGACACTGGGTGAATTCCCCAAGAGTGAAGACGCCGTTGAAGACGTTGAAGGACTCGCTGTACCCGGGCTTTCCCTTGACTGGTTAGAGGCGCAAGTCTGGAAGCCATTTAAATCCATAATCGTTGAGGATGGCAGGACGCTTAACTACCATGATATGGGTCCATTGACTGGCAATCCCGTTCTTTTTTCCCACATGGGATCCTGCATGCTGCGCTGGCCGCGCTCTATGATCCGCCTGGCTTTCGAGCACAATTTGCGAATCATATGCCCCATAAGAGCCGGTTATGGTCAAAGTGACAGCCTTGATTTGAATGCTGATCCTTTTGCTGCTACGTGCAACGATTCTGTGTTTCTTTTAAAGAGTCTTGGAATCGAACGGCTTCCCTATGCAGTACAGGGGAGTGACTTTCCCTTTGCCGCCGATCTGATTTCGAAACACCCGGAACTTGTGTCAGAGCTGATCGGTATCGGTGGTAGGCCCTGTTTGCCCGGAGGTTTGAATGTGGACGGTGAAGGGCGTTGGCAGAAGTTTTTCGTATCGATGGCTCGTAATGCCCCGCATATGGTTCAGTTTGCCTCGAAGGCCGTGATGGCGATGAGTAGACAGATCGGTCCGGAAGCCATGTTACGCAATTTATGCAAGGATTCACCGTCTGATCTGGCACTGCTCGATACTGATGAGATGAAGCAGGTTCTTGAGGCGAATATCGGTTTGATGGCGGCGAAATCAACCAATGCCGCTGGCGCCTTCGCGATGGAATACACCGCTTTCCAGGTAGACTGGAGCGATCGTATGATGGCGAGCCAGAATATTCCTGTGCGGATATTTCTTGCCGAAGAAGACCCAACTGTCGATTTGGGCTCAATCCCAAAGCTTCTGGAAGCCTATCCATGGATTGAAATAGAAGTGCTGCAAAATGCCGGACTTGCGCTGATCTATCAAAAACCTGACTTGCTGATCCCGTTGATGGCGGAAGCCGCCGAGCAGGCGGCATCGAGCTCTCGTTAGCTTAAAGAGGATTTTGTTCTTAATTAACGTCGTTCCATTTTTCGGCGTTTAAGTAACTCCATCAAACGTTTGAATAACCCTCTGCGGGTTCAAAGTACGGCGACTATGGCCGACACATTTACCTAGTGATTTCTACTTATGTAGCGCGCCTTGCTTGTGTGTCGTTGTGTTCTACGATACACATGGCACGTGGCAAGCCTCGATCTTCTCGTCAGCTGACGTAGTTCTGCGCTCGTATTCCCCTAACGTTCATCTTATGTCACCGCACGATGCTGGGCGTCGATTTGGCAATTCGCTATATATCTCAATGAAAAAGCTCTTAAGGTCGATTGGCAAGGTGCTGTGCGTGCTGCCTTTCTTCTATGCAGGTGCTGCCTTGTTTCTATACAGGTGCGGCCGCTAGTGAGACGGAGGAAGGTGGCAACGAGTTTTTTACGTTTACGTTTGAGAACGATGTGTTCATCGGCGAAGATGATGGTTACACGAATGGAACGGGTATCACTTTTGGCACGGCTGGCTCGAGAACGGAGATATCAAATGAACGCGAGAAATATGGGGTGCTCAGTGTCACTTATCGGTACAAGCGAGTGGTTGTTGGGCTGGCAGCGGCCTCTGGTTGGCGAACCTGTGTAGTTTCTTATATTGACTATAGTTACTGCCTGACTCGAACAAGACGCACGCTGAGCCATCTCGGTTAAAATCAGCAGGTCAGGGCGCTAATGACTTTTAATGCATATGCAATAAAATCTGTGGGCCTTGGCAGGCAGCAATAGACTCATTCAGGGCTGATCGAGTTATGAACGATGAATACGGCTCTCTAATACGGTCAAGCGAAGGAATTCCCGAGCGGATGCAAAATAAACTGGTCATGACAGGGATCGCGGGTTTGCTCGCGGCAATTTTTGTAGGCGTGGGTGAATATCTGCTTCACTATGACGCGCAGGCCCGCTTTGCCGAAGGTGGGTACGATTTCATGCAAGGTATCTCGAATTCGCGCTCAACGGCGGGCCACTTTCTGGGTGTCTTTGGCGCGACCTTGTATCCGGTCGGTTGCTATCACATCTATCAGATGCTTCGCCCCGCGAATCAACGTTGGGCATTTGCCGTCTTTCTCATCGGCACCTTCGGTTTTATTGTGGGTGTTGTCTGGATAGGGTCACGTGCCAGTGTCTCTGCATTGATGCAATTGCCCACGTCCGCTGAAATTACCGGGCTGATCGAGTTATACGACTTACGTTACGAGACATTGCTACAAGTGATTCGTTTAACGACATTGACGATATCGGTCATCATCATATGGCTATGTCTTACCGGTCGTTCCTTTTACCCAAAATGGATGGCGCTGTTCAATCCGATACTGCTCATTATTGCCAATTTTATTCTGTTTGTAGTCGCTCCATCAATCGGTAAGCATTCCATGCCGATTGCGCTGAATGTGGCGTTTTTCATTTTTTTCGCATTGTCCATCAGGTTTGCCCAAAAAGCCCAATTAACGAATCCTGATACACAGGAGCGGAGTGCCAAATGAGTATTGGAAAACTTTTAAAATCCATCGTATTTTTTGTCGTTGCATTGTTGATGGTTGTATTGGGCGGTTTGACCTGGTTGAGTCTGAGTGATCGTGCCAATGTCTATCCGGTACAGACAGAAAACCTGACGATTCCGACTTTTTCAAAGCAGGTCATCAATTTCATCCCCAGCTACGATGAGACCAAAACACTGCCCTTTACTGCTGGTGCCATCATCGATGTCGATAATGATGGCGTTGAAGAGCTTTTTATTGGCGGTGGTATCGACCAGCAAGATGCGTTTTTTCGCTTCAACGATGGTGTGTTTGAAGATATGACGGCTGATACCGGCTGGGTCAAGGACACACCCGACAAAACCTTCAGTGCGATATCGCTGGATCTGGACACTGATGGTGATAACGATATGTTGATCACGCGTCAGTCAGGTGTATTTCTTTACACCAATATTGATGGTAAGTTCAGCGCAAAGAAGCTGGACCTGGATCTGGATGAAAAGACCGTGCCTTTGTCGGCCGCTGTTGCAGATCTCAATAGAGATGGGCTTTATGACATGTATGTGTCCGGCTATATCGCCCGAAAACATGTAGAAGGTGAAACCATATTCAATCAAGAATACGGTGGCTTCAGTGCGCTTTTCGTCAATACCGGTGACGATACCTTTGATAACATCACTGAACAGGCAGGCATGCTTTATCAACACAATACGTTTCAAGGCGTATTTATTGATGTCGATGGCGACCAGCTGGAGGATCTTGTCGTGGCACACGATACCGGGACCATCCGAACCTGGAAGAACAACGGTGATATGACCTTCGAGAACTTGCCGAATCCAAGTAGTGATGTTTTTTCCTACCCGATGGGTATTGCAGTGACCGACTTGAAGAACGATGGTCTGCCTGACTTTTTCTTCTCTAATGTGGGTTCGACGGTTCCTGATGCCTTGGTGCGCGGTGATTTGCGCGACGAGCAGATCTTGCACAAAGACTGGTTCTTGTTTGAAAATCAGGGCGAATTTTCATTTATCGATTCAGCTGAACAAAGACAGGTGGCAGACTATGAGTTTTCGTGGGGTGCCGTCTTTGAGGATTTCAACCTTGATGGCCGCGATGATTTGGTCGTGTCAGAAAATTACTCGGGCTGGCCCCCGCACAAACTGCCATTCTGGCGACTCGATGGCCGATTTCTGTTGCAAAACGAGCAGGGCGTGTTTTCAGAAACGGGTAAAGCCTCAGGGGTGCGGAATCGTGAATACGGGATTGCGCCGCTGGTCGCTGATTTCAATCAGGATGGTTATCCCGATCTGGTGCATATCAATATCCTCGGACCACAAAATGTTTTTCTGAGCGAAGGTGGTGACCAAGGCTATTTGAAGGTCAGCTTGCCAAACACCATTGAGTCGGTGGGAACTGTCGTATCGGTGACATTGGCCGATGGTTCGACAATTGTCCAGACCTTCGTCGTGGGCGAAGGCTTGTTATCGGATCAATCACATATGCTGACATTCGGATTGGGTGATCAGCAGGCAACAACGATTTCCGCGGTTGCGCTCGATGGCACGGTAGCCTCAGTACAGGGCGAATACCGCAATGAAATCGTCAAACTTATGCAAAACAGCAGCGAGTCAGGATCATGAGTCAACGTAAATTAGTAGACATCGCACTTTGGGTATTGATCATCATCGGTTTTCTGGGTGCATTGAAAGTGAGTTACGCCAATTTCACCGGAACCGTATGCCCGCGAGTGGGTGTCGTACCGGTTTGCTATGTGGTTTTGGCTGCCTATGCGCTGATGATAGCCGCTATGCTGGCAGGTAAAATCAGCCTTAAACACTATTTGTTTTGTGTGGGTTGGGGTACCGCGTTTCTTATCGCCTTTCTGGGTTCCGGCGCTGAATTAATGTTTGACGGTGATGTTTGTCCCACCACAAGCGGTGGAAGCTTGCGTGGGGCATCGAGTGGCTCGATCCCGATGTGTTACATATCACTGGCGTTGACGATTGTCATTCTGGTGTTGTTCCTGATCGGCCCGTACAAGCGCGCCTGTGATGCACACAATGCCAACGCCTGATGCCGTCGTCACAGTCTCACTATCGGGTATGCAATTTTTGTGAAGCTATGTGTGGCATTCAAGTCACACTGAAAGATGATGATTCGACTGATAGTGCAGCTACCCTTAGTGCACGTATCGATAGCAGACTTGCAGATAGTGCACTAATTGAGAGTGCACGTATTGTTGTTCGAGCTGATCCCGACGATCCGTTCAGCAAAGGCAGTATGTGCCCGAAGGCGCCTGCGTTAGCGGCTCTGCATACTGACCCCAGCCGGCTGCGGAAACCTGTAAAACGGGTCGACGGTGACTGGATTGAAATCAGTTGGGATGAGGCCTATGCAACTATAGAGGGCAATCTCAAGCGCATTCGAAAAGAACACGGCGCAGATTCGATCGCCAGTTATCTGGGTAATCCCATCGTGCACAACATGGGTATGATGTTGTTCATTAAAACGCTGACTGAGGCTATCGGTTCCAAAAACGTATTCTCTGCCACCAGTATGGATCAGCTGCCGCATCACTTTGCGGCGCATTTCATGTTTGGTCATGAGTTCCGAATTCCGGTACCGGATGTTGATCGTACGGACTTCATGATCATCATGGGCGCGAATCCGATCGCCAGTAATGGCAGCATCATGACGTCAGCAGGTATTCGTGAACGTTTGCACGCGATCCAGGAACGCGGTGGCCAGTTTGTTGTACTGGACCCGAGGTTGACAGAGACGGCGAAACTGGCAACAGCGCATCACTTCATTCGACCTGGTACCGATGTCTATTTTCTGCTGGCGTTTCTGCATGTTCTGTATCGCGATCAACATATAGATCTCGGACATCTGGCAGAACACATCGCGGGACTGGAGATAATGGATATCGCCGCTCATGCCGTAACACCCAGTCAAGCCGAGCCGATCACTGGCGTGCCAGCGTCAGTGATTGAAGATCTTGTCAGCGGTTATGTAAAACAGGAACGTGCGGTGCTCTATGGGCGAATGGGACTATCGACGCAACAACACGGTGGACTTTGTCATTGGTTGATCAATACCATCAATATAGTGTCTGGTCATTTTGATAAACCGGGGGGCATGATGTTTCCAACCCCGGCAATCGAACTTGCCCGTGGTCAATCTCAGCCCGACCGATATGCGCGCTGGAGCAGTCGCGTACGCAAGATGCCCGAGTTCTATGGTGAGTTACCTGTATCGGCAATGACTGAAGAGTTCACCACAGAAGGGCCAGACCGGGTCAGAGCCTTCATGACCGTCTGCGGCAATCCAGTGCTGTCCAGCCCGGGTGGACATCGGCTCGATTCGGCCTTACCGGATGTCGAATTCATGTTCTCGATTGACAACTACATCAATGAGACAACCCGCCATGCCAATATCATTCTACCGACGCCGAGTGGACTGGAGATCGAGCACTACGATTTGATCTTCAACTTGATATCGGTTTCAAACAACGTCAAATACTCCGAGGCCTTGTTCCCTCCGGGTGCCGAGCGTCCACTCGATTGGCAGGTACTCAAAGAGCTGATTGCACGCTTGTCCCCAAATGGACCGGGTTTCATGCACCGCTTTTTAAACCCACGGCGCATAATCAACTGGGGTTTGATGCTCGGCGCTTACGGAAAACTCAGCCACCCCAAACGATGGCTGACGGGTCTGACCCTTAAGAAAGTCATTTCATCGACGCATGGAATTCGACTTGGGCCTTTGGTCCCTCGGGTGCCGGATGGGATGATGACGCCCGATAAAAAAATACATCTTGCGCCGGATATTTTCCAAAAGGCGCTGCAAGAGCTATTGTCGAAATTGAATGCGGATACACCGGATGTTGATGTCAGCGAAGGCGTACCGCCGCAACGCCCTTTCCGTCTTATCGGTCGCAGACATGTCAGTACCAATAATTCCTGGATGCATCAGTTTAAAAAACTCAGTGCCAGCCGACAGGTTCGTTGTACGGCGATGATCAATACTGACGATGCAAAACGATTGTCTATTGTTGATGAGCAGAATGTCGCTGTCAGTTCAGCAGCCGGGGAAATCTGTTTGCCGGCGGAGGTCACTGACAACGTAATGCCCGGCGTGGTCTCCATACCGCATGGATTTGGCCATACGCGTTCTGGCACGCGAATTCCTCATGCCGAAGCCAAACCCGGCGTCAGCGTCAACGATATAACCGATCACCAGCATATTGATGCGTTGACTGGCA
>CAYULV010000122.1:10399-11902 GCA_964445655.1 uncultured Granulosicoccaceae bacterium | reverse complement strand
CGAAACCAATTATTCAGTACCAGGTGGTTAGTGCATGGATCACAGCCCGAACCGTAGGGCCTCATTCCTTCACTGCATTTCTTGTATACGCCCTTCGGTAAAGCATTATGGTGAGATCATCCGGATGTCCCCCCTCTTTCGCCATGGTAGTTATTGCTAAGCTCACCAAGTGCTTGAGTGCCTCATCGATCGGGCCTTTAACAATACAACGCTCAATGATTTCTAATGGCAAATTGTCTGTTAGTCCATCGCTACAGATCAATAGTGTGTCATACGGGGCCAACTCCAATGGAGCACCCAGCTCAATTCGCATTTCATTTTGACCGACAAGGTTTGACACCCAATGGCGGTCATCATGCGTATGTGATACATCCGCATTGAGGTAACCGGATTCGATACCATAGCCGACAGGTGAATGCGGTACGCTTTGAAATTTTTTTAAACCTCGTTGACCCACCACCATGACTGAGGAATCTCCCACATGATACGGGCGCATCACCGAACCGATCAGTTCCACAACTGCGATCGTAGTCGCTCCCTGACCACTTTCGGTCAACCTCTCGTTACAGGATTCAATTGCGTCTAGTATCTGATTTCGATAGGAGGTTCCATTCGCTTTTGCGGAAGCAACGCAATCACGAAGTAGAGAAATTGCCAATCGAGAAGCCGACTTGCCACCAGAGTACCCGCCTGCGCCATCAGCAATCGCCAGAACTGCGCTCCCATCGCCTGGCTCACAAATCAAATAGCTATCTTCGTTGTAGGCATCCCTGATATTGGACTTGTAAGGTGCTTCTATGGAAACAACAGCGCAGGTGCCTGTAACAAGCTGGTGGTGTTGAATGCACTCTTTGTAATCGGGTTCAGCAGTCAGTCTTGCCATTCCATCTTCTCCAGATATCGCCGTAACTCACCAGCATTTTTATATTTCTTTAAAATAAGACTCCGCTTTAATCCACAGCAAATCTGCTTGACTGATTTCGGTTGACTGGCGTAGTACTTTTGACCACCAAGAATGTCATAAAATACTCGTATCATATCCACGGTGTCATAGTGGCGATGCGCGGCAGTGGTTTTACCCCAGTTGTACATGTCAAGCAGTTTTAGCTCAAAGCGAAGTCCGTACTTCGCGACGATGATGTTCTCAGTGTGAAGGTCGCCATGATATTCGTCCAAATCATGGATTTCTTCCATGCCCTGACAAAGAGAATGCAATAAATGTAAGGCAATGTATGGAGGTAAACGTTTTCCACGTTGTCGCTGTAAAAAAGTCTCTAGTATTTCGCCACTGATGAATTCTGAGATCAAAACAGTAACGTCTTTATTTTGGAGCCTTATGACTTCTTCCGTGTGATAACGCACCACCATTGAACAGTTCCGTAAACGATAAAGCTTTTGCGCATAGGTAGTAACCGCGTTACCTCTTGGGTCGCGACCTGGAAAAAATATTTTAGCGGCGTGTTCAATACCCGTTCGCAGATCCTTGAATTTATAAACCTCCCC
>CAYULV010000122.1:0-10299 GCA_964445655.1 uncultured Granulosicoccaceae bacterium | reverse complement strand
AGACAGCCCTGCATTGTTAAACCAGAGATAGACAGCCAACGAGACAACCAATGCCCACGCAACCCCGTTGATAGTTCCTACGGTGAGTTCTTTGCGAGTCAGCCAACCGACATTGCCGGTGGCGATTTGATCCAGTGCCATGCCCCGTATGGTCAGTGTCAGCGTCTGACTGCCGGCGATGCCTCCCATACTCGCGACCACAGGCATCAGGATAGCAATGGCCACCAATTGACTGAGCACCACCTCAAATTGTGATACCACCCAGGCGGCAAGAAACACAGTGATCAGATTTATACCCAGCCAGATTCCACGGCGCTTCGCACTGGGCAGTGCCGGTGCAAAGAGGTCTTCTTCCTGACTTAAGCCGGCACTTTTTAATAGAACATGATCTGCCTCATCTTTGATGATATCCATGGCATCATCAAACGTGATGCGCCCCAAAAGAATGCCATCTTCATCCACCACGGCTACAGAGATGAGCTCACGACGATCAAAAATCGCGGCAACGTCGTGCTCTGTTGTGGCGGCAGGAATCGCGATTGCATTGCGGTCCATTTTTTCCGCGACAAGCATCTCTGATTTACCGGTAACGATGGCCTCCATCGTCAACTTGCCGAGGTATCTACCCTCGTCATTCACCACCATCAAACCGTCAGTGTGATCGGGCAGCGTGTCATGCCTCCGCAGCCATCGCCACACAACCGAAAGACTCACGTCGGGTCGTATGCTGAGCAGGTTACGACTCATAAGTCGCCCCGCACTGCCCTGCTCGTAAGAGAGCACCTTTTCTACACGGGACCGGTTGTCAGCGTCAAGCAAATCAAGAATGGCCTCTGAGACATCGTCCGGGAGATCCTCTATGACCTCTGCTGCATCTTCTTCATCCAGGACCTGGACGGCAGAAACCAGTGTCGCCTGCGCCATATTATCGATAAGACCCGAGCGCACTTCTTCGTGCAGATGCACCAGTAACTCACCGTGTCTTTCAACGGGGCAGCTCAGCCAAAGCACAGCGCGTTGCTCTGGCGGAAGAGACTCCAGAAGATTAGCAAGTTCAGCGTCTGACAATCCCGCCACAGAACTCGCGAGTTCCCCTGACTGGTCCTGCCCTATAGTAGCCAGCGTCCTGGATAGCAGATCATCGCCAGGATTGGAATTCGTATCGTGGTTCATCGTTATTTGTCTTTTAGTATGGTCGGCTGTCGGGGAACGAGCCGCTGAATCGCGCAAGGGCCGCTAGAATGCACCAATAACTTACAACTCATTAATCCATGATAGTTGAGCCATGTCAGTGATTTTCGATGACCACTTTATACCGCATTCCGGCAGCTGACTTTAGAATCAAAAGTACCCTTCCTGCAATTTTGAGCCACTATATTGCTGCTCGAACCGGTACTTTTTTTGCCTTGGCAATATCGGTCAGTATATCTTGACATTAAGATAAATGGATCGCAGTATCCGATTTTTTAAGGGTCCGCCAGTGATGGCGGTTACTTTTCAATATCCTATTATTTGCCAGGATTAATGCGCACTCATGAATACTTGTTACGCAATCACAACTCGGCTTCTTTGGGGCCGCCTGTTAACTCCCCTGGTTTTACTTTTGATGCTATCTTCAGCCCGTGCTGAAATTGCGGTGTTAGAAATATCCGATGGAATGGTCACCATTGAAGCGACAGGCGTGTCGCTAAAGGAGGTGGCAAAAGCTATCAGTGAAAGGACGCAAATTGAGATTACAGCCTCCCCGGGCATTGATCGCGTCACGGATATCAGTCTGTACGACCAGCCGTTTCTTACCGCGATAGCTCGAATCTCTCCGAATCATTTAATCGTGCAGAGACGTATTCACGGTAACTATACCGTCACGGGTGTCCACTTTATTCTCGATTCCGGGCAGTCCGATGGCGGTGAATTTAATTTGCCAACCGGTGCGCCCGCAGATGAAATTACTCAGGATGAACCGCTTGAGTCACCGGTTGACGATCAGGCTACAGGAGATTCGACCCAGGCTACGGATGATCAAACGCCCACTGAATAGTTGATCTGGCCAGCGTGGGTAGGCCGGCTGCAGATGGCAACGTGAAAACAATCGCTACGTCACCGGAGTAGACAATAGCTTATCGCACAACTTATCCAGTGACTTACGCTCTGCTTTGGAGAGCGCCCGAAACGCCAGATCAGAGGCATCAAATCTGGCGGTGGCCGCTTTATCCACAAGTTTCTTTCCGGCTGCTGTGAGCTTGATGATTACTTTTCTGCGATCCTGTTTGTCAGCGCCGCGACGAACGAGCTTCCTTTCCACGAGACCATCCAGACGATGCGTCAGTGCACCTGAAGTGAGCGGGATAATCTTGCTCAGCTGATTGACCGGGCATTCGTACGGCGCCCCCATACGGCGAAGCTCTGACAACATATCATAGGCCCACCATTCCAGCCCATACTCTGACAAAACAGATGCATTGAGCTCTGAGTGACGGTGTGCCAGAAGCTGCAGTCGCAGTTCTGTAGCGACGTTACTGGTGTCAAGATCAGGTCGCTGCTCTGACCAGGATTTTTGAAAATTTGTAACGGCTGATGGGGAATTTGGCATGGGTAAACACGGTGCCTTGGTAAGCTCTTACTGGTGAAAATCTGTTGATTTTCTCAAAGAGATTTGCGCATTAAGCGCTCGATTGATGGTTTGGAAGCTTACTACTTTCGAGATAATAAAATGAGAATGAGCGACTACCAGCATTCGCGAGTGTCGCACTCACAAGAGTGATACCACTGACCAAAATTAGAAATGTATCAGTATACTTTATCTTGACATTAAGATATATAGCCACAATATTCTGGTGCGCTCAGTGAATCACTGGCCGCAAAATACTTAAACAACTAAGTTAGACGCTCGCAATGAAACCAAAAAAACGGAAAGGTCGCAAAGCATTCTTCACAGGTGTCCATTATCTTAGAGAAGACACTAACGATTATGAAACGTCCCTGCCACTGAAACCTGCCCAGGAACGTGCGTGGCTTGGGGACAATTCCGTACATTTTGAAAAGTACAGACGCCCGCACCGCTGGCATCATAATGACTGATCTTTAAGAGAACAATTGACTGTGCGTCGAGCAGCTGCAAATTCCATTACACCGCCACAGAGCAGGCAGGTGTCGGCAGACACTTCCTGCACGACCAATCAGTCCTGTGGTTAACACATACCCGTGGCTGAGACCCTCACAAAAGCCCTCTGTGCAATCACTCCAGCGGGGAAAAAGTTCTCTTTTGTCCATTCGGGCACTGGCAAAGCCTTAGCAGCCTATAAAAATCTTGTACGTCATTACGGACAAGGTGTCCATGAGACTGCTGACATTATCGTCGCCATCGGTGGAGACGGCTTTATGCTAACCACTCTAAGCCAGCATGCAGAAGCTGAACAGTCAATTTACGGCATGAACCGTGGTACCGTCGGCTTTTTGCTTAACGATTATCGAGTGAAGTCCTTACCATCCCGGCTGGATAACGCAGTAGCAGTCAGACTACACCGGCTTAAAATGCGAGTCACCTGTCGCGATGGGCGCAAGTTGACCCTCAGGGCATTAAACGAGGTGTCCCTGTTCAGGCAGACCGCACAGGCCGCAAATATCGAGATTATGATAAACGGGCAATCCAGAATGGAATGTCTGGTCTGCGATGGAATACTGCTTGCCACCCCGGCTGGCAGCACCGCATATAATTTGTCTGCCCATGGGGTTATCCTGCCAATAAGCTCAAACCTGCTTGCGTTAACGCCGATTTCCTCCTTTCGACCTCGACGCTGGCCGGGAGCATTGCTCCCCAACACCACAAAAGTCAGCCTGGAAGTACTGGATGGGAATAAGCGTCCAGTGTCCGCCACGGCAGATGGGATAGAAGTCCGAGATGTTAAAAGCGTGACTATAGAATCAGAAAGACGCAACAGTCTTACAGTGCTCTTTGATCCTGACCAGACTTTACAGGACAGAATTCTACAAGAGCAATTTTTGAACTAGTTGTTGTGAGAGAACTTCAGCAACTTCGAAACATAGCAGGCCACAGGTCCAATATACCAACGGCCACTTATCGTGCCTTTTTGTCAATCAATACCTTTTGCTGCCACTTCCCTGGCTTTTTATCGGTCCGGTGAATACATCCGGGCCAGCAACAGGGCCGCTTTTTACCCTCGAGCAGTTGCTCTACGGCAAGAGCAATTCGTTTCGTACGCGTCTGTTCCCGTTTTGCATCCTCAACCCAGCAAATATACTCATTTCTTGCAATTGGTGTAAGCCCCTGCCAGCGAGCAGCAGCTATATCAGCATCACTCAACGCTATGGCGAGATCCTCTGGCAGATGATGGACGAGACCACCACTTAGTTTCAGTTTCATAATTCACACCGCCTCCAATAAAAGCAAAAATCGATACGGGAGCTCGAAGACAGCGCTGCATGCGTTTGATGTTCGAGCAGTGCTGGGTCACCCGGTTCCACCCATTCTCGCCAACCAAGCAGTAGCGACGTGTTGCTCATAGTTAATCCCAGGCGCACCCCGGTCTAAAAGAAAGCTTCATATTTTCTGCCAAAGTCAGGCAGTTAATGACAAATCTACAGACTGCTTAAATCACCGTTGTAGATACCCAAATACTTATCTCCGTAGCGCCTCCCTATTTCGCGTAAGCCTTCGGCATTAAAATGGGTAAGATCAGGTAACACGCCAACACCTGAACTACTGACGCAGGCTGTCCGTATATCATCATCCGCGTTCAGTGTGTCCAGATCTATGTTGACAGGCGCTCTATGTGTTTCACCGCATATAAACAGTGCATTCTCACCATACCAGGACTCCTCTCGAAAGTTGCCGATTAACTCTAAAAGCTTCACACGATACTCTTCACCACCCTGCCAGTTATTCTCACCCTGATGCCAAAGAATAGCATTGAGCTCATTGAGATGTGGCAAGTAACTCAAAGCGTCTGCGACCTGAGATCGTATCTTCTGGTAGAAATCTTTGTCCTTGTCCCAATGCGAGATTGGTCGACCGGGCGCACTGAGCACAATAAACGCAACGACCCGGTCGCTGTTGGATACGACTTGCTTACCAAAGTGCAGTGCAAAGTTGTTGTGGGGATGCAATCCATCCGGTGTGGTGCGGGGGTGCCAGCCCAAATCCCACACCTGCCTCAAGTTCGCAATATCCCACCCGTTTTCCGTCCACGCGTACACACTGGCAGACGGATCATCCAGACCTTCTTCTACTTCAGTATTACTGCCCAGTGTATTGGACTGTCCGGTCACCAGTACCACATCAGTGATTAACGACAGGTCTACCTCAGGCGACTGCCCCGGTAGTGCCGTGTTTATTCGACAAGACATCGAACCGTCCCAACCCCACCCATCATTCTCTGGCGGTACATCAACACATGTGGCAGTTGATTCACTGGAAGTCAACAGCGTCTCAGCGTCGTCAGACGTTATCGGTTCAACCAAATCTGCGTCATTACCTGAACACCCCGAAACAAACACAATCAACGTGGTGGAGATGAGGAGTCGTTTGGCCGTACAGAAATGTCTCTTCACCCGTTTCAAGGGACGGCGTGCAAACACTGACGATAGAGTTGTGAATTTATTTGAATGAATTAAGAAGTTCATGACTGGTGCTCGAGAAACGAAATGGTTACACGAACTGAAAAATCGTCTTTCAGCTCGTTTTCCGATACCGGGAACGCTGCCCAACTAGTGTTAAGATCGGGGTTGGACGAATTGTCCACTCGACGACTAATTACAGGCAATGCTAACAACGCAATCACAATACAAGCGATCACAGACATGATCATAGATTCCAAAAAGAAAAATTAAATAAACCGGGTAGCAACATGCAGCCACCCCTACCTGTACATCCTTACCTACAACTTACATGCAACTATGCCTGGTCCTCGTCATCAATACCCTGGCGACATCTACTTTCCGCTGCCAGTAAAAAAACGACAATCAGGGCGAACAACACCGACAATGCAATAACCGGAATTGCAGCGATCATAAAGATCTCTATTTTTCCGAGTCCGAAGACCACTGGGATACCGTGATATATCCCCCGGCTATTACGATGCAGGATTAGCTATTTTTTCGAGTACGAGTAGCAGCTCAGAGTCGATCTTTGTTCTGGCGCTGTTTCTCACCAACACACTTCCCCGCTCCATCATCAAGCGGCCTGTCCTGATATCGTTTTGCGCTTTTTCGATGCGCTTGTTGCCTTTCTTGATCAGCTTGTTACCGTCTTCAACTTCTGCGATGGCAGCGCTCCAGCGCTTGCCGGCGGCTTTAAGTCGTTTCGCCTCTTTAGCAACCCGATCCGGGTCTGCCGCAGTCCCTGCCGATTGCGCAAGGTCGCGGTAACTGGTCCTTGCACTCGCCGCCTTGTCACTGCCAGCACGAACCATTTTTTCTCCGTCAAGCACCTGCTTTCTGCCTTTGGCCAACTGCTTTTCTGCTTCACTAATCAGTGTGGCGCCTTCCGTGTTAAGCCTTGCGCCTTCGCTTGCCTGTGCGGCTGGGTCACCGCTCAATGCGGATTCACTGACTTTTAGATTATTGCTCGCACATCCGCTTGCCAGGGTCAGCAGGGCTAGTAGCAGTGTGTATTTGATCATTTGGGATAGTTCTCGTTCGTAGTGGTTCAAGAGGCTCGTTTTTAATAGGGTGAATCAGCCCCAGCCCGCTTCATTTGTCGTTTGATCACTTCGCGTCATTCCTGCCACGCATCGCTTTCTGGTATCAGGAGTGGCCAGAGCCTTTTGTCCACCTTTCAGTAATGACAAGAAACCTGACAGTTACTCTATATATTTCAATCATATAGAATATATTAAATATTAATATACATTTTCCGATATTAGATATTGCGAAATATATTTTATAATATTAATATCGTCAAACATTATTTCAACGGATTCAGCTTTTATGTCGAACGCCACCCGGGATGCAGCACCGTCAGAAGTCGCAAGGATTGATTCAGAAGCGCCAGATTTCCTTGCTCGCTCCACCACAGGAGAGGTCCATTTGTCTGCTCTGCGGGGAGAATGGGTCGTGCTCTTTTCCCACCCAGCGGACTTCACGCCGGTATGCACATCAGAGATCGCCGCATTTGCCAGAGCGGAAAAGGACTTCATCAAACTGGGCTGCAAACTGATAGGGCTGTCTGTGGACAGCCTGTATTCACATCTGACGTGGGTTAAAGATATTGAGCAACACTTTGATGTCTCGGTGAACTTCCCAATCATAGAAGACACCTCACTGGCTATTTCGCGTGCCTACGGCATGATCGATGACAACTCCCAATCCACCAACACCGTGCGCTCGATCTACTACATCGACCCACAGGGCATCATTAGAGCGCTGGTGCATTACCCCAACACCGTCGGTCGGTCGGTTGATGAAATACTGAGAGTACTGGCAGCACTTCAGGAAGTAGCCAGAGCAGATCACTCTACTCCGGAAGGATGGCGACCGGGAGAAGCGCTGTTGCTGACACCACCGGACAGCCAGGCGGATATCAACAAAACACCCGATGGTCACCTTTGGTATTACATAGAAACCAAAGGTACGAGCAAATGAATTTGTCTAAAGCAGATGCTCGCTACGTTGCAACCGAAGTTTCAGACTGGCTCAAAGTGCTTTCGCATCCCGATCGAATGATGTTGTGCTGCGCACTGAAAGACAATGAGATGGCGGTAAGTGACATCGAGCAGGAACTGGAAATTCGACAGCCTCGACTCAGCCGGGAACTAGGTAAGCTCAGAGATGAAGGGTTTGTCGACACACGCAAAGAGTCCCGTGTGGTGTTCTACCGATTGAAAGACGACCCAAAGATTCATCAGCTGATCGATTCCATCTGTGCAGTCATACTAAACAAACCGGTTGAAACAACCCTCGATGCCGATCTAGAAGACGAATTCGAAAACACCGATGGCGCTGCGGTTTTTCCTGTAGTGAGCATCCCGGAATTACACAACGACAACACAAGTAGTGACTGAAACATTCCTTCCCTTAAACGACAAGAACTTGAATAGACCACAATGACACCTTCCACTTCAAGGTTTGGAAGGTCAATCAAACGCTTTATGCAATTGGAGGCCTCTGGCGGCATGCTGTTGCTGGTTGCAGCCGTAGGCGCAATGATCTTTAAAAACTCGCCTTTTGGCGAAAACTACATCGCGATCCTGCAAACCACCGCAGAGATAAGAATCGGTTCATTCGGTTTAGACAAACCACTGTTCCTTTGGATCAATGATGGTCTGATGGCCGTATTTTTCTTTCTAGTCGGTATGGAAATAAAACGCGAAGCGATTGAAGGCTACCTCGCGGATCGAAGACAAATCGTATTACCCGCGATTGCAGCAGTCGGTGGAATGATGGTACCTGCCATGATCTACGTGCTATGTAATCTGTCAAATCCTGAAGGACTGTCAGGCTGGGCAATACCCACAGCCACTGATATCGCGTTCGCACTCGGTGTACTCGCGCTGCTTGGCAGCAGAGTGCCTTTAACACTCAAGGTGTTTTTGATGACGTTGGCGGTATTGGACGATCTGGGTGCTATTGTATTCATCGCCGTTTTCTACACGTCGAATCTTTCGATATCGGCCCTGTCATTGGCAGCGTTTGCCAGTATGGTCCTTATCATATTGAACATAGCCGGTGTACGTAGAACAGCGCCCTATATATTGGCTGGTATCATTCTATGGGTTTGTGTCCTTGAGTCTGGTGTCCACGCAACCCTGGCTGGTGTGATCACCGGACTGGCCATCCCTGGTAAGGCCACTAAGGACGGCAGTATCCCACCGCTGCGTCATTTAGTACACGAGCTGCATCCGTGGGTCGCGTTCGCTGTGTTACCGATCTTCGCTTTTGCTAATGCGGGCATCGCGCTGGAGGGATTCAACCTGGAACGGATACTATCACCGGTTCCAATCGGAATTTTGCTTGGTCTGATGATTGGTAAACCATTAGGTGTGTTTTTCTTCTCCTACCTCGCGATCAAACTCAAACTTGCGCAGTTGCCAAGCAATGTCAACTGGATGCAATTGTTCGGCGTGTCTGCACTGTGTGGAATTGGCTTCACAATGAGCCTCTTTATCGGAGGTTTAGCCTTTTCGGATTCGAACGTTGGCTACGCCCGCGCCGACAGACTGGCAATTATCATCGCCTCTCTGTTATCAGGTTTATTAGGTTACTGGATTCTCAGAGTCTCCAGTAAGAAGCAAATTAGTGATGCACTATAGAAATGACAATGACTGAAAATACAACTGAAGACAAAATCGAGCAACTAGCGGAAGACTTACTCGGCGGTAATACCACAGCCCTCGACGACAGTCAGTTAAAAGTGGTGGAGGCAATTGCTAACAGTGAAACTATCGCAGAGAACATCAACGCGACATATCAGAACTCGCTGTCTTTTGGCGACCGACTCGCAGACAGGGTCGCAAAATTCGGCGGCTCCTGGCTATTCATTATTATTTTCCTTGGCGTTATGTTGACGTGGATGGGCATCAATACGTTTGCTCTCAGCAAAGAGGCATTCGATCCCTACCCTTTCATCTTACTCAATCTGCTGCTATCTACCATCGCAGCAATACAAGCCCCTTTTATATTGATGTCACAGAATCGCCAGAGTGAGAAAGACCGCCTGAAAGCAGACCAAACTTATGAAGTTAGCCTAAAGATTGATCTTGAGCTGAAACTACTTCATGAGAAGATTAACACTCTTTCAATCTCATCAAAGTAATTTTCTAGAGGCTTTAAAGTAACTCCTGGTTCGAACAATGGAAAAATATCTGTCATACTTAAACAGTCATCAGTCCGGTCAGATAACCTTGACCTGTGCGATATTAGCTCTCTACTGGCTAATCGGTCGACTGATCTATCCAAAACTGAAAGAAAGTGCTGAAGATGGAAATTTTAAGCCCGAGGTATCTGGTCGGGCAAAAACTGCGGTTCGCTTAATATTAGCACTGACAACCGCGCTACTGATTTTTTTGATTTGGGGTATTAAATTTTCAAATATCCTGCTTTTCTCAACGACCATGCTCACCCTAATGGGGGTGGCATTATTTGCCCAATGGTCCCTTTTAAGTAATATCACAGCGTACTTTGCTCTATTGCTTCACCCATCGATAAAGCGTGGTAATTTTGTCCGTGTGCTGGATTTGGATAACTATATTGAGGGCTATGTTTCGGAGTTGAGCTTATTCAATACAAAGGTAAGCGCTCGATACCCACCGTCATTGACGTATAGAAAGAAAAAGATTCTCAAGA